>CBDTUM010000019.1:0-44315 GCA_965363495.1 uncultured Desulfopila sp.
TTTAGTACTCGCTTGACGGGTATAAGTGTCTTGATTGTACATTCGAGTAATTAATGTTAAAAAGTTACTCCCCATTTACTTATTTGTTTGACAAATTTTTAGAAGCTAAACACTATTCCCGCCAAAAAGCTCTGCGGGACTCAGTTCAGTACCCCCTTGAGGGGTAAATTCCTTCACGAAATAATTTTCTTGTAAAGAGCACAGGAAAATTATTTCTAAGTCATTAATACGTGCGTAAAATAAACGATTACTATTCCAGAAAGGCCAAAAAAGATAAATATCCGGCCCGATCTATTTATAAACTGGAAGAAGTGCAGCAAAAGTACAAATTTCTCCACTGGGGCGATAGTGTGCTTGATCTTGGCTGTTATCCCGGTAGCTGGTCGCTCTATGCCTCGGAAGTGATTGGGCCAAAAGGGATCGTTGTCGGGGTTGACCTGCAGCAGGCAGACCAGGCTGTTCGGCCAGGAGGAGCTCCGATCCACTGGATTTGCCAGGATATATTTGAGCCGGAGATGATTCTTATGGTCCGGAAATTTCGTCCGGCTTTCAAGGTGATCGTTTCCGACCTGGCTCCGGCCACTACCGGCAACAAATGGACTGATGCCCAGAGGTCAATGACTCTGGTTCGGAAAACGCTGGCACTTGCTGAAGTACTTCTGCTCAATAAAGGGCACTATATCTGTAAGGTGTTTCAGGGGGAGGATTTCCCTGCATTTGTTGAAGATATGCAAAAACGTTTTGCCATGGTCAAGGTGCTTAAACCGAAAAGTTCAAGAATAGAGAGTAGAGAAGTGTTTGTATTGGGGATGGAGTACAAAAAGTGATGGCGTTGTAAAAAATCTTCATCTGCGTTGTTGCTCGCGCACATAGAGCTTTTTACGAAATTATCAAATTACAACCAGGTATAATATATGTCAGGACATTCTAAGTGGTCGACGATAAAGCGAAAGAAAGGTGCAAATGATGCGAAACGGGGCAAGATATTTACCCGTTTGATCAAGGAAATTACCGTTGCAGCCCGCCATGGCGGAGGTGACCCCGAAGGAAACCCCAGACTGCGCTCCGCCATTTCCTCGGCCAAGGCTGAAAATATGCCCAAGGATAATATGACCAGGGCCATTCAGAAGGGTACCGGCGAGATTGCCGGCGAGGTGTATGATGAGATCATGTACGAGGGATATGGGCCAGGCGGAATTGCCGTTCTTGTTGAATGTTTGACCGATAATCGCAACCGGACAGTTGCCGATGTGCGGCATTATTTTGCGAAAAGTAATGGCAATCTGGGTGAATCCGGCTGCGTAGCGTATATGTTCGACAAAAAAGGTCTTATTCTTGTTGATAAGACTACAGTTGAAGAAGAGGCTCTGATGGACGCCGCCCTTGAAGCAGGTGCCGAGGATGTTGTTGAGGAAGAAAATGAGTTCCAGGTTATCACTGCCCCCGAAGATTTTGATGAGGTGCGCAATGCCCTGGAAGAGGCTGGTGTCGGCTTTCTGGATGCGTCTGTTTCGATGATTCCCCAGAATACTGTAGAAGTAGTCGATGAAAAAATTGGCCGCGCGCTGATGAGGCTGATGGAAAGTCTTGAAGACCATGAAGATGTGCAGAATGTCTATGCTAATTTTGATATAGACGATGCATTGATGGAGCAGTTATCGGAATAATTGAAAACAGGCAGGAATGTGGAGCGAATCATCGGCATTGATCCGGGCAGCAGGCTTACCGGCTATGGAGTTATCGATGCCGATAAGGGCCAATTGCACTTTGTCGCCTGCGGGGTAGTGAAAACGACCACTAAATATCCGTTTTCGTATCGCCTCAATGAAATTTTTGAGGGTATTAATGAGGTGGTTCAGGTACACGGCCCTGTTGTTGCAGCAATTGAAGAGGTTTTTATGTCCACCAATCCAAGTTCTGCCTTGAAGCTTGGCCATGCTCGCGGTGTGGCGGTTGTCGCGGTCATGCAGAATGGTTTGACGGTTTTTGACTACAGTGCCCGCGCTGTCAAACAAGGGGTTGTCGGCTATGGGCAGGCGGATAAGAAGCAGGTTCAGCATATGGTCCGAGTGTTGCTCGGGCTGTCTGGTTCACCCAGTTCGGATGCTGCCGATGCCTTGGCCGTGGCAATTTGCCATGCTAATCAATTTCACTTGTAAGAGAATATGATAGCCACTTTAACAGGAAAAGTGTTCTCGAAGGGCTTTGACCGGGCGGTAGTCGATGTGGCTGGAGTCGGCTACGAAGTCCTTTTGTCAACCGATTGCGTTGCCCGAATGCCGGATAAAGGCCAGGATGCTTTTTTCTATATCCATACCAATGTTCGAGAAGATGCAATTACCCTTTTTGGCTTTCTGGAGGAGAAGGAAAAAGAGCTGTTTCTTATTTTGAAAACCGTCTCCGGCATCGGCCCGAAACTGGCTCTGGCAATGCTCTCGGGCCTGCGGGTTGGTGAGATCTGCCAGGCGATTAGTGGGGCGGATATCAAAAGACTGACCACTCTTCCCGGCGTCGGAAAAAAGACAGCCGAGAGGATCTGTGTCGATCTAAAAGATAAGGTAGCACATTTGATTTCCGGAACAGTGCCTCTGCAAGGTGCAAGTTCGATGGTCTCTGTCGTTGCCGGTTCTGCTGCAGCTGACGCCATCTCTGCTTTAACGAATCTTGGCTATCCGGATGGTATTGCCCGAAGTGCACTTGGCAAAGTTAAAAAACAGCTTGGTGAGGAGGCGTTTACCACGCAGAAAGTCGAAGTCCTTATCCGGGAGGCCCTGAGAGCACTCGCATGAATATTGAGGAAGATATCGGTTCGACAGAGCCCGGCAAACGTAACAACCCTTTGGTTGCACCTGAACCCGACAAACGGGAACCAGGCAGCGACAATTCCCTGCGGCCACAAAAACTTGCCGATTATATCGGTCAGGAACAAGTGCGTAAAAGCCTTGCCATTTTTATCCAGGCAGCCCTTGGTCGTGGCGAGCCGCTTGATCATGCCCTTTTTCATGGTTTTCCCGGTCTGGGCAAAACAACGCTCTCCTATATTATCGCCAACGAAATGGGCGCGGGAATAAAAGTTACCTCTGGGCCGGTTATCGAAAAGCAGGGTGATCTTGCTGCTATTCTGACCAGCCTGCAGGAAGGTGATGTGCTGTTTATCGATGAAATTCACCGCTTGAACCATGTGGTCGAAGAGATTTTGTACCCGGCCATGGAAGATTTTCAGTTGGATCTGATTATCGGTCAGGGACCTGGAGCCAGATCGGTGAAGATGGATCTGCCCAGATTTACTCTTATTGGGGCAACGACCCGCACCGGACTTTTGACCCCACCGCTGAGAGACCGTTTCGGAGTGGTCTTGCGTCTGGAGTTTTATTCGCCTGAAGAACTGGTCACCATCGTGCAAAGATCGGCAAGGATTCTGGGGATGCATATTGATCAAAGCGGCGCACTTGAGCTTGGCAAACGGTCCCGGGGAACGCCCAGAATTGCTAATAGATTGCTGCGTCGGGTAAGAGATTTTGCCGAGGTGGGCGGTCATGCAGTGGTAAATAGTTTCGTCGCCAACGAGGCACTGAATCTGCTGGGGGTTGATGAACTCGGCCTGGATGAAATGGATAGAAGGATTATGCTGACCATCATCGACAAATTCGAAGGCGGTCCGATCGGCTTGGAAACCCTGGCGACCGTCGTCTGCGAAGAAAAAAACACCCTGGAAGATGTCTACGAGCCTTTTCTGATTCAATCAGGTTTCTTGAATAGAACACCACGCGGCCGGGTGGCGACGGCCAGGGCATACGAACACTTCAAACGAAAGATTCCCCGGCAGATGACTGTACAGAAATCTTTATTTGAGGAATGATGGCGTCGTAAAATTTGCTTGTAAAAAGCACAAGGACAATTGCTTGTAAACCACTAATCCCGCCCAAAAGATTTGCGGGGCTCTTTTCAGTACTCGCTTGACGGGTATAAGTTCCTTCACGAAATAATCTTCTTGTAAAAAGCACAAGAAGATTGATTGTAAACCACTAATCCCGCCCAAAAGATTTGCGGGATAAGTTCCTTCACGAAATAATCTTCTTGTAAAAAGCACAAGAAGATTATTTCTAAGTCACTAATAATAGGATGCCATTATGCGCAAAACACTTGCAGAAATACGGTCCATGAAGGCGCAGGGGAAAAAAATTTCCATGTTAACGGCCTATGATAGTTCGATGGCGCGATTGCTGAGCAGTTGCGAGGTCGACATCCTGCTGGTTGGCGATTCGCTCGGAATGGTGATGCTGGGCTATGACTCCACTGTTCCGGTAACGATGGAAGAAATGCTGCATCATGTCAAGGCCGTTCGACGCGGAGCGCCGGACAGTTTTATTCTCGGTGATATGCCGTTTGGCGCCAATCATACCGGTGAACGGGATGCTGTGAAAAACGGCATCAGATTTTTGAAAGAGGCCGGTTGTGATGCGGTGAAACTGGAAGGCGGCCTGGAAATGTGCGGTGTTGTTCAGGCCCTGGTTACCGCGGGTGTGCCGGTTATGGCCCACATTGGCCTGACTCCCCAGACGGCCAGTCAACTCGGTGGTTATAAATTGCAGGGCAAGGGACTTGACGACGCCAGGCGACTTCTGGCTGAGGCTAAAGGGCTGGAAAAATCCGGTGCCTTTGGTTTACTGCTCGAATGTATTCCTGACGGCCTGGCTCAAGTGATCTCTGAGTCGATCGCCATTCCGACCATTGGCATTGGTGCAGGCGTGCATTGCGATGGTCAGGTGCTCGTTACCCATGATCTGCTTGGTATGTTCGACAAGTTTACGCCGAAATTTGTCAAAAAGTACGCCGATCTTTCGCCACTTATTAAAGCGGGTATTCAGCAATATAATACGGACGTAAAGAGCGGCAGCTACCCCGGCCCGGAACATAGTTTTTCCAGTGAATCGGACTACCGCCAGCTGTTGCAGGATTAAACCTAAAAGAACGCTCCACCTCCCCCCCATATAAAAAGGCCGTCTGACAGTTGTGCAGTTGGCCTTTTTGTATTTCCACCTCACCACCACTTTGCCCCACCTCTTAGAAATATTCAAAATTCTCTCTTTCAACAAAATTCTTAGAACACACTGAAAATACTCAATTACTTTTCTTTCTAGAGTAATTTGTGCGTTGGGTTATTTGCAGCGAAATTCGTTATATTACACTAGATACTGTGGGTAATCGTCGAGCAACACGCAATATGTAGTAGATATGTCAATTCTCTCATGTGCGCCTTATCTTCCCGAAGTTACGAGTATATTTTACTTGACACTGTCCCCGTCTGAATATAAAAAGGAGTATAGTGGTTCAGGGTGGGATCAAAGTAGTTGAAAGTGGTATGATGTGGTTGGAGGGGCATATTTTTGGCACAGAGCAGATTTCGAAGCAGAACATTTCACGTACTGGATGCGAAAGGGAGATTGAATCTTCCTAGTCGTTTTCGTGAGGTTTTGCGTCAAAGCGGCTCGGAGATACTCATGGTTGCTCCCTGGAAAACCCATTTACGGGCGTATCGGATGGCCGAATGGGAGGCTCTGGAGACGCAACTATTGACCCAGGGTGGTGAACAGGGGATTGCCGACTTCGTTCGTTATGCCGTTGGTGGAGTCGTGGAATGCGCTGTCGACAAGCAAGGGCGTATTCGTATTCCTCCAGAACTGCGCCTTGAAGCTAACTTGACTAAAGACATTGCGCTAACAGGTATGATGGATTGGATAGAAATTTGTGATAAAGACGCCTCGCAGGCGGAAATTGATACCACCCGTGAGAATTTCGAAAAACACCAGGCTGGTCTGGCCAGGATGGGGATTCTTTAATGGTGGCTGATCGGCAGGTGGAGCAGATCCACACCTCGGTATTATTACCCGAGTGCCTTCACTACCTGGCGCCGCAGCCTGGCAAAGTGTATGTCGACGGCACTCTGGGCCTGGGCGGACACACCGAAGGCATTCTGTCTGCTTCGGCACCCGACGGTAGGGTTATTGCCTTTGAATGGGACGAAAATGCACTGCAGCATGCACTGTTACGACTGGATGGCCTGCAAGAACGTTTGACAATTGTCCGGCGAAATTTTGCCGAAATTGCCGCAGGTCTCGACGAAATAGGTGTAGAGGAGATAGATGGCCTGCTCATTGATATCGGGGTTTCTTCTCTGCAACTTGATATGGGCGGAAGGGGCTTCAGCTTTCAAAGCGATGAGTTCCTTGATATGCGCATGGACAATCGGGGTGAAATAACGGCAGGCTCTATCCTGGCAAGCTGCTCGGAACAGGAACTGGCGGATATCTTTTATTATTATGGCGAAGAGCGGCAGGCACGGCCTATTGCCGCGGCAATAGTTGCATATAGGAAACAGGATGAGATCCGGACCACGAAGCAGCTGGTTGCAGTAGTCGCTCATGCGGTACCGAAAAGATTTCATCCAAAAAGAATACACGTGGCCACAAAGGTATTTCAGGCCTTGCGGATAGCTGTCAATACCGAACTGGAAAATTTGGGCCGGATACTCGATGATGGCGTGCGGTATCTCAAACCGGGAGCCAGTTTTTGTGTGATATCTTTCCACTCACTGGAAGACCGGATAGTTAAAAGAAAATTTCGAAATAATGAGCAGTTAGAAGTGTTGACCAGTAAACCAATCATGTCATCTCCGGAAGAGATAGCGGCCAATCCACGATCGCGCAGTGCCCGGTTGAGGGTTGCACGGAAAAGAAACCAAGGAACAGGAGGAACACCATGAATTATAATAATTCCACTGAAATGTATATGCGGTCTGCGGTAAAGATCAACATCGGGCAGCATGCCCGTTCTGGCGAACTGTTTGATCTGTCAAGTTGGCTGGTCTTATGGAAACCTGTTGGGAAAATTCTACTGCTGATTTTACCTGTAATTCTTGGTATAAATATTTTTGTCGGATCAGTCGTTAATGATTCTGACAGTTCAATCACTCTCGTTGAAAATCAACGACATGAGCTGATGGACAAGAACATTGAATTGCTTGCCCGTAAGGCAAGACTCTGGTCTCCGGTCAATATGGAGCTGCTTGCCGGCGAAAAATTGGCTCTGCACAGCGGTTCAAAAGATCAAGTGGGAAGGTTTAACAGCAGAACTGGAACGTTTATATATCCTTAATAGTCTTCGTCCTGAAACGGCCATTTCTGAGCCCTTGTCGGCTTGTCCTGAATATTCGTTGTTATAGCAATTTAACCATGGGCGATACGCGTAGACTCCGCTAGTAATCTGGCGCCTGCGGTTACATTATCGACACCTCGACAGACGCCAAGGTAAGCATCCACACTGAGCCGTTTTATTGCACGATGAAAACTAATTAGACGAAATGAAAAAAAAATCCCGCCTCAGAACACAAAAAAAAAAGGG
Organism: uncultured Desulfopila sp.; assembly: GCA_965363495.1. Taxonomy (GTDB): domain Bacteria; phylum Desulfobacterota; class Desulfobulbia; order Desulfobulbales; family Desulfocapsaceae; genus Desulforhopalus_A. Next base: position 7,402 of record CBDTUM010000019.1, read on the forward strand.
CAGGCGGGTCCTCCTTTCTCTCTTTATTCTCGCAGTGCTTGGCATTGTTGGCTACCAGCTCGAGCAGTACTATGGTGTCACCACCTCTATAAGAGAGGTTCTGCACTCCATTAAAAATACTTTTTCGCAGGAAGGTCCGGTCAGAGGAACCATTTACGACAGAAACTTTAAGCAACTTGCGGTAAGTCTTGAGCGTGTTTCCGTATATGCACGCACCCGGGAAATCGGTTCGATTGAGGAAACGGCGACACGTCTCAGTGAAGTTTTAGCTCTTGATAAAAAAAAACTTGAAGAGCAACTGAAAAATGGAGTGCTGCGACTCTGGATTGCAGAAAACATAAGCCAGGAACAAGAGATTGCCGTAAAAAATCTCAAGCTGGCGGGGGTGTATTTACAAAGAGATGACAAAAGGTACTATCCGAATGATTCAGATGCGGCTTATTTTATAGGCGCGGTAGAAAACAGCATAGGTCTTTCCGGGGTGGAATTCTATTATGATCGACTCCTGGCTGGCACAAAAATCAAACAGCAGGAAGAAAAGCAGCCTCTCAGCAATGCGTTGGATTTGGTTCTAACCATTGATTTGAAAATACAAGATATTTTAGAAAACCTAGTACGTGATATCGCACGCAGTGAAAGAGCCGACAAGGTTGCGGTGTATCTTCTGGAGAGTGAGACCGGGGAAATAATCGGTGGAGCCAACCTGCCGGGTTTTAATCCCAATACCTTTGCCAAATATTCTCAGGAACAGACTGAGGATCTTTTTTTCGTTTCGTTAGCAATGCCCGAGAAATTTAGACTGTATCTCCGGGACGCAACAATGCTGCTGGCATATGGTGTTGACAAGGTCAGTCCTGCTGCCTGGAGCTTGATCCCGGATAAAGGTGATCTCGGCAGCCGGTTGCGGGTCTGGGAGTGGTTGGGCCTGGAGGATTCACTGGAAACAGATTTTCATGTGCCCAGCCAATCGAAAAAGGCGGCCATGAGTCAACAAACTGGAGTCGCATCAACAATTGATTTCAACTTTGTGCCGGAGAGTGTGACCCCTCTGGAGCTGTTACGGAGTTACTCTGTCCTGCTCAATAAGGGCAAAAAAATACACCCATTCGTGGTAAAAAAAATCCTTGATGAGGAAAACGGCATGGAGGTATTGCTCTCAGAAAAAGAGATTTCTGATAGACGGTCGGTTCTCTGGTCCGATTTCGCTGGTGACAGAATTGCCGCACTGTTTCACAGCCAGGCGAGGCAAGGCAAGCTCAATAGCTTTTTTTTCAGGGATAACGTTCTGGCAAGTATTGATCATGGTGGTCGTCACCAGCTCCTGATCAATGATTTGCTGTTTGTCACTCTGCCTGCAGGCAATCATGATCTGAATATGCTCATTGTCGTTCAGCGACCGCCAGAGGGCGTGAGTAAGGACGAGCCTATAGAAAAAAAGGGTCTTGAACAGCTTGTCGAAGAGAAGGTTGAAAGGATCTCTATGCTCCAGCAGATTGCCAAGTCAATTGCTGATGTAGTCGAACCCGAAGTCGGGGACGAAAATAATTACCAGTACAATAGCCAGTTGGCGACCGAACTTGGCGCTGTATCTAAAAAAGTCTCGAAAGAAACTCTAATCCCAGGGATCATGCCGGATCTGCGGGGGTTAAGTCTTAGAAAAAGTCTTCGTCTTTTGCAGGGAATGGATGTCGAGCTTAAAATTCAGGGAACTGGGAAAGTCGTCGATCAGAAGCCGCGTCCCGGCGTCTCTCTGAAAGGAATAAAAGAATGCGTGTTAATCCTGGTAAAACAAGAGGATGTCTCTCTCAAAAAATTATCCAGAGAGCAGTCCGGGAAGAAATGACCTGTTGCTCGTCAACCTTGAAGAAAATCAATTTTCTTATAAGACAAGCTGATGCTATTACCTGAAATACCTCATACAGTCGCATCGTTGCTCAATGGGCTGGAGTTTAAACTGGTCTATTCCTTAGTCGGAAAATCTCTTAGTCAACAGATTGATTCGGTTTGTGTTGATTCTCGGGAGTGTGTTGCTGACAGCCTTTTTATTGCACTGCCTGGTATGGTGAGTGATGGTCACAATTTTATTGAGGCAGCGGTTGCTGCCGGATGTCGAGCAATACTTTGCGGTCCGGAAAGAATAACCAAGGAACAGGCACGAAACCTCGGTGCTACTGTCCTTGAGGTGAAAAATACAGCCCGAGCCTATGCCGCAGTCTCGGCCAATTATTTTAAGCAACCGGCAGAGAAGCTGCGGATCATCGGTATCACCGGAACCAATGGCAAAACCACGGTAACGTATCTACTCGAGCATGTTCTATTGCAGGCTGGACTGGCTGTTGGCGTTATAGGCACGGTCAATAACCGATATACCGGCAAAAGCGGCAGCACGAAGACTCTGCAGACCAGGTTTACGACCCCTGAGGCCTTCCTGCTGCAGCAACTGTTGGCAGAGATGGTTGATAATGGCGTCGAGTATGTGATTATGGAGGTCTCCTCCCACGCGCTTGCTCAGTCGCGAATAGGCAGAATCATGTTCGATGCCGCTGCATTTACCAATCTTTCCCGGGATCATCTCGATTACCATACAGAGATGGCCGAATATTTTCGGATCAAAACCTTATTGTTTTCCGAGCATTTGCGAGAAAACTGCATGGCAGTATTACCCGATGCGACGACCAAAACCGATGGTCCGCAGTGGAACCGTTTATTGCAGGAGATTTGTGAAAAAAGTGGTAAAAAAACCATCCGTTGGGGGGAAAGCGATGGATGTGATATCCAACTGCATACTTTCGTCTCAACTCTTGATCGGACTGAGATGGTTATCAAGACGTCTTCCGGTCTGCATACTCTTTCTTCTCCACTCGTTGGCCGCTACAACATTGATAACATCATGACCGTCTATGGCCTTTGTCTGGTCATGGGCATTGATGAAACGCTGATTTGCCGCGCTGTGGCAACGGCCAAAGGCGCTCCCGGGAGAGTCGAACGGGTGACTGCTGGCTCTTCCTGGGATTGTAAGGGGCCGGTGGTGTTGGTTGATTTTGCCCATACCCCGGACGCTTTGGAAAAAGTGCTGAAGACGGTTGCGGCACTGCCCCACGGACAACTTTTTTGTGTATTCGGCTGCGGCGGCGACAGAGATAAGGGCAAGCGTCCCCTGATGGGAGAAATTGCCGGGAAAGCATGTGATGTCGCAGTGGTAACCGATGATAACCCACGCACGGAAGACCCTGACCAGATAGTCGAACAGATTCTCCCTGGACTCGGTAAGACGACACTGGAACGAAAAGATGCGGCATGGCTCTCGGCAAGAAACAATACAGAGCGCGGATATGTGGTGATACGGGACAGGAAAAAGGCAATCGATGCTGTGATTCGCGGGGCATCAGCCGGAGACATTGTCGTTATTGCTGGAAAAGGTCATGAACCTTATCAGTTAACTCGCCAGGGCAAACGTTTTTTCGATGATCGCATGGAGGCAAAAAAAGTACTCTTTTCCTGGACTGCTGAGCTTGTTGCGAGCGCCGTCAGAGGTCAACTCTATCCGGGTACGAAGGTGACGGAATTGCTCGGTCCGGTTGTCACCGACAGCAGGGTGCTCAGTCATAATGGTATTTTTGTTGCCCTGAAAGGGGAAACCCATGATGCCCACGATTTTGTTGGGCAGGCGATGGACAATGGCGCGTGTTGTCTGGTGGTCGAGAAAAAGCTTGCGTTGCCGGTTGGGTTGGGAATCTGCCAGATCGTTGTCGCCGATACCCAGCTTGCTCTGGGCGATATGGCTGCTTTTCGCAGAAGAGCAGTAGCTCAACAATGCCAGCAGGTGGTCATCGGTCTTACCGGCAGCTGTGGTAAAACCACTGTCAAGGAGATGGTTTCCTCGATACTGATCAGGATGTGGCCAGAAGGACCTGACTATCCCGCTGACTGTGTCTTGAAAACGAAAGGAAATTTTAATAATCTTATAGGATTGCCTCTGTCGCTGCTGCCGCTTAATATCGGCCACCGTGCAGCGATCCTGGAAATGGGTATGAATCAACCCGGTGAGCTCCGCCGCCTTGGGGGAATAGCTGATCCTGATATAAGTTGTATTACCAATATTCATGGCGCGCATCTTTTGGGATTACAGTCAATTGAGGGTGTCGCCAAGGCCAAAGAAGAGCTTTTTGCTGTGACCCGTGCGTCGGCAACATTGGTGGTCAACCTTGATGATATGAGGATTCGGGATCTTTCCGCCAAGTATCCCAATTGTAAACTTACTTTTGCGGTACATGGCGACCAGGAAATTCCACAGCCGGATGTCTGGGCTTCCGATATCCAGATGACGGATGTGGCAGGCGGCGGTGGCATTTCCTTTACCCTGCATCACCGAGGAGAGACAACGAAAATCCATCTCGCTATTGCTGGAGAACATAACGTATCCAATGCCCTTTGCGCTGCTGCCATCGGCATTGCGGCCGGTGCTGGATTGGGGCATATCGCTGCTGGCCTGGCTGATTTCCGGCCGCCGGACAAGAGAATGGAGATGCTTTGTGCCAGGTCTGGTTTCACCATAATCAACGATACTTACAATGCTAATCCGGCTTCAATGGCCGCTGGTTTGAAAACTTTGCAGGCAGTTGCCGGAGCAAAATCCATCTGTGTTATCGGTGATATGCTTGAACTTGGAGCGTCTGCTCCTCGTGCCCACTATGATATCGGTACATTGATAGCAAAATTAGCGATTGATTATGTAGGAGTTGTTGGAGAATTTAGAGAAGATGTGGTAAGTGGTGCCCTCGAACATGGTTTCAAGAAAGATCGGATCCATACCTTCTCCGATAAAGAAGCAGCGATGAGCTGGATACATGAAATGGTCAACCGTGTCCGCATTGGGCAGGGTGACGCCGTCCTTGTCAAGGCTTCCCGAGGGCTTCGTTTTGAGACAATCGTTGCCCGGATTATTGATTTTTAATAGAAGGGAGAGTGTTGCCATATCCCTGATTTGCTGTTGAATCATTTACCTGTGAGTTTGCTTTTTATGTTGTATCACCTACTCTATCCGCTACATACCAGTCTCAGTGGGCTGAACGTTTTTCGCTACATAACCTTTCGTTCGATAGGTGGGGCGGTAACTGCATTTTTGATCGTTCTTTTTCTTGGAAAAATTTTTATCCGTACCATGCGCTATTATCAGATTGGCCAAGTGGTGCGTGACGATGGGCCTGAGACCCATCTGGCCAAGAAAGGCGTTCCGACCATGGGCGGTCTGCTGATTCTGGTAGCGATTACTGTTGGTACGCTGCTCTGGGCTCGGCTCGATAATTCCCTCGTCTGGCTTGGCTTGTTTGTTACTTTGTTTTACGGATGCATTGGTTCCATTGACGACTTACGAAAAATACGTAAAAATAATTCCAAAGGATTGAGTGCCAGGTGGAAATTGATCCTGCAGATTTTAGGGGCCTCTGTAGTCGGGGTGGTTATCTTTCTGCATTCCGGTTTTGATGGACATCTGAGTCTGCCGTTTTTTAAAAATATTCGTCCGGATCTGGGCATGTTGTATGTCGTTTTCGCCATCGTGGTTATCGTTGGGGCTTCGAATGCGGTCAACCTCACCGATGGACTGGATGGTCTTGCAGCCGGGCCAACCGTGGTGACCGCTGCGGTGTACCTGATGTTTTCTTATCTTGCCGGTAATGTGGTTCTAGCCGATTATTTACAGATTCCTTATGTCGCAGGCAGTGGTGAGTTGGCCATATTCTGTGGCACCATTTTTGGATCCTGCTTGGGCTTTTTATGGTTCAATGCCTATCCTGCGCAGATGTTTATGGGCGATGTCGGCTCGCTGGCTCTAGGCGGCGCCCTTGGTTCTACGGCGATCATCATTAAGCAGGAATTCTTACTGGCCATAGTTGGTGGTATTTTTGTGATGGAGGCACTGTCGGTTATTCTGCAGGTCGGTTATTTCAAAATGACCCACGGTAAACGGATTTTTTTAATGGCCCCTTTCCATCACCATTTTGAAAAAAAAGGCTGGCATGAAACAAAGGTTGTGGTCAGGTTCTGGATTGTCTCGATTATTCTTGGTCTCGTTGCCATTGCCACGCTGAAATTACGCTGATGAAGAACGAATCCATGCTATATCCCGGACTAAAAGTGGCGATCATGGGACTAGGGGTCTCCGGTCGGGCGGCAGTGCGTTATGCCCGTCATTGCGGAGCTGAGGTTTTGGTATCGGACAACCGGCCGGAACAGCGCTTTCTGGCTGAGGAGGGTGAGTTCCTTGCCGCGTTCGATGTGCAATGGGAAGCGGGAGGCCACAGTCGAGAGTTTTTAGGCCGTGCCGAGCTGTTGCTGGTCAGCCCCGGAGTAAACCTTGATCTGCCCCTCATTAAGGCATTAAAAGACGACGGGGTGAAGATCGTCGGAGAGTTTGCGATAGTTGCCGGACAAATAGATGTGCCGGTGGTGGCTGTTACCGGGACTAACGGCAAGACCACGGTGACGACTCTGATCGGTGACATTCTCGCGGCTGCCGGAAAAAGGGTGTTTGTCGGTGGAAATATTGGCACACCCTTGTATGAGTATCTCCTTCATCCGCAGGAGTATGATGTTATTGTAGCCGAGGTGTCCAGCTTTCAACTTGAAAGTGCTGGTGATTTCGCCCCCGATGTTGGAGTGCTGCTCAATATGAGTAATGACCATCTGGACAGGCATGTCTCAATGGACAGATATGTCCAGGCTAAGATGCAGCTTTTTGTCCATCAACAGCCCGGAAGCGTGGCAATTATCAATGGGGACGATCCGTTTTGTCGCAATTTTCCGCCGGGGTTGCCAGCAAGAGTCCTGACTTTTGGTAAAAATGATCCCTCTTCAGCGATAGTGGGGGACAATACGATTACCCTTATGGTCGACCCAATTCAGGAAGAGTATCATTTTGCGGATATGGGGCAGCTTAATAGCATCACCCTGATGAATTATGCCGCAGCCATACTTGCGGTGCGATCCCAGGGCTGTACCTATGCGCAGACTCTGGCGGGACTCCGGGCATTTCGACCCCTGCCACATCGCATCGAATTTGTCGCCGAGATAGATGGCGTTTCTTACTATAATGATTCGAAGGCGACCAATACCGGAGCGGTTATCGCCGCCCTGGCTCAGTTCCCGGGAAATGTCATCTTATTGGCGGGCGGCCGTGACAAAAACGATGATTTTCGCCTGCTGCGGGAGAGTGTGGTGTCCAAGGTGAAAAAACTGGTGGTGTTCGGCGAAGCTGCCGGGCTCCTCGAAGAGGCCTTGGCCGACCTGGTAGCAATAATCCCGACCCAGTCCATGGGCGATGCGGTACGGATGGCTGCACAAAACGCTGCCACAGGAGATGTCGTAATGCTTTCCCCGGCGTGTGCCAGTTTTGATATGTTTACCAGTTATGGCCACAGGGGTAACGAATTTAAAAAAGCAGTACTGGCGCTGCAGAAAACCTCAGGTTGAATCAAAGAGACAGGCATGGGAGAAAAAAAACATAACATACGCCTGTTAATGACCGGCGGCGGAACAGGAGGACATCTTTTTCCGGCGGTGGCAACGGCCCAGCAGTTTCAAAAGCAGATGCCGGGGACCGAGGTGCTCTTTGTTGGTACCACAAGAAAAATGGATACCCGGAGCCTCGGGATGTACGGCTTTGCCAGCGAAAGTATCCGGTGCTACGGCCTTAAAGGTAAAAACCCTCTGGAGCTGTTGAAAGCCATAGCGGTACTGCCGGTGTCGTATCTCCAGGCACTTCTTATTATCCGCCGTTTTAAGCCAGATATTATTGTCGCTGTCGGTGGGTATGTTACCGGTCCGGTGGTTGCAGCCGCGAAAAGTATGGGGCTTCCTGTTGTGCTTCATGAACAGAATTCGGTGCCCGGACTGGCCAATCGCAAACTGGGTAAGCTTGCTGACAGGATATGTTTGTCCCTGCCCGGCAGTGGAACGCATTTTCCGGCGGATAAAATACTCTATACCGGCAATCCGGTACGAAATAAAATTCTTGAGTTGGCCGGAAAGACACAGTCGCAAAAAAGTAGACGGCAAACTCTGCTGATTCTGGGAGGAAGCCAGGGGGCACAGGCGGTTAACCGTCTGGTGTCTGATGCCTTATGCTCATTTACCGATTCGGAACTCCAGGGGATCAAGGTGATCCATCAAACCGGCGATCGAGATCAGGAAAAAGTGTTGGCGGCGTATCAGCAACGCGGCATAGACTCCGTGGTGGCAGGCTTTTTCATGAAGATGGACGAGGTCTATGCCGAGGCAGATCTGGTCGTCTCCAGAGCGGGGGCAACGACACTGTCCGAACTTGCTGTGTTGGGAAAACCGGTGATTCTTATTCCCTATCCCTCCGCGGCTGACAACCACCAGGAAAAAAATGGCCAATATTATGTCTCCGGCGGAGGTGCTGTGCAGTACCTGCAAAAAGACTTGACTGCGGAGCAGCTCGGGGCGAGTATCCTTGAACTGATATACAACAAAGATCAACTGACTATAATGGGGACCGCGATGAAACGACTCGCCTTTCCCGATGCAGCTGAGAGCATTGTTGCCTGCTGCCTGGAACAAATAGCAAAACACCGGATAGAATGAACAGAAAAACGAAACATATTCACTTTGTCGGCATCGGCGGCATAGGTATGAGCGGTATAGCCGAGCTGCTGCTGAATCTCGGCTACAAAGTGTCAGGGTCCGACTTGCACGGCTCAGCTATCACCGACAATCTGGTGCGGCTCGGCGGCATTATCTATACCGGTCATAAAAGTGAATGGATGGAAGGTGCCGACGTGGTGGTGACCTCCTCGGCTATATCCACCACTAATCCGGAAGTTGTCCGGGCCAAAGAAACCAATGTGCCGGTAATCATGCGGGCGGAGATGCTGGCGGAACTGATGCGCCTGAAAAAAAACGGTATCGCCATTGCCGGCAGCCATGGAAAAACGACCACCACCTCGATGGTCAGCTGGATGCTTGCCTCAGCAGGGCTTGACCCGACCATAGTCATCGGCGGCAAAGTCGATGCCCTTGGCGGAAATGCTAAACTGGGGCAAGGCGAGTATCTGGTGGCTGAAGCCGACGAGAGTGATGGCTCCTTCTTGAAATTGTCGCCAGTTTTGGAAGTCATTACCAATATCGATCTTGAACATCTCGACTTTTACCAGGATCTTGACCATATTAAGTCAACGTTTCTCCAGTTTATCGACAAAATACCGTTTTATGGTGCGGTAATCGTCTGTCTGGATGACGCCAATATTGCAGACATTCTGCCCTTGATCAAGAAAAGAACGATAACTTATGGTCTCACCCCCCAGGCGGACATCCATGCTGATAATATCGTTTGGGAGAATGGCCGGATATTTTTCACTGTAAAAGACGCTACTGGCATTCGCGGGCAGATAAATATCTCTCCACCGGGACTACACAACGTATACAACGCGCTCGCTGCGATCTGTGTCGGTTTGGAGCTGGAGTTGCCGTTTGCCAGAATACAGGATGGGCTACAGAGTTATGCCGGAGTGCAGCGCAGGATGCAGCAGAAAGGGGAAGTTGACGGGATTACCGTAGTTGACGACTATGGACATCACCCAACTGAAATCCGGGCCACCCTGGCTGCAATTACCCAGGCCTGGCCGCAAAAACGTCTTGTGGTTCTTTTTCAACCGCATCGATATTCGCGGACAAAAGCGCTCTTTAAAGAGTTTCAGACGTGCTTCCATAAAGCGGATTATCTTATAATGTCAGATATTTATGCAGCAAGTGAAGAGCCAATTTCAGGGGTCACCGGCGAGAGTTTGCTTGAGGCGACAAAAATTCATGGTCAACGACACACCTATTATATAAGCGATATTAACACCATGGCGGAGCAACTTCTGCCGATGCTGCAAAAAGAAGACCTGGTGCTCACTCTGGGTGCGGGAAATATAGTCAAGGTTGGTGAAGACTTACTCGATTTGTTGCAAAGAAATAAACTGAAAGATCAACAGAGCGAATGAAAGAGGCACAACAACAAGAGCTGACCCAACTCGTTGCACAGCCCATTGGCTGGCAATGCCGGCTGGATCGCTACACGTCCCTGGCCATTGGCGGGCCTGCCGAGGCACTTGTCAAGATCGACAGGCAACAGGAATTGCAGACAGTGTTGGCTTTTCTGGCGGAGGAAAATATAGCCTGGCGGATTATTGGTCGTGGAACGAACTTATTGGTGCGAGATGAAGGTTTTGCCGGAGTCATTATTCTTTTGGGAGCCGAATTTAAAACAGCGCAAAAACGACCAGGAGGAACGAGCGATAGGGTCCTTGTTGCAGGAGGTGGCGGCTATTCAATCAGTAGACTTGCAGCCGATTGCATGGAATGGTCACTAACCGGACTTGAGTTCGCCTACGGCATTCCGGGAACGCTGGGTGGCGCGATTATTATGAATGCCGGGGCATGGGGCAGCGATATGGCATCGATTGTTCATAGTGTCAGGCTGATGAGCGCTGACGGCGAAAAAACATTGTACCGCCAGGATCTGGATTTTTCCTATCGTTGTTGTACTGGTTTAGAGGCATATCAGGAAAACGCAGTGATTATCCAGGTGGCCTTGGAATTAAGTAAAGGAGATGCTGGTGCAATCAGGCAGAATTGCCGTGTATTGCAAAACCGCCGGAAGAAAACGCAATTCTGTCAATATCCCAATGCCGGATCGTTTTTCAAGAATCCGCCAAATGACAGCGCCGGTCGGTTGATTGATGCAAGCGGCTTAAAAGGGACGACCGTCGGCGGGGCGATGATATCTGAACGCCATGGTAATTTTTTAGTAAATAAGGGTGGGGCGTCGGCAGGTGATGTCCTGAACCTCATGCAATTGGTGCAAGCGAAAGTAAAAATCGACAGTGGCGTTGACCTGGAACCTGAAGTCCATTTTATCTGATCATGACCATGTCTCTAGCAAAAATGATAAAAAATATCCAGACCCTCTTTGTAAAAAAGAAACGAGACAGGTCCGGGTACCTGAAAAGTGAACTGCAGCTCCATAGCCTTCCTGGGCAGAGCGGTTACTACTCCGGGAAAAAGGATCGTCTTGCACGACTCCGGCAGTTATTCTCAGGCAATAAGAAAGCAAACTATAACAACTATAACAGGCCGGTAAACAAACGAAAAACAATATATAAGGTGGCCGGATTGGCTACTGTCACGCTTGCGCTCCTGGGTGGTATTGTCATTGGTACCAGGCACTTGCTTCCTGATAGTATTGAAAAATTGCCATTTTTTGAGGTTTCGGCAATCACCTATTCCGGCAATGAGACCATCTCTAATGAAAGATTGCGGGAGGCATCGGGCATCATTTTGCACCAGACGAATCTGATCGGTTTGGATTGTGCAAAGGTGGTGGCAGGCCTGACCTCTGTGCCGTGGGTGGCACGGGCAGAGGTGAAGAAAAATTGGCCGTCGACGGTGGAAATTTCCATCAATGAAAACGTTCCTGCGGCGCTTCTCAATAGAGGTGGCTCGGATGGAAATCAACTGCAATACATTGACAAAAATGGGCGTCCGTTCTTGACGGTCAGGCCGGGGTCGGATATTGATTTTCCGGTTATTACCGGACTTGATGCGATACATGAACCGAAGTCTCAAAAAAATGCTTTGCATGAAGCGCTTATCTTTCTGGAGAAGATTAATGGCAATAATCCGCAACTACCGGCACAGTCAGTATCGGAAATTCATCTGAATCCGGATGGAGAAATTGTGGTATATCTGGTTGATTATCCCTTCCCGATTTTTTTTGGCAACAGTAATATCAGCCAGAAATATTATCGTCTGGTCCAGGTTCTCAAAACATTGTATAAACAAAAAGATAAAGGATCGATTTCGCAAATTGAATATATCCAGATGGATTATTTACAAGACAAAGTGCTTGTTGCGCAAACGCAGTCAAGTTAGAAAAATAGGTATTAATTAATCAGGTAATAGGGAAAGCTTCGGGCTGACTCTTTATAAAAATATTATGAATGAAAATGAAAAAAATGTGGTGGCGATTGACATAGAGTCAGTTCGTTCTGAAGAGAACTATGCGGATGATCAGGAAACAGGCGAACTGGTTGTTGGTCTCGATATAGGAACAACCAAAATATGCTGTGTCGTTGGTGAAGTCTTTGAGGACAGAACTGAAATAATAGGGGTTGGGACCGTGCCTTCTCTGGGGCTGAAAAAAGGTGTCGTGGTCAATATTGAAAGTACGGTGAACTCCATTCGACAAGCAGTGAAATTCGCCGAAGAATCAGCCGGTTGTGACTTACGTTCAACGTATGTCTACGTCGGGATTGCCGGAAACCATATTAAGGGCTTCAACAGTCCAGGCATAGTGGCAGTGAATAACCGGGAAATCAAGCAAGTGGATATCGATGAGGTGGTTGCTGCGGCAAAAACCGTCAAAATTTCCGAGAATCAGCGGATTATCCACGTCATGCCGCAGGAGTATATGGTGGATGACCATACCGGTATTCAGAACCCTGTCGGCATGACTGGGGTACGTCTGGTCACCAATGTGCATATTGTCACCGCTGACATCGCCGCTGTACATAATCTTGTTACCTGCTGCAATAAAGCCGGATTACAGGTGGCGGAACTGGTGCTCGAATCGATCGCCTCGGCCAACTCGGTTTTAAGTAAAGATGAAATGGAATTAGGCGTCGCATTAATAGATATTGGTGGTGGGACCACCGACTTGGCGATTTTTTGCGATGGGACTATTCGTCATACCTGCGAAATAGGCCTTGGGGGGCATAATCTTACCAATGACCTGTCCGTCGGACTGCGCACGCCCCTCCAAGATGCGGAACGATTAAAGGAGGATTATGGCGGTGCGATCGCCTCATTTATTAAACCTAATCTCGTAGTAGACGTGCCGACGGTAGGGGATCGGGAGCCAAGGAAAGTCACCCAAAAAGTACTAGTGGACATTCTTGAAGCTCGGATAAATGAGATTTTGGAGATGATGAACAGCGAAATGATCGCCTCGGGTAAAAAAACTAAAATTAACGGTGGAGTGGTCTTGACCGGGGGGACGGCACTGCTACCCAATATTGTGGAACTGGCAGAACAGATTTTCGATTTACCGGTGCGGATAGGCTATCCGACCGGCATAACTGGCAGAGTTGAAGAACTGCATAGTCCGCGTTGTACGACAGGGGTAGGGCTGGTGCTTTTTGGTCGGAATTCGCGCAATGAAATGGTTAGACAAGAAACCAGCCTCGTGGGCCGGGTGAAAGAGTGGCTCAAAAAAATCATGTGATTATTACGTTTTTTATTTAAGAGACAAGTCCGGGGTGCTATGGTATTGTACTAATAATATTCGTACTTTATCTAAGCTTACGTTGAGATTTTAAGTTATTGATCAAGGGGGAAATATGCCTTTCAGGATGGCAGAATCAGAGGGTGTGGCAGTCGTGAAAGTTATTGGTGTCGGTGGAGGTGGCGGCAATGCCATCAACACAATGGTCACCAATAGACTTCAGGGTGTAGAGTTTATTGTTGCAAATACCGACAAACAGGCCTTAAATCAGTCAAAAGCTGATGTCTGTCTGCAAATAGGCCCGAGTATAACTAAAGGCCTTGGCGCAGGAGCTGATCCGGAAACCGGCAATATGGCTGCTATGGAATCTCTCGAAGAACTCAAAGAGGTTTTACGGGGCAGCGACATGGTGTTTGTTACTGCCGGGCTTGGTGGGGGAACCGGAACCGGTGCCGCACCTATAGTTGCCAAAGCGAGTAAGGAACTGGGTGCCTTGACGGTTGCCGTGGTGACTAAACCGTTTAGCTTTGAAGGCAAATATCGTGCTCGCAATGCCGAAGCCGGCTGGCTCGAGCTGCAAAAATATGCCGACACGATTATCACCGTCCCCAACGACAGGCTGCTGTCAATTATGCAGAAAAACAGTAAGCTGTCCGATATGTTGTCGATGGCGGATAATGTTTTGCTGCAGGCGGTAAAGGGTATTACCGATCTTATCAATGTTCCAGGACTGATCAATGCCGATTTTGCTGATCTCAGGACAGTCATGAAAGAAGTTGGCCCTGCCGTTATGGGTTCTGGCTTTGCCACAGGCGAGAATCGAGCTACGGAGGCCGCCAGGAAGGCTATTGACAACCAGTTGCTGGAAGATTTCGGTATTGATGGTGCACGCGGTCTGCTTATTAATATCTCGGCATCAGAAGAGACTTTCACTATGGCCGAGTTCATGGAAGCTTCTGCATTGATCCAGGAGAAAGTCGATGATGACGCAAAGGTCGTCATTGGCGCGTTGTATGACGATGCTCTGGGCGATGAACTGCATGTAACGGTCATTGCCACCGGCGTTGGCGGGATGATCGACAAGAAGGAGACCATTAATCCGGTTGAAGATCACATGCGGCGTCCAGCTACGATGAAAGAGCCGGAGAAACCAACCAAAGGTGCTCCAGCATCACCAAACAGGCAGCCAAGAGTGACGAGATTACCGGGTTCGAACTTTGATGCACTGGACAATTTGGGGTCGTCAAAGGTCCCGGAGGGAAAAACCGCAAAAGCTCTTAACTGGAATGACGATTATCTCGAAACTCCTACGTATCTGCGGAAAAAAGCTAATTGAAAAGAGCCCTTCTGAGGGGTACCGCAGTGCAATCAGGATGATCGGCAAAGGTGTCTTGCCAAGTGAACCGAATCATTATCTCCCCAGGAGAATACCAAGATGATTAATGGGGAAGAGGAGACAGATCCGGTCCTTGTTTCGATAAGAAAAGAAAAAATTGAAGCCGGGCTTGAGTCATTCAAACTGGTCAAATATTTTTCCTTTTCCAGTCTTGCGGTCATCCTGGTGTTCACCCTCCTGCTTTCCTGGATTATTTCCATCAACGCCCGAAAAATAATGCTGGAGCAAAACGAAGAGTACTCTCTTTTGCTGGCTGAAAATATAAATCAGCAGGTTTTCAGGCGTTTTGTTCTCCCCGCAGTTATTCGATATGGCGGAATCGCTCTTCGTAAACCCGAACAGTTTGAATTGCTTGACAGTATTATTAAAGGGGTCACGCAGGGGTTGAAGATCGATTCGGTTACCATTTACGATTCAAGTATTAATATTATCTCCTACTCGACCAACCCGGAGCTCATCGGTAAAAAAGATATGGGTAAGGGAGAATATTCGAAAGCCCTGATAGGGATACCCAATTCTCGACTCACCTATAGCGGGTCAGTTCTGAGTCTGATGCATATTACTACAGAAGTTGAGTGCGTTTTGAAGACTTTTATTCCTTTTCGGCAGGTACGTCGTGACGGAGAGGAAGGTGATCTCATCATGGGGGTCATTGAGATCGAAAAGGATCTGTCGCGCAATTATACTAATATCCTTGGCTTTCAAGGGTGGATTATTGTGGTTTCCTGTGTGGTCATGACCATACTGTTTCTGGTGTTGCGTTCTATCGTGTCGCGGGCCGGGCAAATAATCGAAAAAAGGGCTGTCGAGCGTTTGCGACTAGAAGAAAAACTCAACCAGGCTGAACGCCTGGCTCATCTTGGCAAGATGGTTGCGACAGTAAGCCATGAAATAAAAAGCCCGCTAGGTATCGTGCGCAGCACTGCAGAAATCCTTGAAAAAAGAATTAAAAAAGTTGCCCCGGGTAATGAACAACTGGCCAAAATCATCGTTGATGAGACGATGCGTCTTAACAATATAGTCTTGGAATTCCTCGATTTTGCCCGACCGCAGAAGGTACATTTCCAACTGATCAGTGTAAATGAAGTGCTCAGAAAAGTGCTTGATTTCCTGTCGCACGAGCTCAAACGTCAGCAGATCGACTTGATCGCCGATCTCGCGCCTGAAATACCAGAAAACAATATCGACCCGGATCTTTTTTATCGCGCCCTGTTGAATATATTGATGAACAGCTTACAGGCAATGCCGGAAAAAGGGCAGCTTCAGGTTAGCACCGGCCAAATAGCATCGGGAGACACCCAAGTGACTATCCGGGACACTGGACTCGGTATGTCTGCGGAAAAGATGGACCAGATATTTACTCCTTTTTTCACCGATAAAAATAGAGGAACCGGTTTAGGATTGGCTATCACCAAGTCCATTATAGATAGCCACGATGGTGAGATTTTTGTGCAGAGTGAGGAAGGGAAAGGATCAAGTTTCACAATTGTCCTTCCTTCGGTAACATGAGCGATTCACTCTTGAAATTTTGGGCAAATTAATGTTCATATGTTTATAACCTCGACGTGTTTGAGGAAAACAGGGTGGATAGATCGAAAACTTACATGTCGCCAAGCCCGACATACAGAAACAACGCCGGGATTCTTTATAGTCCCTTCTCGAGGGAAGTAAGTACTTTACAGATTGTTTTCTTGCAAAAAACAAGAAAACAATCTGTAAAGTACTAATTATTCGAAGTTTTAAAAATGGAGTACAAGATGGGAAAAAAAATTGTAATTATTGGAGGTGTTGCCGCAGGCCCGAAAGCGGCGTGCAGACTAAAACGACTCATGCCAGATGCCGAAGTAACCGTCATCGACCAGGATAATCTCATTTCTTACGGTGGCTGCGGCATACCTTATTACGTCTCAGGTGATGTCTCTGACGAGAAGGAGTTGCGTTCGACAAGTTTTCATATGTTGCGGGATGAGCGCTTTTTCGAGAAGGCGAAAGGCGTTAAAACCCTGACATCTACCCGTGCTCTGGCGATAGATCGACTGAAGAAGACAGTGCAGCTCGAAGATCTGCGAACCGGCAAAAGATCGGACATTGCCTACGACACTTTAATGCTCGCCACAGGGAGTAAGCCGGTAATGCTGCCGATCCCCGGCAACGACGCTGAAGGTGTTTTTACTGTTACCGATCTGCATAAAGCGATAGCCATAAAAGATATGATCGCCAAGGGAAAAGTGAGCAAGGCGGTAGTAATTGGCGGCGGCGCCATCGGTGTTGAGATGGCGGAGGCGCTCACCGATCTGTGGGGCGTTGAAACGGCAATTGTCGAATATATGGACCAGCTGTTGCCAAGAATCATCGACTGGCCAATGGCCGCGATTTTGACTAAACATCTGCGTGATAATAATGTTGCAGTCTATCTGCAGGAAGGCGCAGAAGAAATTGTGGTCAAGGATGGAAAAGTTGCTGCTGTTAGAACGGCAAAACGGACACTCGATGCTGATATGGTTCTCATGGCAGTCGGGGTACGACCAAACACCCAATTGGCCAAAGACGCTGGGCTTCTGGTGGCGGTCTCCGGTGGAATCGTTGTCAATGAGCGGATGCAGACATCGGATCCCGATATTTATGCAGCAGGTGACTGTGTCGACATTATTAATCTGGTATCAGGCAAACGTTTTGTCGCGCCTTTTGGCAGCATGGCGAATAGGGAAGGCCGGGTTGCTGCCGATAATATCGCCGGGATACCTTCTGTATTTAAAGGTGGTGTCGGTAGCTTTATCGTCAAAGCATTCGAAATCTCTCTTGGTGCAGTTGGGATGAGTCTCGACAGGGCCAGGGCCGAAGGTTTCGATGCTGAATGTTCACTTTCCTCACCAGCGGACCGGGCTCATTTTTTCCCAGGACAGAGTATTATGTGCCTGGAGCTGGTATTCGACAAACGCACCAGAAAGGTACTTGGTCTGCAGGGTACAGGGGCAGTCAACGATGCCCTCTCGGCCCGTATTGATGCGGCAGCGGTGGCACTTTGTGCCGGTGCCACAATCGATGATTTCGCCAATATTGAAATGGCCTATTCTCCGCCTTTTTCTCCAGCCATCGATCCAATCAATGCCGCAGCCTATATCGCTGATAATCTCTGTGACAAACGAATGCAGCAAATTTCGTTGGTAGATTTTTATCAGTGGATGGCCGATCCATCCAGTCAGCCAGACTGGCAGGTGCTCGATGTCCGCTATGAAAAAGAGGCTCTGCCATTCATTGAACGATTTGGCACCGAACTGTGGCGTTCTTTCACGTATGATCAGGTGCGCGATCGTTATCAGGAATTGCCGACGGATAAAAAGTTTTTGGTCTTTTGCAACGCCGGTTCCAGGTCGTTTGAAATTCAATCATTTCTTTCTTCGGTTGGGTTTAAGGATTGTCGTGTTGTTCCCGGTGGCTTTAATATTATCAAGCGGATGGGCGCCGAATGGCTGCCGGTAAGCTAAGAACAGGGGTCTGATTGCCCCCCTGTTCTTTTTCGAAAAAACAGGGGCGCACCGAAGCATTATGGTTGAACTGAATCCGCGACAATTACAGCAGTTTGCTGCAGCAGGCCGGAACTTGACAAAACCGTTTAATAACATCGCTATGAACAGTATTCTGGAAAAAGTGTCTTCTTGGTGGAGGTAAAGTGCCTGCCCACTTCTTCGGGCTTATGAGCATCTGAGCCGAAGATAAAGGGGATATTGTAATTAAAAGCCATGGTCAGAATGCGTCGATTGGGAAACTGCTCCCGTCGAATATCAACACCTGATGTGTTTATCTCGATAGCCATATTATTGCCTTTAACGGCCTGCAGCAAAGTGTCAATGAGTCCATAGTGCGTTTTGGTCAGGCTGATTTCCGGTAAGAATCGCAGTGCTCCATCCAGATGGCAGAGCATGGTGCCGGGCAAACAACACACTGCCTCGGTAAGGGAGGAGAAATAGCGATTGAGGACTTTATCGGGGGCGTTTTTTCGGGCTAACAGGATATTTTCTTCTTTGCGGCTGAACATGTTCAGGTGATGTGCCATTCCTTCAATCTTGAGAAAGTGACAAGAGATGCCTACTTGATCCCAAGATCTTCTACTCAGCCTTGCTTTGAGTAAAGAGCTGCAATCAGCGTTGTAACCACACTCTACTCCAAGGCCAATCTCAATGGCTCCTGCGTACGCAGATCGCAGTCGCTCACCCTCAGAAAAATAGGTATCGAAATCTTCTTCTGTAAGCCAAGTCCTTCCCTGAAGACAACAAATTCCTTCCTCCATATGTTCCAGGAAGATGATTTTTTTTAGATTTTTACGGATAGCAACCTGCACATACTCTTCCATCTCTCCGACTGCATGGCCACAGAGACGAGTATGAATATGTGAGTCTACCAGAGGATCGGCAAAAAAAGCGGGACAATTTTTGGCCATATCGTGTGGGGTGTCCAGGTAAGAAAGTGCGCAGATTCAGGCATTACCCTTAGGGAAAAAGTGCAGAACCCCATCGATGTCGGATGTGTCACAGACATGACCGAGTTCAAGTTCAAGATCGAGATATTCTTCGATACCTTCAATCTTCAGGGAGAGGGCCGGACCATCAGGTAAATGATAAACAACAGTACTGACGCCGGTTAAATCAATGGGACGACTAAATATTTTCATTGTTGTAAAAAACCTTGTGCTGCCGGTCTCCCGGCATGCTAAAAAATAAATAAAGTTTGTAAGCAAAAAGACATATACGATCTATTCAGGAAAACTGCAAGGGATAACAAGCAAAAAAGAGTTGATTCCTGGAACTGCTGCCAGTTTAGCCAGTAAATTTCTCTATAACGCACAATTAAGAAGAGGCAGAAAATATGAAATTGGTTTACACAACAGATGGAGAAGTTTATGGTATAAGGTTGTCTGTGAGAAACTTAATCCTGTAGAAATTGGTCTAACCCCGGTAAACGAGAAATAATTCGGGATTCTTTTCAATGCCCCTTGCGGGTACTCAGTAGAGTACCCGCAAGGCACGAATATAAATTTATTTTTAGGTGATGTAATGAGTAATGCAGAGAAAGATTTCAAGGCAAAAACAATATTTGGTAAAGAAAAAAATCCATCGTCGATTGAACCTAAAAAATTGACTCTGGATAGTCCATTGAAATTTCGTTGTCATCCGGGAGTGCGATGTTTCACCGCATGTTGTGGTGGTATTAAAATTGTTCTGACACCATATGATATTCTACGACTGACTAAAAGACTGGAATTGCCGGCACATGAATTTCTCCATACCTATACTCAGCCTACCTATCTGGAAAAAACCGATATGCCCGGCGTCATGATCAAATTACGGGAAGATGATAATAAATGTCCGTTTGTGACTCCTGAAGGTTGCACGGTATATACTGATCGCCCCACTGCCTGCCGGTATTATCCAGTTGGTATGGCTGATTTTCATGAGGGTGGTTCAAGAGACTCTGAAGGCAAAGAAGTCGAATCGGCGGAAGATAAGTTTTTCTTCACCGTCCGAGAAGAGCATTGTAAAGGTTTTGAAGAAGATAAAGAATGGACTATCCGTGAGTGGCGGGCGGACCAGGGGGTAGATGTCCGGGATGAAATGAACAAAGAGTGGTTGCGTTTGGTCATGCGGCGTAAGTCATACGGTCTTCAGGCAACTCTTTCGGAACCTGCGAAACGGATGTTTTTTATGGCATCTACTGATCTTGCCACTTTTCGCAAATTCATTTTCGAGAGCTCCTTTCTGGATACCTATGAGTTGGATCAGGAAACCATTGACAAAATCAGGGAAGACGATGTTGAGCTGATGCTCTTTTCTTTTAAATATCTGGCGGCGACGCTTTTTGGCGCCGAGGCGTTGAAGATTAAGGAAGATAAAATTAAAGCTAAAGTGGCTCAGATAAAGGAACGTCAGGATGAAGCGGTTCAGCAATCAGTAAAAGACTATGAGGATCTGAAAGCCGAAACAGCCAAGCAAAAGGCCGACACAGGGATTGGAAAGAAGTAATTTCGAATAAAATAAATACCAAGCGACTCCGGAAAATGTAAAATAAGCCGGGACTCAGTTCAGTACCCCCTTGAGGGGTGTAAGTAGCTTGGGGACAAATTGTTTACTTGCAAAAAAAAACAACAAAACAATTTGTACGGTACTAAAAAAGCCCAGTGGTTATAAACCACTGGGCTTTTTTAGTTTGGTGTGAAAACTGATTCCATCCCGGAAATTTCCGGAATGGAATCGAACTGAGATAAATTATTCTTCTACTTTAGCCTCAGGCTCAAGGGCACCTGCAAGGCTCTTGAGGAATTTCCAGCTTTTCAGTAAGTCGTTCTGGGATGCCGCTAAAAGTTCAGAAGCATGATCCGGATTGACCCGCTTTAAGGAGCGGTAGCGGTTCTCGCCAAGCGCATATTCCTCAAAGTTGATGGTCGGCTCTTTTGAGTCGATGATCAAGGGATTTTTTCCTTGAGCTTCCAAATCAGGATTGAACCGGTACAATGGCCAATGTCCGCAGGCAACTG
Source organism: uncultured Desulfopila sp. (assembly GCA_965363495.1). Taxonomy (GTDB): domain Bacteria; phylum Desulfobacterota; class Desulfobulbia; order Desulfobulbales; family Desulfocapsaceae; genus Desulforhopalus_A. The sequence goes on from CBDTUM010000019.1 coordinate 28,612, forward strand.
CTTTCTTCTGCTGCTCAAGGCCAAGAGCCATGTTGATACCATGGTTTATGCAATGGGCATAAGCAATGATCAGAGATGGTCCATCGTATGCCTCTGCTTCAGCAATTGCTTTAATTGCCTGTGCCGGGTTGGCGCCAATGCTGATCTGGGCCACATAGACATTGCCGTAGGTGGCGAAGATCATACCCATGTTCTTTTTGGGCTGTTTCTTGCCGCTTGAGGCAAACTGGGCAGTGGCGCCACGAGGTGTAGATTTAGACATCTGGCCGCCGGTATTGGAATATACCTCCGTGTCGACCACGAGAATGTTAACATTCTCGCCGGAAGCAAGGACATGATCTACCCCACCGTAGCCGATATCATAGGCCCAGCCGTCCCCGCCAAAGGCCCAGACGGATTTTTTAGACAGAAAATCACTGACATGTAGGAGTCGACGGGCAATTTGGCTCGTGCTGGTTTTCAGCGCTGCATTGAGTTGATCGATTCTTGTGCGCTGTGCTTCGATATCCATCTGGGTAACTTGTACTGCTTCCATGATAGATGTTGATAGATCTTTACCTATTATGCCCTCTTCGGTGGCACTGACTAACAGTTCTGCTGCCTGCCGACCCATCTTGTTTATGGTAGTACGCATCCCGGCACTGAACTCGGCGTTGTCCTCGAAAAGTGAGTTCGCCCAGGTGGGGCCTCGGCCATCTTTACGCTTGCTGTATGGTGTAGTCGGCAGATTGCCGCCGTAAATAGAGGTACAACCGGTTGCGTTACCGATGTACATTCTGTCGCCGAAGAGCTGGGTAACCAGTTTGATATATGGAGTTTCACCGCAACCGGCACAAGCACCGGAGAACTCGAACAGCGGTTGTTTTAACTGGCTGCCTTTGACTGTTGCCATATTGATATCAGCGGGATTAATTTCCGGTAGCTCAAGAAAGTAATTAACATTTTTCGATTGAACATCTTTAATTTCATCGCTGTTTGGAACCATCTCCAAAGCTTTTGTCTTCGCCGGGCAGACACTGACACAGAGGGTGCAGCCGCAGCAATCTTGAGTGAAGATCTGCACGGTAAAGTGTTGGCCTTTAAATGCCTTTCCAACAGCATCAATAGACTGAAACGCTTCAGGGGCATTTTTTACCTCTGGATAGACTTTAATCCGGTTTGCTGCGTGTGGGCAAACAAGCGAGCACTGGCCGCATTGGATACAGTTTTCGGGTATCCAGCGAGGAACGGCACCTGCGATGTTTCGTTTTTCATACTGGGTAGTGCCGGTCGGCCAGGTACCATCGGCTGGCATCTGCGACACTTTCAGTTTGGCGCCGTTGCCTTCCATGATTTTGGCGGTAACTTCTTTGACAAACTTGGGTGCATGATCCGGTACGGTCGGAGGCATAGGTTTACCATCGACACTAGAACCCAGAGTAACTTGAACAATATTCTTTATTGCGCCATCAACTGCGCTGTAGTTCATCTCAACAACTTTATCGCCTTTCTTGCCGTAGGTCTTTTTGATTGCTTTCTTGATGGCGGCAATGGCTTCATCTTCAGTGAGAATCCCAGAAATAAGGAAGAAGGCGGTCTGCATAATCATGTTGATGCGCGCGCCCAGTCCAAGAGCGAGTCCTAGCGAGACAGCATCGATGATGTAGAATTTGGCCTTCTTGTTGATCATGTCTCGCTGGACTTTCCCAGGTAGCTCGTTCCAGACGTTGTCCTTGTTATAGCTGGTAGTTAAAAGAAAGGTGCCTCCCTCGTCCAGATTGGTCAGCATATCGACCTGCTTCAGAAAAGCGAAGTTATGGCAGGCGATGAAATTGGCTTTATTGATCAGGTACGGAGCAACAACGGTATTTTTACCAAAGCGCAGATGGCTGGTCGTGATAGACCCTGATTTTTTAGAGTCATAGACAAAGTATCCCTGCGCCGAGTTCTCTGTTTCGGTACCGATGATCTTGATGGTATTTTTGTTGGCTCCTACGGTACCATCGGATCCGAGACCGTAAAACATGGCTCGGTAAACATCTTGGCCTTCGATGTTAAATGCGTTGTCGTAGCTGAGACTCGAAAAGGTTACATCGTCGTTGGGACCAACACAGAATTTGTTCTTTGGAGACATTGAGTCCATGTTGTCAAAGACTGCCTTCACCATTGCCGGGGTAAATTCTGCGGAGCCGAGACCATACCGGCCGGAAAGAATGACCGGCGGATAAATGGAGCTGTTCGATTCAGCGGCTTCACCAATTGCTGCCCGAACATCGAGATAGAGGGGTTCACCGGGGCCACCCGGTTCTTTGGTGCGATCGAGCACGGTGATTCTTTCCACAGAGGCAGGCAACGAGTTGACCATGGCCTTGCAGTCAAATGGACGATAGAGGCGAACCATAACCAAACCGACTTTTTCCCCCTGAGAGATGAGGTAGTCGATAGTGGAAGCGACGGTTTCACAACCTGAACCCATCATCACGATGATATTTTCGGCATCGGGTGCACCGTGGTAATCAAAAAGATGGTATTGCCGACCGGTAATATCGGCAAATTTGTTCATGGTCTCCTGCATAATGGAAGGGACCGCGTTGATGTATTTATTGACCGTCTCTCTACCGGTAAAGAAGACATCCGGATTTTGCGCGGTGCCGCGAATGGTTGGATGGTCGGGCGAGAGGGCGCGTTTCCGATGTTCAAAAATCAAGTCTTCATCGATCATTTCGGCCATCTGATCGTAGCTGATTTCTTCAATCTTCTGGATTTCATGTGAGGTTCGGAAACCATCAAAGAAATGGATGAAGGGGATCCGGGACGCAAGGGTCGCCTGGGTGGCGATCAGTGCCATATCCATGGCCTGTTGAACGTTCTCTGCGCAGAGCATACCCCAGCCGGTCTGGCGTGTGGCGTAGATATCACTGTGGTCACCGAAAATTGACAACCCCTGGCAGGCTATGGCTCTGGCAGTTACATGGAAAACAGTCGGCGTCAATTCGCCGGCAATTTTGTACATGTTGGGAATCATTAACAGCAGGCCCTGCGAGGCGGTGAAGGTAGTACAAAGGGCTCCAGTGGTGAGTGATCCATGAATAGATCCGGCAACCCCAGCTTCGGATTGCATCTGGTTGACTACGGGGACTGTTCCCCAGATATTTTTCTGCAGGGTGGCAGACTTGGAGTCAGCTTCTGCGGCCAGTGGGGTGGATGGGGTAATAGGGTAGAGTGTGATGACTTCACTAGTGGCATAGGCGACATGGGTGCACGCCTGATTGCCGTCAATCGTTACCATCTTTCGCGACATGATTTGTTCTCCTTTGTTATTCCTATTTGTTGATCCGTTACGTGGCGAAAACTGCCTAAATAGTATAAACGTCCTGATGGGTAGAGTGGTTGTGCCCAAAATACCTGGTGATAATAGTATATGGCTGGCTGAATTACAACTAATTCAGAGATAAATTTAATCGTCCACGTTCTGCTCCTTGCAAGGTTGATGCTATGAATTAAAATCGTTGATCTGTCCCATAAGTAAAACAAATAACTCAGGGTATATTGATTGTCAGGCGAACTGTGGCGGTAACTGTAGCACGCCTTCCATTATACTACAATGGATCATTGAAAAATTACGTATTGGAAAGGTACATATATGAGAAAGATTCAAGATCCGGAACTACGAAAACTCCTCCAATTTCTTGGCCGGCAAGAGGAATTTGTCTTTCTTGATACTTCGCGACCGGATTGTGAAAATATTGAATCACTGCTGTTTCTGAATCCGACGGATCGATTGATATGCAGGACTGGCGATAATCTTGATTCGTATCTGGCTGCTCTTCAGGAGCGATTAGAGCACGGATTTTATTTGGCCGGCTGGGTGGGCTATGAATTTGGTGCAATGCTCGAAGGAAAAATCCCGATGGCAAAAGATTTTTTTCCTGATGGAATACTGGTGTTAGCTGATTTGGGGGTGTTTGTAAAACCATGCAGATTTGACCATCATACAGCCGAACATAATTTCCCCTTAGCACCTGATGGCGATGTGGGCGAAGAGGCCGCCTTATCTTATGTCATAAAAAATCTTCGACCGAACATGGTCAAAGAGGAATTCATAAAGGTTCTTGATCAGGTACGGCAGTATATTATTGCCGGTGATACCTACCAGGTAAATTTTACTATGAAGCTGCTCTTTGATTTTGCCGGTTCCGCTGAAAAGCTGTACTCCGTGTTGCGGAAAAATCAGTCTGTGGCCTATAGCGCATATATTCGAAATGGTGAGGAACGGATATTGTCGTTTTCTCCGGAGCTGTTTTTCAGGAAAAAAGGTAACGAGATTACTGTACGTCCTATGAAGGGCACTGCGGTAAAGGGAAAAACCAGTACGGAAGAGCAGTACAACAGCAGCAAGCTCCACCGGGACGGAAAAAATAGAAGTGAAAATGTTATGATTGTTGATCTGCTGCGCAATGATCTCGCCCGGTTGATGCATGGACATGGAGAGAGTCAGGTCTTTGTCGAATCGCTGTTTGATGTCGAATCCTATGAGAGTCTGCTCCAGATGACCTCAACGGTGAAAGTCAGAAGTGCGTCGTCAGCGATGTCAAAGATACAGCTCACTGAACTGTTTCGGGCTCTGTTTCCTTGTGGGTCGATAACCGGTGCACCGAAAATTAGGACCATGCAGATAATCGATGAATTGGAAAAAGAACGGCGGGGAGTCTATACCGGAGCCATTGGCTACTTTGGCCCGGATGGTTCGGCAGTCTTCAATGTGCCCATCCGGACGATTCGGCTCAAGGGAAGTTCTGGCGAAATGGGCATCGGCGCCGGTATTACCCACGATTCCATAGCTGAAGAAGAATGGGACGAATCGTTATTGAAAGGCCGGTTTTTAAGTCACCGCCAACCTGATTTTCAATTGTTGGAAACAATCCTCTGGCAGCCCGGCTCAGGTTACTGGCTGCTTGAAGAACACTTGCAGCGACTGGCCGGTGCCGCACATTTTTTCAAGTTTTCCTGTGACTTGCAGGAAGTACGTGCTCGACTTGGTAAGGAAGAGCTCCTTTTCAGCCACGGCTGTTATCGTGTGCGCCTTGTTCTGGCCAAGGATGGCCGAATGTCGGTCACGGCTGTGCCATGTACGGCACCTGCACTGACTGAGCTGCCTTCCAATCCACAGCGGGAACAGATGTCTGACGACCAACCGTTGGTTGCTTTTTCCTCACGCAGGATGGATGTCGAAGGTCCCTGGCTTTTCCACAAAACGACAATGCGTGCCTGGTATGATACAGAATATAAACGGGCACAAGAAAATGGTTTGTTAGACTTTCTGTTTTGTAATAGTGCCGGGGAGGTGACTGAGGGGTGTATAACCAATATAATTGTTTATCGGGATGGTAAATATTTCACACCTCCGGTTGCAAGCGGTCTACTGCCGGGGGTTATGCGTGAACATTTGTTGATAAATGGCGGTGTCCCTGTCGTCGAAAAAGTACTGACCAGACAAGAGCTACACGCAGCCGCAGCCCTCTTTGTCTGTAATTCGATTCGAGGCCTGGTGCGGGTGCAGATGAGGACAAAACTGCAGTAATGTCAGTGTACTAAGGAGTCGTCCTCCTCGGGAGTAATTTGTATTGGTGGGACGAGCAGATTATGTGTTTTTCCCAACTCTCTTACTGCCGTCATAAATGATGAAGGGAGCGGAATATCCCGCTCTTCTGCCAAGACATCCAGCTGTTTCGCACGAACAAGAGTGACTGAGCTGTCGCTGCCTTCCTGGTGATCGCACAGAGTTTGAATGCGCAGGGCATCGGTGAGAAAAGGGCAGAGGGGGGCCAACTCTTCTTTAATGTTGAGAAGCTCCTGCTCGATATCACCCCGGTTCTCCTGACAGAACCGGGTAAATTTTTCAGCCGGGTTCTGGGTACCAAAAACTTCATTGACGATCGAGCCGGTCAGCATGACGAGGTGCTCTTTGTCCAGATTCGGCCTCCTTTGCATCAGCATGGTTCGTATTTCTTTATAGAGCACCATCTGAATGATGCCGACTCCTTCCCGCAACGAATCGAGAAGTTGTGATTTTTTTACGGTTGTGTTCGCTTTCATTGGCCTGTTGTCAATTAGAGAATAATTTTTACTGAAAGGCTTCCCTTCAACGTTTCGAATATTCGTAGTCGTACTTCTTCGTTTGGCACTTCAAGTTCTGCATGGAGACTGTGATATTTACCCTTTGAACTTGAGTGTGAATGACTAATTTTGACTGTAAGAGGTGCACAGGCTGAAACAATTGTCTCTTTGAGCAGGCTGCAATCCTCTCCTATGACCGTATATGTCCAGATGCAGGGGTATTCTATTTCAGGTTGTTTGGAGGATCCTGAAAGCAGGTTGTTATTCAGAGCCATGATTTTTCTCTTCGATGTTGTATGAATAGTAGCCACTATAATAGCTTGTTCCGCCGAAAAGTAATAATGAATGGGCCGGTGTGTGTCAAGGAAAAGACAGTTTGGATAAGAGTTAAGAGAACTGGCATAAAATACTCTTTTGGATAAATCAGCCTCTAGTGCTACAATTAAACACAGTGTATATAATGCGTTGCGATGCCAGCGGTCACATCGAAAAAAACTGTGAAAATTAAAGGATATCTCGTGGATTCAATGGAAAGACAAGCACTTGAAGGCGCACTCTTTGAGAGTGAAGCACAGAAAAAAGCCATTTTTGAAGGATTCAGTGGAATTCTTATTCTTTTCGACCACAATATGAAGGCTCAATGGATCAACAGGGCGATGCATGAAAAATATCCTGACGCTGTCGGCAAACCCTGCCATGAAATTTTTTGTGTCCAGACGGAAAAATGTGCTACATGTGCCTTCTCTAAGAGCATGCAGAGCGGCAAAATAGAATCAAGTATCCAGCGTATGGGAATTTTTGGCAGAGATGACGATGAGATCGTCTTTAATATCACTGCTTCCCCGGTAAAAGTGAGAAATGGCAATGTTTCGGGTGTCATTGTCATTGCCGAAAATGTGACGGAACAATATCGACTGGAAAAACAGCTGCGACATACCCAGAAAATGGAAGCTATCGGTACTCTGGCCGGTGGAGTAGCCCATGATTTCAATAATGTGCTTACACCGATTATGGGGTATACGGAAATAATTCGCATGAAACTGCAGCAGGACGGTTTTACCGATATGGCCATATATGAATATCTAGACCAAATCTTTAAAGCATCAAAAAGAGCAAAGTCTCTTGTTGAGCAGGTACTGACTTTTTCGCGAAGCACCGAAAAGAAAGCGACGCTGCAATACATGCACCCTATTATTAAAGAGGTGATGAAGCTTATGCGGGTCACCCTGCCCAGTACCATCGTCATTACCGAAGAAGTAAACGAGCGGTGCGGCCGGGTATTGGTCGATCCGGTCCAGATTCATCAGGTCCTTATCAACTTGTGTACAAACGCTGCCCATGCCATGGAGGGTAGGCATGGCGAGCTCACCGTTAGACTCGACAAAGTAACCCCAAAAGTAGGTAATAAAGATTGGCTGGAGTTAAGTGTTGAGGATACTGGTGAGGGCATTGAAGAGGAGTTAGTCGATAGAATTTTTGAACCTTATTTCTCCACTAAAGAAAAGACCAGCGGAACCGGAATGGGACTGGCCATGGTCCATGGCATTGTCAGCCGTCAGGGTGGACATATTGCGGTTGAAAGTAAGCTTGGCAAGGGGACTATATTCAGGGTTCGTTTGCCCATTGCTCAGGTAGAATCAGGCCTTGATCAGGTTGTTGCCCTGGGTGAGCTGCAGGGCGGTTCCGGAAGAATTCTGCTGGTAGACGATGAGGAACAGGTGGTCCAGGTTACCGGAGAGATTTTGCAGAGTCTTGGGTATGAGATCGTTGGCAAGAGCTCACCACTGGAAGCGTTGCAGCTGTTTTCCAGTTCGCCAAATGACTTTGATATGATTATTACCGATTTGACCATGCCCGGGCTGACCGGTCTGGAGCTGAGTGAAAGGGTCAAACGACTACGGCCGGATATTCCGGTTATCCTCTTTACCGGCTATTCGGATCAGGTTTCTAAGGATGCCGCCCTGAAGGCAGGAATCAAAGAGTACTGTATGAAACCGATCTCGATGCGCAAATTGGCGCATGTGGTTGGACGATTTCTTGGAAATCCTTTAGACAACCAAGCGTCCGAGCCAACTTGATGAGCAGCTCTTTTAATCAGCTTTGGTTGTCAGCGCCGTTCTGCAGACTGATCTGATCGTTGAGTGTCCAGAGATCATAAAGATAGCCAAAGATAAAGAGCCCGCCGGTGCAGAGATAAATGAGGCCGGTCAGCCATTTTCCCATATACATTCTGTGGATACCGAACAGCCCGAGAAAAACAAGCAACAGCCAGGTGAGATTATAATCTATTTGCCCCTGATGATAGCGAATGTCGGCATCTCTATTCATCCCCGGAATGAGAAAAAGGTCGACGATCCAGCCAATAAAAAATAGTCCCAGGGTAAAAAAGTAGATTGTACCACTGATCTGTTTTCCATAGTAGAAACGGTGCGCTCCGAGAAATCCAAAAATCCAGAGCAGATAGCCGCCCAAAAGAGAATGTGTTGTATTATTTTTTTTCATGGGGTCTTTTTATTGATTGTTTGTATTTCTGAATTCGGTTCCAGGCCTCATCCACTCCCTTCTCCGTTAGTGTCCCTTTGTCCAGCTCCCGCAAGATTTTATCCCTCACTTTTCGCAGGATCAGTGGGTCATGAACAAGATTGTTGCCAATGATTATAAGATCGACACCTGCCGCCAGTGCCTTGCAACACGCGTCTTCAATTCCGTAGTGTGCCGTGATAGCTTTCATCTGCATATCATCGGAGACAATAACACCTGTAAAACGCAGTTTCTGCCGGACGAGTGACTGAATGGTGGCGTGGGAGAGGCTGGCGGGAAACTGCGCATCGAATTTTTTATTAAAGAGATGGCCGAGCATGATCGCGTCGGCCTGACCAGCTTGTATCAGCTGCTGATATGGCAGCAATTCAACCTCCTGCCATGTCTCGGTGACATCGGCAAAGCCGAGATGGGAGTCGGTGCGGGAACTGCCGTGACCGGGGAAGTGTTTCAAGCAGGAGAGGATTCCCTGCTGCCTGTGTTCTTTGATCCAGGCTCCGGCGTGGGCGGTGACAGTGGCGGGGTCGATGGAAAAACTGCGACCATATCTGCCGATTATTGGATTTTCCCGGTAGATATTGAGATCGACAACCGGGGCGAGATTCAAATTAACGCCAACCCCAGCCAGCATCCGTGCGGTTTGCCGGGCGCTTGCAACGGTAGACTGCAGATCAGAGCAGCGGCCAAGCTCCATTGCCGACGGAGTGATCGGGAAGCCTCGCTCTTTTTTGAAGCGATTGACCTGGCCGCCTTCCTGGTCCACTGCAATAAGTAGGGTATCGGACGCCAGTTTTTGCAGGAATGTGGTGAGCTTGCGGAGTTGGTTGGCATCGATAATATTATTGGTGTCTTGAACGGCGGCCAGGAAACGATCAAAAAGGATCACTCCTCCAAGATTTCTTTGCTCTATATCCTGGACAATCGGATGGTCGGAAGTGAGCTTGTCACCGGTAAAACCCAAGATAAAAAGTTGACTGATTTTCTGTTCCAGAGAGAAGTTTGACATATTGTTCCCGGTGTTGGTGTTTGCTCCGATGGATCAGAACTTTCATCTTTTGAGCATTACTTTTAGTGGCTGAAATTGTCAAAGAATTTTTCCAGGACATCTCGTGTCAATATTATGACAGAAAAGCTCATAAGCGCTGAAAATAAATAAGGAGTGCGTGAAACTAAAAATAAACGCTAATATTTGGTTGTGGATATACAAGTAAAATAAGGATGTTATGTTCTTTATGTGTCTGCGTGGTGATAGGTTTTTTGATCCTGGCATGTTTCATGCTTAAGAAAAAAAGAGAAAGAGAAGTAAAGATTTTTGCTGGTTAAGCCGATAACAATACTGACCAAAAAAAAAATCTTTTGATAACGTATAATATTGAGGAACATCGATCATGACTTATCTCACCGAAGAAGTTCAATTTTCCAGTCCGAACCTGCAGCATGTAGAGTTGGAAAAGGTAATGGTTGAGCTTGACTATGTAAAAAAGCAGTCTGAACGACTCGAACTCATCAATAAGCTGCATGCAAGAATGGCTGGAGTACTCAGTTTGACTGGAATGGTAGAAGCCTATTCGGTCTGGCTGATGCCATTGGTTGAACATGAACTACTCGGTTACAATAACAGCAGTCGAAAAAAACGACATTTCTTTTGCTCTGGACATGGACCGAATAGACGGAAAGCCATTACCTTTGCTGAACAGCTTATCGACGATAATAAACCGTTCAATGGAGCTTTCGCCCAAAAAAATGGCAGGTATGCTTATAAATGGGTCTTTGAAACGACTGATGACGCCGGAATCCTGCTGATTCTCAAGAAAGGTTATCAGCTGTCGTTAAAGGAAATCGATCTGATCAATCATTCTCTTGAAATATTAGCTGAATGTCTGCGGCGCGGGTTGGAGTATGAAGATCTGTTCGAGCGGGCAAGCAATGATCAACTCACTGGTCTCTCCAATAGACGGGTATTCGAAGATCGTATTTATGGCATGATAGATAGTGCCAAACGACATCATCACGCTCTGTCCATGATTTCTATGGATCTGGATAAATTCAAAGAAATTAATGATAATCTCGGTCATCAGGCTGGAGATGAGGTATTGAAAGTGGTTGCTGATGTGCTGAAGGGAGCCGTTCGGTCGACTGATCTGCTGGTCCGCATGGGTGGCGACGAGTTTTTGCTGATACTTGACAACACCAATCTGAAAAATGGCAGGATCTTGGCAGAAAGATTATGTGTTGCCGTTGATAAGCTAAACATCTGGGCAAACGAGACAACCAAGCTGGGCGTATCTATTGGCCTTACCCAACTCAAACAGGAAGAGTCCCTGGGGCAGTGGCTGGAGCGCACTGACGATATTCTGTATCATGCCAAGGCCGAAGGGCGATCAAGGGTAGCTGTGGCATAGATTTGCAGTATTACAACCTGGAAAACAAAAAGGCCGACTTTTTATAGTCGGCCTTTTTGTTTCTACTTTGAGCTCGACAGCAACGTGTCAGTTCTCATTAATCGCAATTTTAATGGGGATTGCATGCAGGGAATTGCTGTGTTGCTCCGTATAACCAAGACTCCAGTCGCCGCAAGTATACTTGTCGCCAAGCAAGGTATTAAGCTCACGAACGATACCGGTTATATTGATGACCGGATGGCGGGAAAAAACCTGCGGAAGTCCCTGGGTGAGGTTGCAGGCTAGACAGCAATTCGGTCGTTCGTGCAGAAGCAGATCCATAATGAGCATGCTGCCGTCGTATTCCCGGTAGGCCAGTTCAATATCATACGCACCTTCGTCGGCATCACCGAAGAGGGCTTCAAAAAAATCACTGGTTCTTTCTTTAGGAAAAATTCTCGCTAGATTCTCTGTGTTTAAAGTTGTTGCTATCATGTCGGTTGTCATAGATGTATTAATAAAGTTTCAATGATCGAAGTGCCTAAGAGTTATTACATTCCAGAATAACCCGGCAATTATACAACAGTGGAGCCAATTTTGTCAACCAACGTTGCACCGGGAAATGGCCTGTGTTACAGTAGCCGCCATGAAAAATGAAAGAATTTCTCCATCTTCTAAGGCCGATTCGGCTATTGTAAATCGGCAGGAACTGAATGAATCGCAGTATCTGTCGGTAACAACAACAGAAGGCCCCGTACTGGTAATTGCCGGGGCTGGAAGCGGTAAGACACGAACCCTGGTGTACCGGGTTGCCCATCTAGTGGAGAGCGGCGTTCCACCCGAAGCGATTTTGCTTCTTACTTTTACCAGAAAGGCCAGCCAGGAAATGTTGTGGCGGGCTGGTCGACTCCTGAACGAAAACTGCAGCAGGGTAGTTGGGGGAACCTTTCACGGTGTCGCCAATATGCTGCTCAGGCGCTATGGTTCGCGCATCGGTTACGGGGCGTCGTTTTCCATCATCGATCGTGCTGACGCCGAGGGGATCGTCAATCTGTTGAAATCTTCTCTTGGCCTTGGCAAGCACGAAAAACGTTTCCCTTCCAAACGTGCCATCATCAATATGATTAGTGGCTCCGTCAACCGGTCAATCGATCTTGAGGGGTTGGTGAACGATCAATATTCGCATCTTGCTGACCACCTTGAAGATATTCTTGCCTTGCATAAAGCGTATCAGCAGTTCAAGTTTGATCACGGCCTGATGGATTATGACGATTTACTGGTCAACTGGAAACGACTGCTGGTGGAGTCGCCTGAGGTACAGCTGGCCGTATCAGAAAGGTTTTCCTATATCATGGTCGATGAATATCAGGATACCAACCTTATCCAGGCCGATATTATCCGGCTCGCCGCGCATACGCACGACAATGTCATGGTTGTCGGTGATGATTCCCAGTCGATCTATTCCTTTCGGGGGGCTGATTTTTACAATATCATGCGTTTCCCCAAGATTTTCCCTGAAACGAAGATAATAAAATTAGAGGAAAATTACCGCTCGACTCAGCCGATACTCTCGCTCACTAATGATATTATCAGAAATGCGGCGGAAAAATATACCAAAACGCTCTTTACCAGTATTGAAGGTGATCTCCGGCCGATGGTTTTTGCCGCCCGGGATGAACGTGAAGAGGCTGCGTTTATTGTCAAAACGATACAGCAACTGCTTGCACAAGGTGTCGAGCTATCTGATATTGCTGTCTTATTTCGCTCAAGTTTTCACTCCTACAAACTTGAATTAGCACTGGGCGCCGAAAACCTGGAATATGAAAAGAGGGGAGGGCTGAAGCTGACCGAGTCGGCCCATATGAAAGATATGATCGCCTTTCTACGGGTACTGGTTAACCCGCAGGACACGCTTTCCTGGAACAGGATTCTGCTTCAGCTGGAGAAGGTAGGGCCGGCAACCGCCCAGAAAATATCCACAACCATCGCCGCGGCAACCGATGCGCTTGAGGCTCTGAAAAACTATTCCCCTGGAAAAACCTGGAAAGACTCTTTTGCAAGACTGGTGCGGCTTTTTGTTGATTTACATACCGGCAGTTTATCTCCTGCGGCGCTCTTTGAGCTCGCCCTGGATTATTATCAGCCTGTCTTTGAGCGGCTCTATAGTGACGATTTTCCTAAACGACAGAAAGATCTTGAGCAGCTTAAAAGCATTATGGGCGGTTATGAGGACCTGCAAAGTTTTATTGATGACACGACTCTGGATCCACCTGAAGAGGTCAGCAGGGATGGGCGGGGAGCAGAACGGCTCATTTTATCGACAATCCATTCCTCCAAAGGCTTGGAATTTGAAGCAGTCTTTGTTATCGGGGTGGCGGATGGTCGTTTCCCCCATGCTTCGGCAACCTTTGGTGAGCAGTGGGAAGAAGAGCGTCGATTGCTGTATGTAGCGGCAACGCGGGCCAAAAAATATCTCTATTTGACATATCCGCGGCAGATGATGACCCCTGATCGACAGTTTCGCAGAGTCGGGATGTCGCCTTTTATAACAGAACTGAGCGGCGGGCTCTTTGAGCTCATTACCGCGCAATATGGGACTGTTGGCGATTCCTTTAACGTGCAGTCAAACTCTTTTTCGACGCCGGCCAGAAAGAAAAAAACTGCCCAGAAAAAGTTGGAAATGACAGATTTTGTCGTGGGGTGTAGAGTGAATCATCCGTTTTTTAATGATGGCACAGTGATCAAATTGTCGAAAGCGCGATCGCTTGATATCCACTTCGACAGGCACGGCTTGAAGACACTTCATTTGGACTACGCTAAATTGACTATTCTTTGACACTAACTTCTCACCCTTTTTCTTATACTAGATAATTATGACATACGATGAAGTACTGGTGCATCTCGATGCCTTGCAGATGCACAAAATAAAGCTGGGTCTCGAGGCGATGCAGTCCTTTCTGGAAAAAGTAGATCGACCGGAAAGCCGTCTTAAATTTGTCCATGTCGCCGGAACCAACGGCAAAGGATCAGTTTGTGCCGCTCTCGCCGAGGTGCTTGGCCGGGCTGGATATCGCGTTGGTGTGTACACATCGCCCCATCTGAGTAGCGTACGGGAAAGATTCAGGATCGGCGGTGAGTATATCAGTGAAGAGGCATTTGCCAAACTAGGCACCAGGATATGCCAGGTTCTTGGTGACGAACAGATTACCTATTTTGAATTTACTACCGCGCTTGGTCTGCTGTGGTTTGCTGAGTCGAATGTCGATCTGGTGCTGCTGGAGACTGGAATGGGTGGGCGACTCGATGCCACCAACGTAGTAACCCCGTTGGTCTCGGTTATCACCAGTGTCAGTATAGATCATGAGGCATATCTTGGCGATAGTCTCACGGCGATAGCCGGGGAAAAGGCCGGGATTATTAAGCCTGGAGTTCCGGTAGTGTCGGGAGCTGTGCATAGAGAGGTGGCTCCGGTTATCGAGGCGGTTGGTAAAGCAAAAAATGCGCAGGTCTTCTCGCTTGGTCAAGATTTTGACTACACCGTGCATGCCGATAAAACATGGACGTGGACAGGGGGCAAAAGTCTTGGTAATCGTAAGATTGACGGGTTGCGTTGCAATCGCTCGAGCCTTGTCCAGCCGGAAAATGATTCACTTTGTCTTGCCGCACTGCAGCTCTTGCAGGGCTTTGGCTATAAGGTCACCGATCAGCAGATAAGTGAGGGACTCGCTCAAGTTAAATGGCCGGGCAGAATGGAGTATTTTGAACAGGAATATGTCTCGGAAAACGCACCTGCTGAAACAAAAGACAAGGCGAAGTTAATTCGCTATCTGCTTGATGGTGCGCATAATACTGATGGTGTCAGAAATTTGGCAAGGACTCTTGGCGAAAATTTCAAATATGGACGACTTGTCGGGGTCTGGGGGGCAATGATCGATAAGGATCTCCGCACGACTCTTGGGCTCTTCGCTCCACTGGTCAGTACACTGATCATCACGCAACCTGACGGAGAGCGATCCGCCACGCCGGAACATATTTATTCCATCCTCGATGCAGAGCAGAAAGGTAAGGCTCGATGTGTTCAAAAAGTTAATGAGGCACTTCTTGCGGCGCAGGAGGCTGCTGAAGATGGCGATTTGATTGTGGTTGGCGGTTCTCTCTACCTTATTGGTGAGGTACGGCATCTTCTGCTCGGAAACCTGGTCTAGTGGCAAGAGATTTTTTTGATTTCGACGCACCCGACGACTCAAAAATTCGAGCCGAGCGAGGCAAAGCCAGAGAATTACGAAAAACCCGCTGGTGGCAGCAGAAAACTGCCCCCGGGCTTTGCCATTACTGCGGTAAAAATGTCGTTTTCAACGATATTACCATGGACCATCTGGTTCCCCTGGCGAGAGGCGGCCGATCCACAAAAGATAATCTCGTCCCCAGCTGCAAGGCGTGCAATAATTTGAAGAAAAGTATGTTGCCGCTGGAATGGGAGGAGTGTCTTGAAAAAACGAGGAGCGAAAAAGGATGAAAAGCAGAAGATCATCCATTTTCTTGTCGATTGTTTAGCCAATTTCGTTTAAAAGAGTAGAGCAAATTACCCAATTGCAGTCTTTCTCAAGGGCGGGTAGCTCAGCTGGATAGAGTGTCGGCCTCCGAAGCCGAAGGTCGCGGGTCCGAATCCCGCCTCGCCCACCAATA
>CBDTUM010000020.1:0-43974 GCA_965363495.1 uncultured Desulfopila sp.
CTAGAACAGTTTTTCTCTGTAGGTATTAGGTGATGAAACGTGGGCGACGAGTGGCAGATGTCTTTTCAGAAGACGATGACTATTATGTTTTAACCAGTCTGCTGCGAGACGGCACCGAAATGTTTAATCTTTTGCTTTAGGTACATTGTTTGATGTCCAGTCACTCTCATCTTCTGATGCAGACACCAGCAGAGACTCTTACTTTTGCTACGAGGTGTGTGCACGGAGGTCTACCCTACGCTGCAACCAACACAGCAGTGTTGACGGCACCATTGGCAGGAGGCATTGGCATGTGGACAACGGCAGCCAGGCTAGTTAGGAGTTAGTAGGATATTAAAATAATGGAGGGAATATGAACAAACCACTGACAGGAAAGGTTGCCATAGTAACAGGTGGATCAAGGGGAATTGGTCGGGCCATCGTCCTTAAGTTATGTAGTTTGGGGGCGGAGGTGATTATCAATTATGCCACTGATAGGAACAGCGCCGATGAACTGGCCAGCACTATTATTGACAAAGGGGATAAGGCAGATGTCGTCAGGGCCGATGTCAGCAAGGTGGAGGAAATTGAAAAATTATTCGAATCCACCATCACCAGATATGGTCGACTTGATATTCTGGTCAACAATGCAGGCGTCGCCACGTATAAAGCTATTGCCGATTTTACCGAGGATGAGTTCGATACACTCATGAAACTAAATATTAAGGGGCTCTTTTTCTGTTGCCGCGAGGCGGCGAGGGTGATGGCCGACAACGGTTGTATCATCAACATCGGTTCTACCGTGACGAGAGTGATGCTGCCCACCTACGGTGGGTATGCAGCAACAAAAGGGGCGGTAGAACAGATTACCAAGGTGCTTGCCAAGGAGCTGGGGCCACGGGCGATTCGAGTGAATACCGTGTCACCGGGGCCGGTTGATACCGAGCTTTTCCGGGCAGGAAAAACCGAGGAACAGATACGCCAGCTTGCAGGCCTTGCCGCCCTGGGCCGGATTGGCACACCTGAGGATATTGCAGGTATGGTTGGTCTGCTTGTTGATACGCAGGCAGGCTGGGTAACCGGGCAGAATATCCTTGTGAATGGTGGATTTGCCGCCTGATGGATTTTTTGATGAACGCAACCCAAAAGGAAAGAACCATGCATAAAATTCTCGGTTTGCTCTTGGTGATCTGGTCCTTCTCCCTTTTAGGCGGCTGTGCCGGAATGATGCGGTCCAGCCTTGATCCTCCGGATGTCAGTCTGCAGACATTCAAGGTGCTGCCGCAAAAGGGTGTCAGCCCAAGATTTGAAATTGGACTGCACATTATTAATCCCAACCGTGAACCCCTCAATTTTACAGGTATTTATTATACTGTCGATATCGAAGGGTATAAAGTCCTGTCAGGAGTTTCCGATAACCTCCCGACTGTCGAGCCCTACGGTGAAGCATATATCTATCTTGAAGCCGGTGTCGATCTGCTGAGTGGCATCAGACTGCTCAGCTCTCTTATGAATGATCCCAGGGAATCCTTCAAATATGGTTTTAAGGCGAAGTTGGATCCGGGTGGGTATATGCCTGATATTATTATCCAGGAAGAGGGTGAATTTGATCTGCGTGGTGGAAAGTAGTTCTTCTCTCTGGACAGCAGAGAAATTTGATCATTCACGGCAATGCGCCCTAGATTTTGATTTCGTCGAGGGAAGAATCCGTTTCAGCCGCTCGCTCATTTAAAAAAAAAATTGGTCTTTTATAATGATTTTTGGGAAAAAAGGAACTTAAGTACGTCTTTATGCATCGATTAAAAAGAGCAAGTTCTGCCGATTATAAGCCGGCGCTATGGTTTCGAAACGGGCATATCCAGACCATTTTTCCAACACTCTTCCGAAAGGTACGCGGTGTTTGTTACGAACGTGAACGTATCCAGACGCCAGATGATGATTTTTTGGATCTGGACTGGTCTTGCTCTGGGGAGAAGATTTTAGCTGTAATATCCCACGGATTAGAGGGGGACAGCCAGCGTGCCTATGTAAAGGGAATGGTCAAGGCGCTTAACGAGGAGCATATCGATTGTCTCGCATGGAATTACCGTACTTGCAGTGGCGAGACAAATCGACAGTTACGGATGTACCACAACGGCTGCACAGACGATCTGGACGTGGTAATCCGGCACGCGATAGCAAAAGGATACCAAAATATTGTCCTGATAGGATTTAGTATGGGAGGAAATCTGAGTTTGCTCTATCTGGGACAACAGTCCGAGCAACTTCTTCCTCAACTGAAAGGGGCGGTTGCTTTTTCTGTACCGGTCGATTTAGAGGGTACCGCCATACAGCTATCTTGTCTTTCAAACACGATCTATATGCAACGATTTTTGAGGTTGCTGCATCGAAAGGTCAAGGCAAAAATGGCGTTGTTTCCTGATCAAATCGATGATCGGAGCTACAACCAAATTAAGGATTTTAAAGGCTATGATGACCGGTATACCGCACCGATCCACGGGTTTAGAAGTGCCGAGGATTATTGGGCACAATGCAGTTGCGGTCCGCTTTTGGGACGTATCCGGGTTCCAAGCCTGATTATCAATGCCGAGGACGATCCATTTCTCGGGGCATCGTGTTATCCGTATCATCAGAGAAAAAATCCTTGTATCTATTTGGAAGTCCCGAAATATGGTGGGCATATTGGGTTTATGAACCGTCGTGTCCGCGGTAGATACTGGTCGGAGTCCCGAGCCGTGGATTTTATTCAGGAGCTTTTTAAATCCATTGGTATGCATCCAGAAATAACACAACGAAAAGAGCTATCATGCATATAATCTCATCCAAAGTTGGGAAATTTCAGGGAAAAGACTTGGTGATTGCCAAGGTTCTTAATAAAATCAAGTTAAAAAGAATAGCATTACCTTTGACATCGCAGCGCGTTGGGGCGGGGAAGAGCTGGTCGATAGATTTACTTAGCTCAGTTGTTGCCAGCCGTTACCTTACATAAGAGTATCGAGGAATTGCATGAGCCAACATGAAAAACATCGATCACATCGCATAGGCTGGTTACGTGCGGCAGTGCTCGGTGCAAACGATGGAATTGTTTCAACTGCAAGTCTTATTATTGGTGTTGCGGCTGCCAGTACTGCACGTGAAGGTGTTCTCCTCGCTGGAGTTGCTGGGTTGGTCGCAGGTGCCATGTCTATGGCTGCCGGTGAGTACGTGTCGGTCAGCTCTCAGTCCGATACTGAAAACGCAGATCTGGCACTTGAGCAGAAATCTTTAGAGCAGGATATTGAGTTTGAAAAAGACGAGCTCGCAAAGATATACGAAGCCAGAGGTGTTGAGTCTGTTCTAGCCCGGCAAGTAGCGGAACAGCTTATGGCGCATGATGCTCTTGGCGCGCATGCAAGAGATGAAATAGGTATCTCAGAGTGTGGTAATGCGCAACCCGTTCAAGCCGCACTCTCTTCGGCAGGTACTTTTACCGTTGGCGCGGCACTGCCGTTAGTGGTGGCGTGGGTTGTTCCAGGAATTCAGCTTATTCCTTATGTCGCAGTTTTTTCTCTATTTTTTCTCGCCTTTCTTGGCGGTATTGCCGCGCGTGCAGGTGGTGCGCCGGTTGTTGTCGGCAGTATCAGGGTTGCTTTCTGGGGCGCACTCGCAATGGCATTAACAGCAGGAGTGGGGAGGTTGTTCGGTGTGGTTGCATAATGTGCTGTTTATCAATAGTACCTATGCCTTGAGGTACAGCGAACAAAACCCCGGCCTTTTCAGGGTGCTGAATTCGGGGTTGTCGGTTAGCGCGCCGGTCAGGCTCCGGCGTGAGGCATATCTACAACAGCTAAAGAACAGAAAAAATGGAAAACATAATACGGTCATTCATCGAAGGCCCTTTGCCAAACGTACTGGTTGTTAGTGGGGTCTTTTTTTTGTTCCTCTCTCTTGTCGGAAGGATTGGAGCAAAAAATGCTGTGGATCCTCGCAGGCCACGTTATGTCGGTGTTCTTGGTGTTCTTGGTGTTCTCCTTCTATTGGTCGGTCTGGGTTTACATTTGCTGGGGCTGATACCCGTGGATCCTCAGTCGCCTGTAACCCGTCCGGATAAAACGGAGATAAATAAGAATCACATTGACGATTTAAAGAACAAGATTGTTGAGATTGAGAGACAAATACATGATTTGGAAGAGGCATTAGCCGGCAGTCCCCAATCACCAGGTCCTCTACATGAGTTGCAAGACATAGTAAGAGGGCGGGAAAAGCGTTTTGAGGAAATTGAAAATATGCAGGGAGAGTTAAGAGCTGAAGTTGAACAATTACGTCTGGGTACAAATGGCGATCCAGACGCTGAGCGAAGGATCGAACAATTAGAAGTAGAAACAATCCCGGATCTTGAGGTTGAAAAAAAGGCAGTACAGTTAGAATTGCAGGAATTACGCGATAGGATTCGTAGCGCAGAAGAAAGGGATGAGTTAACAACTGAAATGAATGCGCTCAAGAAGGAAAAGCAGTTTTTGCAGCAAGATATAGATCGGTCTCATAAGGCAAATTAGCCGCCCGCTAGTAGCGGCGGCTGCTTCTTAAACACTTAACACAACACATTAACCAATTAAAGGAGATAATAATGAAACAAGTCATTCTCACCGCACTGTTGTTATTAGCCGTTGCAATCGATGCAGTCGCAGCAGATGGCATGATAAATGTCCAAAGCAACTTGAATGTAAAAGAAACCGCAGATAGAATGGAGACCGTCTTGAATGAGAAAGGAATGACTGTATTCGATCGAATAAAACATTCCGAAAGTGCTGGTAAAGTTGGTATCGAACTGCGGGATACAGAACTTATAATATTCGGAAATCCCAAGGTGGGAAGCCCTCTTATGAAATGTCAGCAAAGTGTTGCTATTGATTTACCCCAAAAAGCATTAATCTGGCAAGATGACAAGGCTCATGTCTGGATATCGTATAACGATCCACGATATTTAGAGAAAAGGCATAGTATTGTCGGTTGCGAGGAAGTCATAACAAAAATACAAAAGGCATTGGCCGGCATAGCAAAATCAGCAGCAACGAAATAAGTCGCTCGGCAGATCGGTAGCGCCTGCAATCCTGCTTGCAGGCGGTACGAAATCATTATTGCCCTGGTGTCAGGTTGCAGACAGAGTGCAGCTGTATCGTGGTCTGGCATTTTTGCTATGGTGACGATTGCGGACCAGGCCGGAAATGAGTGCCATCCTTTGCTTCAGTGTTCCAACAATTGACAATACAGACGGCAATGCGGTTGCGTGAGCGCCATTGTCGACGAGAGTTTCTTTCTGGAAATCATGTGGACTTCCTTGCAGCGCAAAATAAAATTTATTTGAATGAGTGCTAAAATATTTGAATATCGTGTCCAGTATAATCTTGACGGACCGGTTGGATTCTTTATAATGTCGGAATAGTATTGGGTTTTCAGGGTTCCTTTTCATCACACCGATCCGCGTCTTTCCACCGGGAGGCTTTATGAATTATGTCAGTCACGCAACATGCATGATTTGCGCTAAAACATATATGAAAGGTCGGTTTGATTCTATTTGTCCCGACCATGGCAATGAAGGAATACTTGATATCCAATACGATTATGACGCCATACAAAAAGTTTTTTCAAAAGCTGCTCTCGCCGCTTCCACCGACTCCTCAATTTTTAGATACAGACCTCTTCTGCCAATAGAACATGATTCCCCGGTCCCGGCCATGGTGGTGGGCAACAGTCCGCTGCTTCAATTTGCCAGACTTGGCAAAGAGCTTGGCGTGCACCGGCTTTTCATCAAAGACGATGGTCGGCTGCCCACTGCGTCTTTTAAGGACAGGGCCAGCACTATTGCCGTGGTGCGGGCGCAGGAGCAAAAAGCCGAGGTGGTGACAACAGCAAGCACCGGCAACGCCGCCGCCGCTCTCAGCGGAATCTGCGCTTCCGTCGGTCAGAAAAATGTGATTTTTGTGCCGGCCAGTGCGCCGCAGGCAAAACTTGCCCAGCTGCTTATGTTTGGTTCAACCGTCATTTTGGTTGACGGCACCTACGATGATGCCTTTGAGCTCTGCCTGCAGGCAGCACAAGAATATGGCTGGTATAACAGAAATACCGGCTACAATCCGTATATGACCGAGGGCAAGAAAACCTGTGCTCTGGAGATATGTGAGCAACTGTCCTGGCAGGCGCCCGATGCGATTTTTGTCAGTGTCGGCGACGGTTGCATCATCGGCGGCATCCATAAAGGATTGAAAGATCTTCTGGCCCTTGGCTGGATTGATAAAATGCCTCGACTCTATGGTATACAGGCGGAAGGCAGCAGCTATATGGCTCAGGCTTGGCGTTCGGGGGAAGATATTGTGGCCAAGCCGCCCATCGTCGCTGAAACGATTGCCGACAGTATCAGTGCCGGCTTGCCGAGGGACAGAATCAAGGCGCTGCATGCGGTAAAAAATACCAATGGTGCGTATCTTACTGTGAGTGACGAGCAGATCATCCGCGCTATTCCTGATCTCGCCCGGAAAACCGGGGTTTTTGCCGAACCCGCTGGTGCTGCGACCTGGGCTGGATTACAAAAAGCTGCCGACGAAGGTTTGCTGCAACATGCGGAAACGGTGGTGCTGATCAACACCGGCAGCGGCTTAAAAGATATCAAATCCGCCATGGACGCGGTGGGACGGGTCGGTTTGCGATCCTTCAAGGTCGAGCCGACTCTAAAAAGCTTTCAAAAAATTGTTCCCGATCTCAATCTCTAACAGATATCTCAGGAGATATACCAATGATAGACTTAACCATCTCTCCGGAACCGCTGCAAAGAAGCATTGCACTCGCCCGCGAAAGAAAAATAATTATCCCGACCTTAAAGCAGCAGCGGGATCCGTCGCTTATCCCGGAAAAAATTGTCGCCAGGCTGAAAAATGTTGGTTTGTGGGACCTCGATCCCCTCAATCTGTTTCGTATCTCCTGGCATAACGAACCGAAAGACATGGGGGGCGGCTATGGTGATGTCAATTACCTGGAATTACCGGAGAGTCTCACCGGCGTGAAAGCCCGTATCATCGCTGTTGTCGGAAAGTATTTCCCCACCGGTGCCCATAAGGTCGGAGCGGCCTTCGGCTGTTTAGTGCCGCGCCTGGTCACCGGTCAGTTTGATCCGTCACGGCAGAAAGCGGTTTGGCCTTCGACCGGCAACTATTGCCGGGGCGGTGCCTATGATTCGGCTTTGCTTGGTTGTGAATCTATTGCCATCCTGCCCGAAGAGATGAGTCGTGAACGTTTTGAATGGCTTCAGGGTGTAGCAGGGGAGATCATCAAGACGCCGGGCTCTGAGAGTAATGTTAAGGAGATCTTTGATAAATGCTGGGAGTTGCGAAAATCAGGGCAAGACCTGGTCATTTTCAATCAGTTTGACGAGATGGGCAACTATCTCTGGCATCATGAAATTACCGGGCCGGCCCTGCAGAGCGTTATTAAAAAAATTCAGAGAGCTGGTGATAAAGTCAGAGGGCTTATTTCTGCAACCGGCTCCGGCGGCACCATCGCCTCAGGAGATTATCTCAAAAAACAGTACCCGGAGTGTAAAATTGTCGCCTGTGAGGCCCTGCAGTGTTCGACCCTGTTGAATAATGGTTTTGGTGCGCACAGGATTGAAGGGATAGGCGATAAACATATTCCCTGGATTCACAACGCAAAAAACACCGATTTCGTCGTGGCCATGGATGACAATGTGCCGATCAATCTGATTCGTCTCTTTAATGAACCTGCAGGCCGAGAGCTGCTCAAGCAAAAAGGCGTGGATGAAAATATTGTCAATAATCTCGATCTGCTTGGTATTTCCGGAGCGTCAAATATTGCTTCGGCCATTAAGTTTGCCAGGTACAATGAACTGACGGAAAAAGATATCGTCGTCACGGTGCTCACCGACTCGATGGATCTCTATAAAAGCAGGCTCGACGAACTGACTGCCGAGTGTGGCACCTTCACGGCAACTGATGCGGAAGTTGTTTACCGAAGAGATCTGTTAGGACTCGCTATCGACAACATGGAAGAGTTGACCTACTACGGCAAAAAACGGATTCATAATCTGAAGTATTATACCTGGGTAGAGCAGCAGGGTAAGACCTATCAGGAGATCCAGGAGCAGTGGTACAATGAGTCGTACTGGACTTCCATAGTGGATAAAACAGAGGAGATCGACGCTCTGATAGACGAATTTAACAAGAAAACCGGATTGTTGGACAAAATCTAATCTGGAAATGTGGGCTAAAGATACAGTTGGCTGGGAGACGAGGAAAAAATATGCCGGATGAAACACTCCTTTTAAAAAATTGCTTCTGTGTCTGGCCGGGTGGCGATCAGGACCAAAAAGTTTTGGAAAATGCAGATATTCTGATAAAAAACGGGAGGATAGAGTCGCTTGATCACCAACTGTCCGACGAAGAAATCGGCAACTTTACCGGTCGGATCATCGATTGCTCCAGGCATGTTGTGCTGCCCGGGTTCGTCAATACCCATCACCATTTTTATCAGACCCTGACCAGAAACATTCCAGCGGTTCAAAATGCGAAACTCTTTGACTGGCTGGTTCATCTCTATGAGATATGGAAATATATTGATGAAGAAGCGATATACTATTCCTCTCTTCTGGCCATGGGAGAACTGCTGAAAACCGGTTGTACGCTCTCCACCGATCATCACTATCTCTACCCCAAAGCCATCTCCTGCGACATAATGGCCACCCAGTTCAAGGCCGCTGAAACCTTAGGTCTGCGTTTTTCGCCGACCCGGGGGTCGATGTCGCTCAGTAAAAAAGATGGTGGCCTGCCGCCTGATTCGGTGGTCCAGACCGATGATGAAATTCTTGCCGACTCGGAACGGGTCATCAACCGGTTTCATGATGACTCGGAATTATCGATGCGCAAGATTGTCCTTGCCCCCTGCAGTCCTTTTTCCGTTTCCAAAGAGCTTATGCAGCAGACCGTGCGGCTGGCCAGAAAATATAAGGTGGGTCTGCATACCCATCTGGCGGAAACGACCGATGAAAATGATTATTGTCTCCAGTTGTATGGTAAACGGCCTCTGGCGCTGATGGCCGATTGCGATTTTTTAGGAGAAGATGTCTCCTTTGTCCACGGCATTCATTTTAATGACGAGGAGCTGCAGCTCCTGCAGCAGACCGGGACGCATATCGCCCATTGCGCCACCTCGAACATGCGCCTTGGCTCGGGTATCTGCCGGGTGACAGAGATGCGCGAAATTGGCATCAATGTTGGTCTTGGCGTGGATGGGGCAGCTTCCAACGATTCCTCCGATATGCTGGGGGAGGTGAGAAATGCGTTGCTGCTGCAGCGGGTAAAATACGGCGCCTCCTGTATCAACGCCACCGATGTGCTGGGCATGGCGACTAAGAACGGCGCGAAATTATTGCATTTTCCCAAAGTGGGCGAAATACGACCTGGTTTTGCCGCTGATCTGGCCATCTTTGATGTCTATAAAATGGAATATGCCGGAGCGCTGTCTGATCCTGTGGCGGCGCTGGTTTTTTCCGGGTTTAATCATGCAACCGATTATACCGTCGTGGCGGGTAAGGTTGTTGTCGATAAAGGCAGGTTAACTGGATTCGAAGAGGAGAAGATTGCCTCCCAGGCCCGAATGCTCTCAGAGAAAATTATCGCCAAACATGACAAGATGCAATCGCCATTGTAAAAAAAGAGCATCACGATGGCTCAGTAAAAAGAGTGTTGAACATATGGTAACGCAGACATGGTAATAGGTAAATCAGTTGTTCGGACGGACGCAGTCGCCAAGGTGACGGGGCGTGCAGAATACACGGAAGATATGCAGCGGCCGGGAATGTTGGTGGCCAAGTATTTCAGATCGACCATCAGTCATGGGCGGGTGACTGCTATCGATATAACACAGGCTGTGCAGCACGAGGGCGTGGAAGCGGTCTTTACCTTTAAAGACGTGCCGCAAAACCTCTTTGCCACCGCCGGTCATCCTTTTTCCCTTGATCCCCACCATAAAGACATTGAAGACCGCCTGCTGCTGAGCTGCAATATTCGCTGTCTCGGCGACGATATCGCTATTGTCGTTGCCCGTGACGAGCTGACCGCCAAACAGGCACTGAAAAAGATCACCGTCGTCTATGAGGAGTACCCGCCGCTTATCCATCCGCAAGATATCTTGGCTGAGGGCGCCAGGCAGATTCATGAGGGTTCTGCCAATGTGATCGGCGAACATCGCTATACCTGCGGGGAGGTAGAAAAAGGTTTTGCCGAAGCGGACCATATAGTCGAGGGAGAGTTTACCACCGCCATGGTCCAGCATGTCCATCTGGAAAATCATATTGCCCATGCCTATATGGATGATATGGATAGGATTATCATAGTCTCTTCCACCCAGATTCCCCATATTGTTCGCCGAATAGTCAGCGAGGCGCTGTCTTTTTCCCTGAGCCGGATCCGGGTCATCAAACCTTTTATCGGCGGCGGTTTCGGCAATAAACAGGATGTGGTTGTCGAACCGATGGTCGCCTTTCTCACCATGCACCTTAGCGGCAGGGCGGTGCAGATTAACCTGTCCCGTGAAGAGTGCATGTTGTGCACCAGGAATCGCCATCCCTTCTTTATCAAGGTCAAAACAGGGGTGATGCAGGATGGCACCATGGTCGCAAGAGAGATGGACGCCGTCTCCCTCACCGGTGGTTACGCCTCCCATGGTCATGCCATTGCTGCGGCGGGCGGTGCCAAGCAAAGCGCTTTATATCCCCGGACTCCGGCTCGTTTTCATGCCCGGACCCTCTATGCCAATATCCCCACAGCCGGGGCGATGCGGGCCTATGGTTCGCCGCAGATTTTGTATGCCCTGGAGTGTGCAACAGAAGATGCAGCAAGAAAAATCGGCATGGATTCGGTTGCTTTCAGGCTGAAAAATATTGCCCGTCAGGGAGATATCAACCCCTTAAACAAAGAAAAAATGGTCAGCTGCGGTCTTGCCGACTGCCTCAAAAAAGGTCGGGATTTTATCGATTGGGACAAAAAAAAGAAAGAGTACGCGCAACACAAAACAGGACCACTGCGTAAAGGACTTGGCGTGGCCTGCCTGGCTTATGCCTCCGGGACCTATCCGGTCTGTGTGGAGATTGCCGGGGCCCGGATCGTCTTGAACCAGGATGGTACCGTCCATGTGATGGTCGGCGCAACTGAGATCGGCCAGGGGTCGGACACAGTAGTGGCGCAAATGGTCGCAGAGACCCTAGGTCTTGCCTACGAAGCTGTGCGGGTAGTCCAGGCCCAGGACACCGACGTCACCCCCTTTGATACCGGGGCCTATGCTTCACGACAGGCCTATGTCGTCTCCAATGCGGTCTTCAGGGCGGCCACTGAGCTGAAGGCCAAGATTTGTCGCCATGCCGCGTTGATGAGTGATAAGGATTCAGCCGACCTCGATATTGTTGCCGGCAATATAGTCGATACCAAAAAGAGTGAGCACGTCGTCGATCTGAAGACACTGGCCATAGACAGTTATTACCATAAGGAGCGGGGTGGGCAGCTGAGTGCCGAAGTGTCGCATAAGACCACCAGCAACGCGCCGGTGTTCGGCTGTACCTTTGTCGATATAGATGTTGATATTCCTTTGTGCAGAATCAAGATCAACAATATTATCAATGTCCACGATTCGGGGGTCATTCTCAATCCGCAACAGGCCGCGGGCCAAGTCCACGGCGGTCTTTTTATGGGGATCGGTGCTGCCCTGCTGGAAGAAGTGCTGATCGATCCGGACAGCGGCTATGTCTACAATAACAATCTGCTTGATTATAAGTTCCCAACCTTTATGGATATGCCGAAACTGCACCACGATTTTGTCGAGACCTTTGAGCCGACATCCGGGTATGGCAATAAAGCCCTTGGTGAACCACCGGTGATCACCCCGCCCCCGGCCATTCGCAATGCGCTGCTCGATGCAACAGGTGTGCGTATCAACTCTTTGCCGCTCAGCCCCCATATTTTATTTACTCATTTTACCAGAAGCGGCTTGTTGAAATCCCCGGGGGAACGACATGTTTGATGTACAGACCTACCATAAAGCAAGCTCCGTCGCTCAAGCTGTCAATCTGCTTGCTGCGCATCCGCACAGTCGACTACTCGCGGGCGGGACGGATATCCTGATCAAACTGCGCCACGGCAAAGCAGGTTTTGCCGAGCTGATTGATATTCATGGCTTGCCCGAATTACGTTTTATTAGGCTGGATGCAGCAAAAAATATGCTTATTGGCTCCGGGACATCTTTTACCGATATTATCGAGTCGGAACTTCTGCAGAGTACTATGCCGATGCTCTGTGATGCGGCAGACAGTGTCGGCGGCCCGCAGATCAGAAATATGGCGACCATAGGTGGTAACATCTGTAACGGGGTTACCAGCGCCGACTCGGCACCGGGTCTTTTTGGTCTTAATGCCCTGCTGCTGATCCAGGGTTTGGATGGCATGCGGGAAATCCCCATCGCCGGTTTTTATCTCGGGCCGGGCAAAGTGGACCTGCGCCGAGGCGATGTGCTCACGGGCTTTAAAATAACCCCGGAGAATTATGCGGGCTCGTTCGGCTATTACTATAAATACGCCATGCGCGAAGCCATGGACATCGCCACCATCGGCTGTGCTGTCACCTTAAAGACCGCGGCCGGCAAGATAACCGACTATCGCATTGCTTTCGGGGTTGCCGGGCCGATGCCTCTTCGTTGCCCGAAAACTGAACAGGTGGTGCTTGGCCGGGAACTCTCCACCGAGCTGTTCGACATGATAGCCGAAAAAGTGATCGACGATGTCAATCCGCGCACATCATGGCGGGCATCGAAAGACTTTCGCTTAAATATCATAGCGGAGCTTGCCAAGAGAACTACCCACAAAGCCTTACAACGGGCGTTACACCCGGCGGGACAACAAACAGGAGAGAATAAGTAAATGACAATGCAAGACGATAACGGCTTTATGAGGATTCAGTGCACCGTAAACGGGAGCCTCAGGTCATTTTTTATCGACAGGCGAAAGTCGCTGCTGGAATTGCTGCGGCAGGATCTGGGTCTGACCGGGACCAAAGAGGGCTGTGGAGTCGGAGAATGTGGTGCCTGTTCGGTGCTGGTTGATGAGGTTCTGGTTGATTCCTGTCTGTATCTGGCTGCCTGGGTCGACGGCAAAGCGATCAGGACGGTTGAAGGAGAAGCAAAAAACGGCAAGCTTTCCACGGTGCAGCAGGCCTATGTCGAAGAAGGAGCCGTGCAGTGCGGCTTCTGTACCCCCGGCTTTATTATGGCTACCACTTCTTTTGTTGAAAAGCACCAGGGCCGCGAGGTGAGCGAAGAGCAGATTCGCAAAGGACATGCCGGGAATCTTTGTCGCTGCACCGGATACCAGAATATTCTCAAGGCTGTTGAAAAAAGCTGTAAGCCTTAGTCCATCAATGCAAGCTGAGAAAAACCAGATATTCAACACCCTGAAACAGTTGGCATCACTCATGTCCAATATGTTCGGGGACAACTGCGAGGTGGTGATCCATGATTTGACCACCGAGAAGATGCAGCTGGTGCACATCACCGGCAAGGTGACCAAGCGAACAATCGGTGCTCCAGTGACCGATGTGGTGAAGAAATATCTTCTGTTAGACGGCGACGCAGTCACAGACAGGCACTGCTTCATGACCCTCATGGATGATGGAAGTGAGCTGAAATCTTCGACCAGCTATATCAGAAACGGCAAAGGTGAAGTCATTTATGCCTTTTGTGTCAACTTTAATACCACTGATCATCATAATGCCATCCAGATGCTCCAGGCCTTTGTCAACAAAAATGCAACACAGAATCGTGTTGCTGGGAAGCAAACTGGTGGTCCTGAAAAAATGTCATTTTCAATAGACCATACGGCGGATTCCTTTTTTGAACAGTCGGTCGCGGAGATAGGCAAGCGGCCGGCTTCAATGAATACCGAGGAAAAAATTCGTCTCGTGAAAATCCTGGAAACGAAAGGAGCCTTTCAGATTAAAGGGATGGTTGGTCAGGTGGCCTTGCGGTTGGGAGTCTCCAATTTCACTATCTACAACTATCTAAAAAAAATCCGGGCGACCAATGGCACTGCCTTTATAGTGACTTAGTGTCTTACTCCTGAATTGTAACCGTTCACCGGAAAACCGCCAAATCCTGAATAACCTCCGAACTGTAAGCGTTCAGCAGTGCTATCTCTCAATCCAGTACCGATTGGGTAAAAGTAATTGCTTCCATATACATCTGCGCGAGATGAGCAGCGGGCACGCCTATATTTTGTGTAGCAGCAAGGCAGGCGGGTTTGTCTCTTTTTTCGTAACTGATGACCACGTTCAAAAAGTCAGCGTATGGACCGGTCTGCCCCACCAGTGCATTTTTCAGGTTCTCGCTCAGCGTTAATTGTTCACAGATATACTCGATATTTGTGTCGAGTAAGGCGTCCAGCAGCGAAAAAAGACCGAGCAGAAAGAGCTCGTCAGCCTTATTCTTCATGGGCGTTTCCAGGGCGAGAAGTTCGGCCATCTTTGCTCGGACAACGGCCAGTCGCACCAACTCGCCCGGCTTGTCGGAGGCGAGTTCTGAGATTAACATCAGGATGATAAAACGTCGTAATTCGTTCTCCCCCAGGTAGGTTATGGCGTGGGCGACTGAATCAATTCTGTTGAGTCGATAAAAATAAGAAGAGTTGATATAGCGCAGGAGCTTATAGGCAAGAGCCACATCCCTCAAAACAATTTCCTCAATGTTTCGAAGCGTTGTCGTCTTTTTATTGACCTCAGCCAAAAGACACACCAGGTTGATTTTCGAAGAGTCGATTTCCCTGATGCGAATTTTCTCAGGTTTACAAAAGAAATATCCCTGAAAATAAGAAAAACCGAGTTTGCTCGCCTGTATGAACTCGTCATAGCTTTCAACCTTTTCGGCGAGATATTTTAATTTATACCCGGACAGCTTGTTTAAGGTTTTCTGCAGGGTTTCGATCGGGGTCAGGAGAAAATCAAATTTAATAATGTCGGCGATGCTGATCAGGGGTTCCAGGCTCGGATCATAGACAAAATCATCAAGAGCAATGGTATATCCTTCTTTGCGCAGTTTTTTGCAGATGGCGACAATTTCGGGTGTTGGCAGCACATCTTCCAGGATTTCCACAACAATCAGTTTTTTGGGAAAAGAAGCGGGAAGATCCTGGAGGAGCAGATCGCTGGTGAAATTGATGAAGCAGGGAAGTGAACCACTGATCTTTTCGAGGCCTTCAGTCAAGAATGCACTGGACAGCACGCTGGTTGTGGCCTTGTTGCCGCTGGTATTACTAAGCGATGATGTTTTTGTGCCCCGATAAAGCAGCTCATATCCATAGAGTTTCCTCTGCACAGTAAAAATCGGCTGCCGGGCAATAAATAAATCCATATGACCTCATTTTAAATTGATATATACATAGATTAGCATAAAGATAAGAAACACAATAGAACATTGTATGTGGCGCAGTACCCGAAAATCTCCTATTGGCAATGAGAGGGCTGGTTGGGGGCAGGTCACAGGCGTAAAACCTCATTCTTTTGCTGTTGTGGTGTTGTTTTTATCGCAAGAAACTTACCCCGCCAAAAAGCTTTGCGGGGTAAGTTTCTTCACGAAATAATTCTCTTGTAAAAAGCACAAGAGAATTATTTCTAAGTCACTAATAATTCCTATTGCGAATATTTTTTTCCATACATAAGATATCCATCACACAATGTGCCATGGGAAGTATGGCGCGGCGCAAGCCTTAACCACCCCCATTGCTGGGGCGAGCCGACCCTTTCGGCCGACCGCGGTGATGTCCGCGTTGCAAAACGGAGGTGTTCTATGTATCTTTTTTATGGTGTGCTGTGCCTGTGCTTTACTGTTTTTTTGTTTGCGTTCACCCTGCTTGGTGCACGAAATCCTGTCAGACCATTTTGGGCCGGAGAGTCGATGTTCGCCAATGTTCTGGTGCCATTTATTCTGAGCACTTTAGTTCTGGGAATCGCCTGTTGCGCTAAGGCTTTCATGGTAGATGTTCTGCCGAGTTTTCTGGAGTGGGGCTATGCAGTGATGACTACCGTGGCGACGGTGGTTATTGTCAAGATGATGGGTATCCGCAAAAAACTGGCAGCATTTTCGGCCGAAGAGATAAATCGCGCAGACGTTATCCAGGTCGATTTTCAGGCTAATGGGCTGCCCGAAGCACCGATCAACGATAATCCCGGCTATCGCAAAGCCGCATAAGGAAGAGGGATTCATTTGTTTGTTCCGGTAAACTTCCTGTCTTTCAGGACAGAGGAGGTTTACCGGCTTGACCCACCGTTATCGGCAAACTGCCCGGTTATAAAGACTTTTTCTAAAATGTTTCCTGCTTATAGACATCAAAGAAGGTCTTCTCACCAATAAGCGAATCGATTGATCCTTGTATGCTTTTGGTACTTTTTTTGTTCATCCACTTGGCCCAATGGTCGACTGTTTCCCACTCACTGATGACAAGATATTCCCCGGGATCGTTGAGACTCGAATAGGTCGAGCGCGACACAAACCCTTTCTGTTGTTCAGCTGACTTGCGCAACTTTTTCAGCAATGGGATGAGTTTTTCTTTCTTGTCGATGCGAAAGTTTCGCCTGCTGATGATTTTAGCGTTCATGAAGTTTCTCCTATAGGGTATGAATAGAGGGACCGGGCAAAGATATGCATGGCCCTGAGTAATAAACACCACAGACTTTTATCATATAAAACCACGGAGGAAAAATGAAGCCTTATCAAGGTATAGCATCTCATCCTGCCTTTGTAAAACTCCAAAAACTTGCGGAAAATCCTTTCTCTCTCAGCCAGCAGGAAGCGTTGAGCCGTGATCGACTATTCACTTTAGCCTGCCGGATGGGCGAGTTTAAGCTACTTTACGGGACCCAGCGCCTCGATACGACTGTTCTGGACGCCTTGCAGGAATTGGCTGATCAAAGTTTGGTTATACAGCAGTTTAAGGAGATGAAACAGGGCAAAGTCATCAACCGGATAGACGGCTATGAAAGCGAAGAACGTATGGTCTTGCATACTGCCGCTCGCGACATCTTCACAACACCGGTTCACCCCGAAGCGACTGGTCAGGCGATAGCAGAGCTTGATAAGCTGCACGGCTTTCTCGATGATTTGGCAAGCGGCCATATCGTTAATGAGGCTGGACAAAAATTTACCACTATGGTGATGATAGGCATTGGTGGCTCGGATCTGGGGCCGCGGGCGCTGTATCTGTCCCTGGCTGCCTATGCAACACAGGAGAGGTCGGTGCGATTCATCTCTAATGTCGATCCCGATGATGCTGCTGCTGTTCTCGCGAATCTTGATCTTGGCCGCACCCTGGTAAACGTCGTCTCAAAAAGTGGCACCACCCTTGAGACCCTGACGAATGAACAGCTGGTGCGGGCGGCTTTTGGGGCTGCCGGCCTTGATCCTGGTAAACATTTTATTGCTGTTACCGGTATGGGGAGTCCCATGGATAATCCATCCAGCTACCTTCGTTCTTTTTATATGTTTGATTATATCGGTGGTCGTTATAGTGCGACCTCGATGGTGGGAGCTGTGATGCTGGGCTTTGCCCTGGGATATGATGCCCTTACCGAAATTCTGTGTGGGGCAAACGATATCGACCGAACTGCCGAAGAACCGGATATTCGCCGCAACATCCCTCTGCTTATGGCTATGATCGGCATCTGGAACCATACTTTTTTAGGCCATGAAACAATCGCTGTTCTGCCCTATAGTCAGGCACTGATTCGTTTCGCCGCCCATCTTCAGCAATGCGATATGGAAAGCAACGGCAAGTCAATTGACCGTCAGGGAAATGCCTTAACCGTGCAGAGCGGTCCTATCGTTTGGGGTGAGCCCGGCACGAACGGACAGCACGCTTTTTATCAGCTTCTGCATCAGGGAACGACCATCGTGCCGGTTGAATTTATCGGTTTTCGTCACAACCAATATGAGCAGGATATCGTTATTGAAGAGACGACCTCTCAGGATAAACTGCTGGCTAATCTGCTGGCTCAGTCTCTGGCGATGGCTACCGGCCGCGATAATGAAAACCCCAATAAACGTTTTGCCGGCAATAGACCCAATAGCATTCTTTTGGCCGATCGCCTGACGCCGTATACCATGGGCGCTCTGCTGGCCATCTATGAGACCAAAATCGCCATGCAGGGCTTTGTCTGGAATGTAAATTCTTTTGACCAGGAGGGCGTTCAACTGGGCAAGGTATTGGCGGGAGAAATCCTCGAACATATTGGCCGATACCGCAAGGATGACAGGTATCGTGGAACGGACGATAATGTAAGCTGGCTGATGGTTGTGGCAGCAGAATTATAGGTACGTGTAGTATTAACTGATACTTGATGAGATAAATAAGTCTCTTTAAATCGATATTGCCTATGTCATTTTCCAGCCTTGGACTCTTTCAACCTCTATTGCATGCCGTCGCTGATAAAGAGTATTCGGTGCCTTCTCCCATTCAAAAAGAGGTCATACCGGCAGTGCTTTCCGGCAGAGATGTCATGGCCGCAGCGGCTACCGGCACCGGCAAGACCGCTGGCTTTATCCTGCCGCTCCTGCAACGGCTCAGCAGCGGTCCGGGGGTGAGGTCGAACCATATTCGGGTCCTGGTGTTGACGCCGACCCGCGAGTTGGCGGCGCAGGTTGCCGGCAGCGTTGCGGACTATGGTAAATATCTCCCCCTCAAGTTGGGTGTGGTTTATGGCGGGGTGAAGATCAATCCTCAGATGATGAAGCTACGCGGTGGTGTTGATGTGCTTGTCGCGACACCGGGGCGTCTGCTTGATTTATTTGGCCGGAATGCCGTGAATTTTTCCCAGCTGGAGACCCTGGTCCTTGATGAGGCTGATCGGCTGCTCGATATGGGATTTTTAGACGATATTCGTAAGATTTTAGCCCTGCTGCCGCAAAAGCGCCAGAATCTTCTTTTTTCCGCCACCTTTTCCCCTGATATTCGCTTGCTCACCGACAATCTGCTGCATAATCCCGTCAAGATAGATATTACCCCTAAAACCGTGGCAGCAAAAACCGTTAAGCAGTGGCTCTTAGAAGTAGACAAAACCAGGAAGCCAGCTCTGCTTACTCATCTTATCCGTAAGTACGCCTGGAGACAGGTGCTGGTTTTCACCCGGACGAAAGACGGAGCCGACCGATTGGTTCAGCGGTTGACACGCGAGGATATTTCTGCTCTCGCGATTCATGGTGATAAGAGCCAGGGCGAACGTACTCGCGCCCTGACTGCTTTCAAGGCGCATGAGATACGGGTCCTGGTTGCCACAGATATCGTTGCCAGGGGTATCGACATCAACGAACTGCCGCAGGTCGTCAATTTCGATCTGCCTAAGGTTGCCGAGGATTATATCCATCGCATCGGTCGTACCGGGCGCGCTGGTCTGCCGGGTGAGGCTGTTGCTCTGGTGAGTGCCGATGAGGTAAAGCATCTTGAGGCGATCGAAAACCTGATCCGGCATACTCTGGTGCGCGAGCTTGAGGATGGTTTTGTTCCCCGGCACAACGTCCCTTTAACCCGGCTCACGAAGGCCCGCCCCAAAAAACCGAAAAAGCCCAAAAAAACACAGCAAATACCACCAATAAAGGAGCAAACGAGGAGGGCAGGCTCGAGAGTTGCCGGGGAGCCACAAGGTGCTGGCAAGAAGCAGCGCAGGGGCAGCAGAACGGAAGAGAAGGGCAAAGAAAAACCGGCGACAGCGGAAGACGGGCGAATGCAGAGGCGTGGACGTGGTACCGGGCCTCGTAAAAAACGCTGATTAGCGATGCTAGACCTTGGTCTTGCGTCATCTTGCGGCAGATTGCAATATAAATGGAAAAACTTATGGATGGAAAAAAGCGTGCTGATATTCAACCGGGCTGCCGGGTTGCCATTGTCTTGAAAAAAGATCAGAGAACGGGGGTGCTGACAACCGGCAGAGTACAAGACATCCTGACCAAATCACCAACCCATCCCCATGGAATTAAGGTTCGGCTGGAAAGCGGTGAGGTCGGCAGAGTGAAAGAAATATCTGACTAAGATTGAAAACTTGTTACTGCTTTTTTTACTGGGGCTGAAATGGTTCAGCAAACACAATTCGGTTGTTTTCGTAGAGTGGTGCGCTAGAGCTTCCAGCCCCAATATTCGAGAAAACGTGGAAAATTTTTGAGGTCTGAGGCTGTTCTGTCCCAAAACTTCAAACTGGTGTACAGGATGGTTTCGCTCGTGTCCGCCAATCCGTAGGCCTTGTCTTCCCCGACATGGATATCAAACGCCCACCAGCTGATAAAGAGCCTTTCTAGTATTTTTGTATTATCTCTGACATAGCCCTTACGCGCACCATCCATTTCGAAAAAAGACTCTGTTTTGCTCTTAAAGGGCAGCTGATAGAGAGAGTTCAACGAAAAAATCCGCATATAAATGGTATTATAGGCCTTCTGCAAGGCGGCGTTTTCTACGATCATAACATCGCTGATTCGGTGGGTTTCACTCTCCAGGGTGAATACAATTCTTTCCGAGTCGCCTGCCAGGGCTGGCTGCAGCAATGTTGGCAGATTGTAGCCGTAAACCCATTGGGACGCGACTGGCCAGTCCGCTGGAAACGCCCCGCCGGGCAAATATTTTGTGGGGAAAAAGGCCAGGAAACAGCCGCAGGTGTGGACCGTCGTAACCAGGAGCAGTTGTCCCTTGTCGTCCACGGTGTAAATAATCAGGAGGCCGGTGTTTTTTCCGGCTGTGATGTTCAATTTGTCCAGGGCAAATGGGACTTGCTCGAAATGTATTCTGTAGATCAGATTTTTGTAGGTCCCTTTTTGTGTCGTGAATTCCTGCGTCTCAAAAAAAATGGCTGGTTTGGTCGGGTCGACGACTATCTCAGTTTTTTGATCGGCCCCTTCACGAACACTTGGCGTTCCGATCAAGTTATACTGTTCTTCGGGGTTTTTAATAAGAAATGCAGGCGCAGGACGTTTGTTGGCAAAGGCAGATTGTGGAGATTGGAAGAGAAGCTCTTTTTGGGTTTGGCTGGTTGAGGGAGCAGCGCAACTGGTGAGCAGGCAAGAAAAAAACAAACACAACGATACTACGATTTTTCTTCTTGCCATCATTTGCGTATAACAAAATCTGCTCACCAGAGTGGAACTGCGTCAAGCCAACGTTTCCTGCTCAGCTTTTTCGGCAAAAGCAGGAAGCATTGGCAATTTTTTTTACAGATCCATGTCGGCTGGTTCGTAATATTCTTTGGGATGCTTACAAGCTGGGCATTTTGGTGGTGGCTCTGTCCCGGTGTAAGTATAGCCGCACAGGGAGCATCTCCATTTGATAGGTTCCTTGCGGGTGTAAACGGTACCACTCTTGATCATCTCGAGCAGTCGTTTGTATCTGTCACGGTGTTCAGCTTCAACTTTACCGATCTGCATGAAGAGCATGGCTGCTTCCATGTTGCCTTCTTCTTCTGCTTCTTTGGCAAAAGTAGGATACATGTTCAAAGTTTCGTAATCTTCACCATCAATTGCCTCTGTCAGGTTGGCAACCGTGTCGCCTATTCCATTGAGGAGCTTAAAGTGGTCGTTGGCATGGCGCATTTCATTTATTGCCGTTTCCTCAAAGATTCTGGCTATATAATGATAACCTTCTTTGCGGGCTACTTTGGCAAAAAAAGTATATTTATTACGAGCTTGTGATTCGCCTGCAAACGCAGCCTTCAAGTTTTCAATAGTTTTGCTCATCTAAACCTCCGTAAAAGGATTGGGGAATAATGGAGCTGTGCGATGTGAAACACAGCAGGTTATCTTGGAATTGGAGAATGATTCTTATTTACAAGAGGGGGTTTTGTCTGTCAATGATTTTTTTCTTTTCGGGGCCTTTTGCGACCATGGCGCATGTGCACATAAAGAATAACGGAATATAAAGATGATAGCTTGGTTTTTTTATATAGCTTTTCTGTGGTGCTTGATGTACAAAGAGTGGTTATTTATTGAACAGCGAGTAGATGGCCAGATATAGAGACGCCTTCTGCGTGCGTGTAGTATCAGTCGAGTCAGTTGCGTAAGGAGTTACAGCCTGCTGTAACTCCTTACTTTTTTATTTTCCCATAGCTTTTTATAAGCGAGGCCGGATGGAAGCCGGTTGCAACGTTGCAGAGGACAGCAGCCATGAGTAAGGATTTATCGAAAGTAAGAAATATAGGTATCAGCGCCCATATCGATTCGGGAAAGACCACTTTGACCGAACGCATCCTGTTTTATACCAAAAGGATTCATGCAATCCATGAGGTGCGGGGGAAAGACGGTGTCGGAGCAAAAATGGATTCCATGGAGCTTGAAAAAGAGCGTGGTATTACCATTCAGTCCGCCGCAACCTACTGTTCCTGGAAAGATATTGACATCAACATCATCGATACTCCGGGCCACGTTGATTTTACTGTCGAGGTCGAGCGAGCACTCAGGGTTCTGGACGGTGCAGTGCTGGTGCTTTGTTCGGTGGGCGGGGTACAATCCCAGTCCATCACGGTCAACAGGCAGATGACCCGTTACAATGTTCCGCGTATCGCTTTTATCAATAAATGCGACCGTACCGGTGCCAATCCCGAAAAAGTAACCAAACAGCTTCGTGACAAGTTGGACTTGAATGCGCATTTATTGCAGATGCCGATTGGTTTGGAAATTGACCTCAATGGTGTTGTCGATCTCGTCACTATGAAAGCGGTCTATTTTGACGGTGCCAGCGGAGAAAATATCCGCATTGAAGAGATTCCCACCTCTATGCTGGACGAGGCAAAAAAGAGGCATGATGCGTTGCTGGAAGAAGTCTCCATGTACTCTGAAGATTTGATGGAGGCCCTGCTCGAAGAAGGCGAGGTTGACATCCAGTTGGTCTATGATGCTATTCGTAAAGGGACTTTGGCCCTGGAGTTTACTCCGGTCATGGTTGGTTCCGCCTATAAGAACAAAGGCGTTCAATCACTGCTTGATGCGGTCGAGAGTTTTCTTCCCTGTCCGACAGATGTTGTCAATATGGCCCTCGATCTCAAGAACGAAGAAAAAGAGTTCCCGGTCAGCAACAACCCTGACGATCCTTTGATTATGCTGGCGTTCAAGCTCGAGGATGGACGGTACGGTCAGTTGACGTATGTGCGTTCTTATCAGGGTAAATTGACAAAGGGCGATACTATTTACAATCGAAGGACCGGCAAGAAAGTTAAAATTGGCCGTCTTTGCAGGATGCATTCCAATGAAATGGAAGAGATTGAGTCATGCGGGTCCGGAGATATTGTCGCGCTGTTTGGCGTCGATTGCGCCTCGGGTGATACCTTTACCTCTGAGGACATCTCTTGTTCCATGACCTCCATGCATATTCCGGAGCCGGTCATTTCGCTTGCGGTTATTCCTACTGATAATAAAGCGCAGATCAATATGTCCAAGGCGCTGAACCGTTTTACTAAAGAAGATCCAACTTTTAAAACCTTTGTCGATCACGAAACCGGCGAAACCATTATCTCCGGTATGGGTGAATTACATCTGGAAGTCTATATTGAGCGGATGAAGCGTGAATACGGTGCTCTCGTCACTGTAGGTGCGCCTCAGGTTGCCTATCGTGAAACCATTTCCCAGCGTGCCGATTTTAATTACACCCATAAGAAACAGACGGGTGGCTCTGGCCAATATGGCCGGGTGGCAGGCTTTCTGGAACCGATGGAAGAAGGTGAGTATGAATTTGTCGACAAGATCGTCGGTGGTGTTATTCCCCGTGAATATATCAGTTCCTGCGACAAAGGATTCCATAAGTCTGTAGAAAAAGGATCGCTCTGCGGAGCACCAATTACCGGGGTTCGCTGTGTCATAAACGATGGTGCGTTCCATGCGGTTGACTCTTCGGATATCGCCTTTCAGCTTGCTTCCATGGGCGCTTTCAAGGAGGGTTACCTGAAGGCAAAACCGATTATTATGGAACCTATAATGAAAGTTGCCGTCGAGGGGCCTTCTGAATTTCAGGGTTCTGTAATGGGCTCAATCAACCAACGGCGAGGGATGATCATCGGTACAACAGAGGAAGGAAACTACTCGGTTGTCGAAGCAGAAGTGCCTCTTTCCGAGATGTTCGGCTATTCTACCACGCTGCGTTCGCTTACCCAGGGTAAGGCCGAATTCACCATGGAGTTTGCCACCTTTAAGCCGGTGCCAAAGAGTGTTAGTGAAGAGTTGATTAAAAAATATCAGGACGAACGGAAGAACGGTTGATAAACGCCGAGCTTCAGATTAATACTATATTTTTCTTAGTAGAATAAGATATTGATGACGGTATTACTAATGCCGGTTGAAAAGGAATAATAAAGGTGAACTGCCATGGAAAATGATTCGATAGTTAATAATCCACTTCGGGCCCTTGGGCTTGAGGGCAAGGCGGGTGGAACTGGTCAGTCAATGATGGGCCTGGTTATGGCTAGGGCTGGACTCGGCAAAACCGCCATTTTGGTACAATTGGCTCTCGATTGTATGTTGCTTGGCAACAAGGTGCTCCATGTAGCGATTGGTGAGGGCGTTGACAAAACCCGTGCCTGGTATGACGATATCCTTTCCCTGCTGACCGACGGAGAGAAAATCGAGTCTATCCCTGAAGTTATGAAAAATCGAATGATTATGACTTTCAAGGAAAGCTCCTTCTCCAAGGCAAAGCTTGAAGAAAGACTGGACGATCTGGTCCAACAGAATATCTATAAACCGGAATGCCTGATTATTGATGGCTACGATTTTGAAAATAACGACCGAAAGTCGCTCGGAGATCTGCGAGATTTCATGATTCAGCGTGGTTTGAAAATGATCTGGTTTTCAGCAGTTAGTCACCGTGGTGACAATCGGGTGAGTGTCGGGGGTGTTCCTGCTCCCTGTCACGAAGTGGATAGCCTGTTCGATACCGTGCTACTCATCAAACCTGAGGGCGATGAAATTAATTTAAATATCGTCAAGTGTAAGAACTGTTCGGTAGATCCTGGTACCATTCTGATGCTTGATCCTTCAACATCGCTCATTAAACAATGCTGATGGCGTCGTAAAAATTCTTCATCTGTGTCGGTGTTTCAATTTTTATATAATTACGACGTACTATCGTGCACCGAAATAATATAAAAATTTTACGCCTCGCATATAAAGCTTTTTACTTAGTCATCCACAATTTTAAGTTTTCATGAGTCCATCATGCAAACATGATTTTTGCGGATTTAGGCTAGGGGTTAAAAAGATTGTGTAATAAAAAAGCGGGATGCTGAAGAAGCATCCCGCTTTTATTTTATATAGAGGTGATCGATATGAAATTCAGGCCGTGCATTGATCTCCATGGTGGCGTGGTGAAACAGATTGTCGGTTCGACTCTGAAGGATGACGCCCCGGAGGCAGTGCAGACAAATTTTATAGCCAGCAAGCCGTCTGCGTGGTTTGCCGAACTTTACCGCCATGATAATCTAACCGGCGGCCATATCATTATGCTCGGTCCGGGCAATGACCTTGCCGCCGAAGAGGCCCTCACTGCCTGGAAGGGCGGGATGCAGATCGGGGGCGGCATCAATACCGATAATGCCGGAAAGTGGCTAGATAAAGGTGCTTCCCATGTCATTGTCACTTCTTTTGTTTTTAAAGACGGTGCAATCGATATGACCAGGCTCAAACAACTGGTCAAAGCAGTGGGGCGGCAACGGCTGGTTCTTGATTTGAGTTGTCGGAAAAAAAATAATGCCTATTACATCGTCACCGACAGATGGCAAAAATTTACCGAGGTCATTATTTCTGAGGATATTCTCGATGAATTGTCCGGCTTTTGCGACGAATTTCTTATTCACGCAGCAGATGTCGAAGGCAAATGCGCCGGGATAGAAGGTGAGCTGGTCGAAAAACTTGCCAGGTGGACACCTATCCCAACAACGTATGCCGGAGGAATCCGAGATCTGCAGGACCTGCAGCTGCTCAAAGAAGCAGGAAAAAACAGACTGGATTTCACCGTCGGCAGTGCCCTGGATATTTTTGGCGGGAAGAACCTCGCGTACAGGGACACTGTTGTTTTTTGCCGTCATTAATTTTCTGCCTGCCTTGACCTCGCCGAATTCTTTCGATAGAATAATCTAGACAGAAGGCCTTGCATCTCATCGTCCAACCAATTGATCTCAAATTAAAAATATGATTATTGATAAAGAACGCCAGCGGCGCGATATTGAAAGATTTATTAATAAGATGCCCAGCCTGTCGACTACTGTCGGCAAGGTTATGGTGATTTGTAGCCGAACCGATGCGTCCCCCAATGAACTCAATAAGGTTATCTCGCTTGATCCTGTTCTGACTGGACAGGTACTTAAACTCATTAATTCGGCCTATTATTCATTAATCAATAAAGTCACCTCTCTTACCAGAGCGATCACCATGCTCGGTATGAATACCGTCAAAAATATGGCGCTCAGTACCGCCATTATTCGCAGCGTTACCGGGTCCAAAAAATCCAAAGCGCTGCCGACATCTAAATTCTGGGCCCATTCTATCAGTGCTGGCGTGAGTGCCAAATTGCTTGGTGAGGTAAAGGGGATGCCGGTCATGGAAAGAGAAGAGCTGTTTCTGGCCGGTTTGCTTCATGATCTTGGCAAGATCCCCTTCGGGGATGAATATATCGACGTATTGAATATCGCCAAATTGGAACAACTCCCCTTGCACCAGGTTGAGCTGGATGTCATGGGTATTGATCATCAGGAAGTCGGATTAATGATTGCCGAAAAATGGAAACTCAATCAGGTTATTACTACCTGTATCGGTAGTCACCATCAGGTCGGTATGCTTAGCGGAGAGCTTGGCCAGCAAGTCGCTTTGGTTGCGTTAGGTAATATATACAGCAATATTGTCGATCACGGATATGCCGGGAATCCTTTTCCTGCAGAAGAAGAGGTAGACCGGTTGCTGACTACTGTCGATCTGTCCCAGGACCAATTCTGCGGTATCGGTGATCGGGTAGTCGAGGAAGTAAAAAAGGCCGAAATCTTTTTAAAAATATAAGCAGGAGCTTCTATGAAGGTTCGTTTCTGGGGGGTACGGGGGTCTATTCCCAGCCCTGGTCCAACAACGCAGAAATACGGCGGAAATACTGCCTGCATTGAGTTGCGGGTCGGGCCTGAAGATCGGCTGATTATTATTGACGCCGGTTCAGGGATTCGCTCTCTGGGCAACTCGATTATGGCCAATGATTTGCCCAAAGGACCGATTAAAGCAGACATCTTTCTGTCGCATACCCATTGGGACCACATCATGGGTTATCCGTTTTTTACCCCTATTTATATTCCGGGTACCAAATTGAAAGTGCATGGACCGGTGTCTTTTGAGGAAGATCCGCTTGAGGAGATTGTCGGTGGACAGATGAAATATCGCTATTTCCCAATTAATTTAGGTGAATTGGCGTCAGATATAGAATATGTACGCTTAAAAGAGGATCCGAATATTGATTTAGGCGGCGGGTTGCACCTGGCGACCAAATTGCTCAATCATCCGATCACCGCGCTAGGCTACCGGTTTGAATACGATGGTCGGGTGGTCTGTACCTGCTACGATACTGAACCATTTCGTAATCTTTTTGTTACCGATCCTGCCGACCCCGCCTATGACGAGGCTATGGCGTTTGAGGGCAATGAGGTAGCGGTTGAACAGAACCTGGCGATCGAACAGTTCTTTAGCGGAGCTGACCTGCTTATCTGCGATACGCAGTATACCGATGCCGAGTACAGTGCACGAATCAACTGGGGGCACACCACGATGGAATACGCCATCGGTGCAGCCAACAGAGCTGGCGTCAAAAAACTCGCAATGTTCCACCATGATCCTGACCGAAGTGATGCAGCCCTGGACGAATTTGCCAAGATTTACTGTGAACCTGGAAAATTCGGCGAGACCGAGGTTTTTTTTGCCAGAGAAGGGATGGAAATCGACCTGTAAGTTTTTGCTGGACTGTTAAAAATAGAATCTTGAGAAAGGT
The DNA here is from genome assembly GCA_965363495.1 of uncultured Desulfopila sp. Lineage (GTDB taxonomy): Bacteria > Desulfobacterota > Desulfobulbia > Desulfobulbales > Desulfocapsaceae > Desulforhopalus_A. Next base: position 28,034 of record CBDTUM010000020.1, read on the forward strand.
AGGTGAAAAGCTGCCTGCGAGCGCATGACGCAGAGGACGATGAGGTATTTCTTACAACACCATCAACACAACATACGCTTGATCGTGTCAATGCAGTCGTAATCGGCACAATAAGGATTGGGAGGTGGAGCCGGATAGGGTATGACCAGCTGTTCGGCAAAAGGTGTTGTCAGCACGTTACGGTTATAGCCTTCGGTCATCAGCCTTTCCAGGTTGACTGTATCCTCAATGTTATAGGCGAGAAGTGTCTCAAGGGCCTTTTCGTCATTTTTCTGTATGTACCGGTACCAGAGGTGTACAGCAAAAGAGCCATCGACTCCATCGAGGTTGCCGCGATGCAGACCCAATTGTTTTTCACATCCTTTTAAGCCGCCTTTGAAGCCCAGGCGGGCTAGAACATAGCGCAGATCGATCTGCGCATGGTCTAAGCGGATGCGGAAAAATCTCTCAAGAAAAGGGATATCGAAGCTCTTGCCGTTATAGCTGACGATGACCTGGTATTTTTGAATGTCGCGGGCAAAATCATCAAGATTTCTGCCATTGACATAGGTAAAAATCTCCTGGCCATCATATAGAGCAATGGTTGTTATTTCTGCATAATCGTCCAGCCCGGTAGTCTCGATGTCCAGATAGGCGGTGCGATCACGATAGTGCGGGAAAATCCGCCAGGATTCGGTGCTGCCAAGCTGATCGATGAAAAAAGTCGGATCGTCGTCCAGGGCGGCAAGGGATTCTTGCAGTACCCTGGTCGCTTCAACCTTGGTCACAGCCGACAACCGGATGGGCGGCTGGGACTGCCAATGATCCCAGCTGGTAATGCCCGCTGCCCAGAGCTGTCGCTCTGTTTTCATGCCGATGCCCGGGATATGACAGAAGGTATGCTGCAGCATACTTTTTCCTGTTAAATATTAGCGTTGGCGGCAGCCGCTTTGTATTGGTCTGGTTTTCTTGTTTCGACGCTGCGTCTTTTCGTCTTTTGGGAAGTTGACGGCTGCGAGGTGGTATCTGCTATCTTTTGTAGTTTCATCGCCTTGCTGCCGATACGGGCACGCTGGAGTACGCGCAGAATATCTTCTGGCATACCGAAAGGTAGATCGACGGTGCTGTAGTTGTCAAAAATCGCTATGCGGCCTATAAACTTACTGCTAATATCCGCTTCGTTGGCAATGGCCCCGACAATATTCCCCGGTTTCACCCCTTCGTTGTTGCCCAGTTGGATGCGAAATCGTTCCATGCCTTCTTCCGGTGGGAGTTGCATCACCATGCTTTTTCTGGTTTTTGGCCTTTGCTCAGCGGGCCGGGCAGGTCGGGCGGACCTGGTCGTCTGGGTGCGGCGATTGACGGGGGCCGGATCCTCACGGAACTTCGGTTCAGCCTTGAGCAGGGGTGTGTCGCCTTGGCTGAGCTGGGCCAGGGCTGCTGCCAATTGTAGCGGCTCTATCTGCGTTTGCTCCAGGTATTCAGCGATGAGATTTTCATAAAATGAAATATCCGTCTGTAGAGCGCTGGTGATTTTTTCTTTGAATTGCTCAACTCTTTTTTTGTTGATATCGGCAACTGAAGGCAAGTTCATTGGCTGGATTTTTTGCCGTGTTGCTCGTTCAATTGATCTGAGCATCGATTGCTCGCGCGGGTTGACAAACAGAATAGCCTCACCACTACGCCCAGCTCTGCCGGTTCTGCCGATTCGGTGAATGTAGGATTCCGTATCAAAAGGAATGTCGAAATTAATCACGTGGCTGATCCGCTCCACGTCGAGACCGCGAGCTGCGACATCTGTTGCAACCAGGATATCGATCTTTTTCGATTTCAGTTGTTCGACGGTGCGCAGTCTCTGGCTTTGTTGAATATCGCCGTTGAGTGGAGCTGCGGAGAAACCAAGCGCTACCAAATGTTCCGCTATTTCGACCGTCTGTATTTTGGTGCGAACGAAAATCAGGATGCCGTCAACGCTTTCGGCTTCTATAATTCGCGACAGGGCGTCTATTTTTTTGCTAAAACCGCCTGCTGTGATCAGGCAACGCTGGTTAATGGTCTGGGCGGTAACCGCCTTGTCTTTGATGGTGATTTCGACCGGATTATTGAGATATTTTTGGGCGATTTTGCGGATATTGGGCGGCATGGTTGCTGAAAAAAGAGCGGTTTGTTTTCTGCCCGGAAGTTGTTCGAGAATCCATTCGACATCATCAAGAAATCCCATTCTGAGCATCTCGTCGGCTTCATCGAGCACCAGGCTGTGTATGCTCTCCGGCTTGAGAGTACCACGGCGAAGGTGATCCATAACTCTGCCGGGAGTGCCCACTACTACCTGGACGCCCTTCTGTAGCTGGCGCAGCTGGATACCGTAATCCTGGCCGCCGAAAATGGGCAGCACATTGAAATTTTTCAGGTGTTTGCCGTAATCCGAAAAAGCTTCAGCTACCTGGATGGCAAGCTCTCTGGTTGGGGCGAGCACTAAAATTTGTGGGTTTTTACTCTTTCCCGGCTGGAGTCGTGAGAGAAGGGGCAGGGCAAAAGCGGCGGTTTTTCCGGTACCTGTCTGGGCCTGGCCGACCACATCTTTTCCCAGAAGGACATGGGGAATCATCTCTTTCTGGATGGGCGTGGGGGTTTCGTAGCCGGCGTCACTGACGGCTTGAAGAAGCGGGGCGGAAAGGTCAAAATCGGCAAAAGAAAACGGCGTTGATTCATACTCAGAAGACATAGTAATACCTATAGATAAAATTGGGTTGATTCCAAAAGAAAACTTGTTGTGCAAAGCCTGCCCAGGAAAGAAAAATCGACCTCCAGTAGGAAAACCCTTATGCGGTTTTCGACGGTCGATATGTTCGTGTCTGTCCAGTTTTGCGCAACTTCCCCAAAAAAAATCTATGTTCTGGCCTGACACTAACGCGAGTAAAACACGTTATATATCAGGACAGCAAATAATTTGCAATATAATAATTGACGGAGTGGTAAATGCCACCCAGCAGGGAGATCAATTGTGATACCCTTTAATTAGTTAGGCGATTGTCCTCCCTGTCGCTGTGCAGGGAAATTTTGCACATTGTATTTATCAAGAATTTCATTTAATTCTCTATAAACCTGTTGGATCTCCCTGGGCAGGCCAGTTCCGGTGCATCGCCGCATGGTGTCCCCTTGTCGAAGAGCTGTTGTCACTGAATGGATCTCTTCTAATGGGTGAACGAGGTTTCTTTTCAGGCTGCGGATAAAAAGCATGCCAACCAGGAATACCACTGTGGCCATAAATACGATGCCCCAGGCTCCGGCATTGCCGAATTGCCTGGCTTTTTTGTCGGCTGCTATCATTGCTGCTCTGTTTGCGGCTCCCAGGTTGCGGATTGCATCAACCGTTTTCGTGAGCGCCATGGCGTCACCTGCAAAGGCTTTGAGGTAGCTCTGGTTTATCGATGTTATGATACCCGGCTCGTCTTCTTCGGTAATGTTCTGTTGTGCTCTTTGCAGAGCGTTCCTGAAGGTATCTTGGGCGGACTCTGTGGCTGTTTTGCGCTCAGATCGATTTACATTGGCTATTGCCAGTGCGGCGAGCATTTCCTCACACGTCTGAAGTGACGTCACGTTCCGGTCAATGATGAATTCGATGGCCGGGGTCATGCGCACGAAAATCCATATCGACCCAAAGGCCATTGCCAGGTTCAGGCCAATAAGAAACCAGGCAGCCAACCGCACGGATTGAGCAAGCTTCATAGCTAAACCCCCTTAATTAATTTAGGAATAGCTGCTTCACTCGAGACGATAATCAGGGTGTCGCCCGCCTGGAGCGGGGCACTGGGCGAGGGGGGCAGAATTTTCGAGGGGCTTCCTCTTCTTATTCCCACCACGATCACGCCATAACGTTTGGGCAGGGCGAGATCAATGAGGCTTTTGCCAATCATCGAAGGTTGAATGAAAATTTCTGTGAGGTGTAAATCTTCTCCGAGGTTGGTATCGGCAATGAGATGTCTGTATAAAATACGGTTGGCAAACCGTTTGCCAAACTCCTGTTCCGGATTGACTACTTGATGGGCACCAACCAAATGTAAAATACGCTGATGCATTGTATCGTTGGCTCGGGCAATGACGACAGGAGTTCCCATCTGTCGGAGTAACGCTGTACAGATGATGGACGCTTCTTTTGAGTCGTCACCGATAGCACAGACGGCAGAATCTCTTTTCCCCGGTTCCAGACGGGCCAATTCAGCTTCATCGGTCGCATCGATGACTACTGCCTCGGTGACAAAGGCGGCAGCCTCCTCAACCAGGTTCTTGTTCACATCGACGGCAAGTACTTCGGCACCTTTTTCAGATAGGGTCCGGGCAAGAGACATGCCAAAGTGTCCCAGTCCGATGATCAGTATTTGTTGTGACATCCTCTCGATTCCTTATTTATGTTAAGGGTATTTTCGCCTGAGGGGAGCGCGACTTGGATAGGACCTGGTCGTTGCTTAAAAGCATGAACAGCGTCATTGGCCCTATTCTCCCGACAAACATGGCAATCATGATAATTATTTTACCGATTTCATCCAATAACGGAGTTGCACCGGTTGAAAGGCCGACTGTTCCGATTGCGGATGTTGCTTCAAAAATCAGATCCCGCATCGAAATCTGTTGGGTTATTTCGAGCATCAACACTACACCGAACCATACAATCATGCCGGATGTGACAATTGTAATCGCATGGTAAATCGTTGTGGAACGAACGCGCCTGTTGTCGATAATAATGTCGTTGCGGTTGGTTATTTTTGCCCAGAACGTCATGGCCAGTATACCGAGAGTTATGGTTTTTACACCACCGGCAGTTCCGCCCGGACTGCCGCCGATAAACATAAGACCAAGCATGACCAAAAATGTGGGGCTGGCCACCTGGGCAATATCTACGGAATTAAACCCAGCCGTTCGCAAGGTAACCGATTGAAACCATGCGTTGTGAATTTTGTCGGCAAAAGACATGCCCGCCAATACCCCGTTCCATTCAAAGGCCAGTATGAAAAAAGTTCCTGATACCAGCAACACAATGGTGGTTATGAGGGCTATTCGTGCCGGGATTGAAACGTGTTTTCCTCTGAGCCATTTCGGTACAACAAGACTTGTCGCCGGTGCCAAACCGCCAAAGATTATCAGGGTCGCAACCACGTGGAGAATGAACGAGTTGGTCTGGTAGGGGAGCAGGTTGTCACCTTGCAGGGCGAATCCGGCGTTGCAGAAGGCTGATATAGAGGTAAACACACCGCGCCATAAAGCCTGGCCCGGTGTATCGCCTGAAAAAATAAAAAGCAATGTCAGCAACGACGCTCCGGCAGCCTCAGCAATGAAGGTAAATTTGAGAATTGTCCTAAGCGAGTGCAGCATATCTTTATGATCGGTATCTGTAATCGATGTCAACAGCCGTTCCTGTTTGAGACTGAGACGACGACCCATCGCGTGCAGGGCAACAGTAGTAATACTCATGATGCCGAGGCCCCCCAGTTGGATAAGCAGCAGGATGCAAAATTGTCCAAACAGGGTAAAATCATGTGGGGTGTCTAAAACGATAAGTCCGGTAACGCAAACGGCACTCACAGAGGTGAATGCAGCATCGACGAGGTGAATCGACCCTGCTGTCGTGGCAATCGGTAAAGAGAGAAGCACTATCCCAAGAATACACAGAGCTGAAAAGGTGGACAGAAGAATCCGGGCCGGGTGATTAATTAGAATTTCCCACAGATGTTCTCTCCTCTCAGTCAGAAGATTGGACCGAGGCATGGCAATAAGACTGAGTACACTAAAGAGCAGCACAAGACCCGGAACGCTATCAGTAAAAGAGCAGAAGAACGCCCAGCCAATGGCGGCAAATCCTGTGATGGGAATGATAAGGTGCCACGTCGATTTATTAACGAAGACCCAGTGGATGAGCAGTGCCTGAGCTATCATAAATGAACTGGTAACGCAGTAAGCGGAAAAACTTGTATTCGAGCCGCTGCTGACTATGCTGAGAAGAGCGACCAAAGGGACCATCAGAGAGCCCCATCGAGCCTGTTCGAGGTATCGAATAGGGGGATTGCTTTTCTTGTCGCTCTCTCCCACGCTGTCTATCGGGAAATCCATCAACGCAAAAGATGCGCCGATGAGCGTTACAGCGCCGGTTAGTGCGACAAAGGGGGTGCCCTTCAGCCATGGCAATATGGTCGTAAACGTTCCCGCCAGGGCAATTGCCCCAGATAATTTTCCTAGAAAAGGTCGTCTGGTCAGTAGGAGGCCGCTGACAATTGCCGCAGTGGTCGCAACGGAAGCGAGGAGCAACTGCCAAAGATTGGGCATTGCACTCCCGACCCCGAATACTATAAAAAGAAAAGGGAGGGGGGAAAGAGCCATCAAGGCCCCTTCCATGCCGATTCGAGAAGCCGATTGCCAGTGTTTTTCAACAACTTTCATGCAGAAATCCTGTAAGAGTAATGAACGATATTTCGAGGATCATAATCCCGGAGGATGGTCAATACTTGTGGAGGAGTCGGAAGAGGGCCTCCGTGGGTAACTGCAGGGGGAGTGCTTTGAAAAGTTTGCCTGGTTCTTTGGTGTGAATTTTTCTGGTACCAATAAAAAGCAAATCCCTGTTCCTACTGTCCAAGGAGGGGCGAGGCAACAAAGAGAGTATTCGCCTGACCCACACTAGCTGTAGCCACTTTTTCATGGAAAGAATCAGGATTCCGTTACTTTTTTTCGCAGCGTCTTGACCTGGCCCCGCTTGGTTTTGCTGTCTACGCGTTTTTTCCGGGCGGATCCGGTTGGACGGGTTGGCTTGCGGTTTTTAGGAGTGTGAATAGCCCTGCGGATAAGAAGGGCAAGGCGTTGCAGGGCGGCTTCGCGGTTTTTTTCCTGGGTCCGGTGCTGCTGTGCTTTTATGACAATAACTCCTTCGTCTGTTAACCGGCTGTCGCTTAGTGCCAGCAGGCGCTCCTTGTAAAATGCTGGCAGGGAGGAGTTGTGGATATCAAAGCGCAGATGGATTGCACTGGCTACCTTGTTGACATTCTGGCCCCCCGCACCTTGAGCCCGGATAGGAGTCAAAATTATTTCGTTGAGTGGAATTGCAACGTTATCAGTGATCGAAAGAACCATGTCGGCAGTCGCGAAAGGGTGAAGGTTTATTGAATGCTGTCGTTTATCCTGCTATGATAAATAGAGTAATCGGTTATGTCTATAAGTCTTTGTTAAATATCAGCGTCTGGTAAAAAAATGCACTGTCCTAAGTGTCAGCATGAACAGGAAAATGGGCCCGAATGTGTAGCTTGCGGATTAATTTTTGCGAAATACCGTGAGGTTTTGGAGCGCAGGAAAAAAGAGGCACAACTGAATGAGAATGGTACGAAGACAAAGAAAATGACCTTCGGCCTTACCGTCTTTCAACTCATTCTGCTGGTAATGGTCGTTGCCGCCGGCACCTTCTATTTTACCGGATATCGACAGCGCGAGGTGCAGAAGCAAACAGTGGCCAAACCTGGAACTATCGCCACAACCAAATCGGTGTCGGTGCTAAAAGAAGTGGTGCAGGTGGAACCACGGACACAGAAACCAACACCTCAAGTTGTGATGCATGGGCAAAATGTCATCGAACGGGCGCGAAATTCGACAGTTTCCATCGAAACGCCCTGGGGGACCGGGTCAGGGTTTTTTGTGAATAAAAATTATATTGTCACCAATCGACATGTGGTCCAGTTCGATGAGAAAAAGTTGGTTGATTTTAAACGAAAAGTAGAAACAACCAGACGGCTAATCGAGCTTGAACAGCAGAAAATCGATGAGATGAAACGGAGTCTGCAGCGAATACCCAGAGGCCCATCGCACAGTCAGTTGACCATAATTATTGCCAGTCGCGAGGAAGAACTGAATAAATTTTTGCCTCGTTATCGGCAAGAAATGGAGCAGCTGGAGCGGCTTGATCGAAAGGTTCAGCCAGCCGATATAAAAATCGTCCTCGCCGACGGCAACGAACATGTTGCCAATTATCTGTTGATTAGCGAGACCAGCGATCTGGCACTCCTGTCGCTTTTCTCTGGGGATTGGACTTATCTTGAGCGACCTTCGGAGAACCGGGAAATGCATCAGGGTGATAAGGTGTATACCATCGGTAGCCCCGTTGGCCTGCGACATACTGTGACGGCGGGGATTTTTTCCGGCTATCGGCAGCAGGAGACTGACGGTCAGGTCTATCTGCAGACTGACGCAGCCATAAACCCTGGCAACAGCGGCGGTCCGCTTATTGATGAGCAGGGTTTTGTTCGCGGCGTCAACACCATGATTCTTCGCGATACGGAAGGAATTGGTTTTGCCATTCCCATCGATAAGGTTTTTGAGGAGTTTCGTTCGACGCTATTTTAGTGAATTAGAAATAATTCTCCTGTGCTTTTTACAGGAGAATTATTTCGTGAATGAACTTATCCCGCGAATCTTTTGGGCGGGATTAGTGAGATGTTGCAAGGCCTCCTGTGCTTTTTACAGGAGAATTATTTCGTGAAGGAACTTATCCCCGCACAGCACGGGGACTGAACAGAGTACCCGTCAAGCGAGTACTAAAAAGAGTACCCTCAAGGGGCATTTAAAAGAATCCCGCAATGCTGTTGGGCGGGATAAGTGATGTTGTGTTACGAGGCATCCTGTGCTTTTCCGCCCTGGTTCCCATGCGCCGCATGGGAACCAGGGCCGGCTTTGCTTATCTCCGAGGATAATTTTTTCCGTCCAACGATGAGTTGAAGAAACTTATTTTCCTGTTTTTCTAAGAAACAGAAGACCCAGCGACCCAACCAGTAGAAAAGGCTGCCTGCAGGTTATAGCCGCCGGTGTCGGCCTGAAGATCGAGGAGTTCGCCGACAATAAACAGTCCCTTGACGAGTTTAGATTCCATGGTCATGGGGTTGATCTCCTTCAGGCTCACTCCTCCGGCGGTGATGATAGCTTCATCATAGTCGCGGTATCCACTGATTTCAATACGGAAATCTTTCAGCCACTGCACAAGACGTTTGCGCATTTTACCGGGGAAATTTTTAGTGTCGATAATAAGTGGCAGGTCACAGGATTCCAGGCAGATCGGCACCAACTGCTGCGGCAAGAGGCCACGGAGGATGCTGTCAATCGGTTCTCCGGCGCGGCTGGTCAGATCACGGATCAACCGGTTGTCCAGTTTTTTTTCATCCAGGGCCGGTTTGAGGTCAAGAGACAATGTTACCTTCCTGCCGCTGTTAAGGGCGTCGACGATGGTGCTGCTGAGGGTTAAAATAACTGGTCCGGTAAGCCCGAATCCGGTGAAAGCGAGTTCGCCGAATTCCTGCCCTTTGCGTTTCCCGTCAAGGTAGAGACGAACCTGCACATTGCGCAGTTCAAGCCCGGCCATGCGGTGCACCTTAGAATCACGGCTTACCAGCGGAACGAGGGCCGGTCGTAGAGGAACTATGGTGTGACCAAGGCTTTTTGCAAGGCTGTAGCCATCGCCGGTTGAACCCGTCCGAGGGTAGGACTTGCCGCCGGTGGCTAAAATGACGTTTGCACAGGCCAGCGTTGCACCATTGCAGACGACTCCTGCTACCTGGCCATCTCGTATCTGGATAGCCGACACCGGTGCCGATTTTTTCACCGTGACCCGCTCAGTCTGTAGCCAGCCATTTAAAACCCTGACCACATCCAGCGCGCGACCGCTCTCAGGGAAGACCCGGCCGCCGCGTTCAGTGATCATGGGCAGGTTTCTCTCTGCAAAAAAAGTGATGAGTTCCGGCGAAAAAAATTGCTGAAAACATTGGCGGAGAAACCTGCCATTTCTGCCGAAACGGACCAGGAAATCTTCAAGAGCGGCATCGTTGGTGAGGTTGCACCGACCCTTGCCGCTGATGCCTATTTTACGTCCAGTCTGACCCATCTTTTCCAGAAGGATGACCTCTGCGCCTTGTTGGGCCGCTTTGCCGGCAGCCATCAGCCCGGCAGCGCCGCCGCCGATAATAATAGTTTTTCCAGGTTTCATCGGGTAGATACACTGCCGTAGGAGATATGGCCGGTAGTTCCATCAATGGTCACCGTTTGGCCGTTTTTAAAAAGTGTCTTCGCATCCAGCACATTGCAGACAACCGCAATGTTCAGCTCTCTGCCGACGATGGCCGCATGGGAGGTGAGACCGGGCTGTTCAGCGATGATGCCCTGTACTCGACGCAGGTGGACCAGCATTGACTGGTTGGTGGCGGTGACAACCACGATGGCTGCTTGTGGTAGATCCTGCCAGTCACTTTCTCGTGCTATTATATGGATTGTACCCTCGGCTATGGTGCCACCTGCTCCCTGGCCGATAAAACATAGATCTTCAACTGTTCGGACTTTCAACATATTAGTGGACCCTGTTGTGCCGACAGGCATCCCGGCGGTGATAACCACCAGATCGCCATTGTCGATGAGACCTGCCTGCCGCACTGCGTTGATTGATGTATCCATCTGTTCGTCCATGGTCGCAGAGCATTCGGAAAAAATGGTGGTGACGCCCCTGATGAGTTGCAGTTTTCTGAGGTTTTCTATGCTGGGGCTGACCGCGATAATCGGCGCTTTGGGCCGATGTCTGGCCACCATTCTGGCGGTTGAGCCGGAGGAGGTGGAGGTAATGATTGCCGCGGCACCGAGATCGGCGGCGGTGGCACAGCAGGCATAGGAGATGGAATCGGTTATTGTCTGGCGCTTGTGCCTGAGCCCTGCGGCCAATATCGCCTCATAGTCGAGGGAGTTTTCGGTAATGTTGGCGCATCGGACCAGAAAGCGGATGGCCTCTAGCGGATAGGCTCCCACTGCAGTTTCTGCTGAGAGCATGACGGTATCGGTGCCGTCATAAATGGCATTGGTGACATCGCTTGCTTCGGCCCGGGTTGGGGTGGGGCTGGTTATCATGGATTCAAGCATCTGGGTGGCGGTGATGACTGGTTTGCCGACAAGATTCGCTGCATGAATGATTCTTTTCTGGATGATGGGGACCTCTTCTGCAGGCATCTCCACCCCAAGGTCGCCTCGGGCCACCATCAGTCCGTCCGCTGCCTGGAGGATTTCTTCGAGGTTCTCCACCCCCAGTCTGCTCTCGATCTTGGCGATTACTGCCTGATTACCGCCGTTGTCTTCGAGTATTTTCCGCACGGCCCAGATATCGTCGGCTTTTCTGACAAAAGAAGTGGCAATGAAGTCCACTTTTTGTTCAACTCCAAAAGCAATATCTTGTTGATCTTGTTCGGTCAGTGAGGGCAGGTTGATGTCACAGTCAGGCAGGCTGACCCGTTTACGACTGGAAAGCTTGCCGCCGACGAGTATCCGGGTGTACACATCACCGTCTTGAATACTTTCGACCTGCAGAGCCAGTTTGCCATCGTCAAGGAAGATCCGGTTGCCTGGTCGAACGTCATAAATCAACCCCGGATAATTGGTGCCGATACGATTGCAGGATGCGCCAGGCTGGTGTGCACTAATAATCAGTGTCTCACCGATCTCAAGTATCAGCGGCTCTATGAGATCGCCCACACGAATTTCCGGACCACGGGTGTCGAGGAGAATTCCTGTGTAGGTACCGGTAATACGTCGAGCCTGCTTGACCATTTCAATAAACTTAAAATGACTGTCCCTGTTGCCATGGGAGAGATTGATCCTGGCCACGTTCATTCCGGCCCGGATTAATTCCACAATCTTCTCTTTACTCTCGGTTGCTGGACCAAGGGTGGCAATTATTTTAGTCTTATTCATTGCTGTTACTGGTAGTTTTTTTTAAAAAAATATTTTGCTTGGAACTCTAGAGTCACTAATAGGGTATAAGCACTCTGGTTGGGCTTGACACTACTCTAACGTTGATAAAAGAAAAAACGAAGAAAACGCTCCCTACCCCGTATTTTATACTGTGGTAAAATTATGTCTTCCAGTTCCCGAATTATCTTGCATCTCGTAACGATTTGCAACCATTACCTTTTCGCCCGCATCGTTAGCAGAGTGACATACTTTAGACCGAGAATGCGACTCTTGCACGCACAGAGATGACGCCATGCCTCGTCTCTCTTGAGCTTTACTGCCTTGCCTGTATCGGTTGGTAAGACGAAAATGTTTTTTTCACGCTTTTTGTCTGTTTAAAAGATATCCTCTACTGCTGCTCGAATTGATAAACGGCGAATTTCCGAGGTCGTATGCGACCAGTTGTGGTCATTTTAGAAGCGTTTCGTTGATCGTAAAATTGAATTATCCGGAATATTGATACGATTGATTGTTTACATATTGTGAATATCGTAGCCCGTATGAGGTCATATTTAACCTATTATGGTAATCTTTTTGAGGGCAAAAGAAAGAGGAGTGACTCATATGGACCTACAATTAAAGAACAAACTTGCGCTGGTCACGGGGAGCACTGCCGGGATAGGTTTTGCTGGAGATTTGTCCACAGCAGAGGCAGCAGAAGAATTGGGGCACACGCATCCTGATGTTGAAATATTGATCAATAACCTCGGCATTTATGAGGCCGCAGCGTTTGCAGAAATAACCGAATAGGATTGGCGTCGATTTTTCGAGGTGAATGTCCTGAGTGCGATACGCTTATGTGGTGAGTCCTCTTGCCTCGGCAACGCCGGGGTGCGGCCTTGCGAGTTGATGGGGGTGTCGTAAAGAGTGCTTTCTCAGCTTGCACGGAGCATTCTTACGACGCCAGCGAAATAGAAATCGGCCATTATCTGAAGAACACCCGTTTTGCGGTTGAAAAATGACCAATGATGTTTAATTGTAAAAAAGTGCCGGCGGTTTGTCGGCTCATCTAACTTGCCGAGGGATCAATAGATTCTTTGCCTGTCGGGTGCAATGAGTTATTTTACCCAGGCATCGGTTTAAGTAAACATGGTAAATGATAAAAAGTATCAGAGCTATAGAGCTTGAAGGAGAAAGATGGTTGCAACAAAAAAAGGCGACAATATCAAAGTTCACTATACTGGAAAACTCGCGGACGGGACTGTTTTTGACAGCTCCGAGGGAGGTGAGCCACTTGCCTTTGCCATTGGGAGTGGCCAGGTCATCCCGGGATTTGATGAAGGGGTCGTCGGAATGGAGGTTGGTGAGTCGAAAACTGTCCATATACCGGTAGAAAAGGCCTATGGGCAGCGAAAAGATGAGCTGGTTATTCAGGCACCCATTGAGCAGGTTCCGCCTGACCTTAATCCTGAGCTGGGTATGCGACTGGAAATGGGTGGTGCCAATGGAGAAATCCTGCGGGTAGTGGTGGCGGAAATTACTGAGACCTATATTACTCTGGATGCAAACCCTCCCCTTGCCGGTAAAGATCTCATCTTTGAAATTGAACTGGTTGAGTGTGCCGGCCCCTGATTAACTGAGATAGAGGTGCCTTATGGGTACTGGAAAGAGGACCGGCGTTCTCCCCGTATTCCAGGGTCGGTGGTAAGCCCGCTGATTTTTTGCTGGAGATTCAACGACTCGCTAGTGGAAAAATCAACCGTTTGACTTGAGCGGGAATGCGGGGGATCTAAAGGGAGAGCTTTCGGTACTTGTAACGGAGCCGAATGGGCAGTCAAATATCCTTTGACTGCCCAGCTCACAACAATGGGCAGTCAGCCTGCCAGTTGCAGGGAGTTAATGTCTTCGCCAAAGAGGAGACTGACGAAGGTAATTACCTGTGCATTGAGGCCGTTTTTTCGAGAAAATACTCCCCGTGCCCATAAGCGGGCCAGCCAGGATTGCTGTTATTGTGCCGCCGTATTCATGCCTTTTTGCCCTTCATTCTCAATTCATTGTTCTGCGCCCCAAAATTCATGTCACCTTCGGCTGTGGACCGTGTGTATCCCCTCCAGCTTGTCTGAAAAGAGAGAGGAGCTCCGGCCCTTGAGCTTTGCACTTCTTTTTGCCTGGGAGTACATTTTATTTTACAGGTTCAAAAGAGTTTGCTACAGTTCTTAAGTTTATTTATAGGTATAATCAAAATCACAATTTCTCACCGATCCACATCCCTGGTGTTCTCTGGTTACATTGCAAAGCCGTATTTTCGCGGTCTGAGGTTTTCGAAAGGAAGATTATGAAACGTATTGCTCTCTTATTGTTTGTCGGTATTTTGTGTGCCCAGGTGGCCTGGGCCGCTCGTGCTCAAGTAGATGACATATCCCAGGATCCCTATGTATCGGCCCTGGTTGTAGACGCCGATACGGGCAAGGTCCTGTTTGAAGATCATGCCGGGGCAGTGGTCTATCCAGCCTCCGTGTTGAAGATGATGGACCTGTTGGTCATTATCGAGCAGATAGAACAGGGGAAAGTGCAGCTGGATGGAATGGTTCAGGTGACTCCGGAAGCATATCGGATGGGCGGGTCACAGGTCTATCTAGATCCAAAAGAACAATTTACGGTTCAAGACCTTCTCTATGCCCTGGCTGTGCAGTCGGCAAACGATGCTGCTGTTGCCCTGGCCATTCATGTCGCGGGATCGACAGAGGGGTTTGTTGCCCTGATGAATAAACGGGCTGCAGAGCTGGGGATGAAGGATTCCCACTTTTATTCGGTGCATGGTTTGCCTCCCGCCAAGGGACAGGATGTCGATCAGACTACAGCTCGGGATCTTGCCATACTCAGCCGTGAGATGGCCAAAAGAACGGACATATTTGAATATACCGGCACGAAGGTGCGGCCCTTTCGGGATGGCAAGTTTATTATGCGCAACCACAATCATCTGCTGGGCAGCGTCAATGGCTGCGATGGTTTTAAAACCGGCTATTTTCAGGCTGCCGGATTTTCTATAGTGGCTACTGCCAAAAAGGGTGGGGTGCGCATTATTGCCATAGTTATGGGCAGTAAGGATCGAAAAGTCCGTGATGCAAAGGCAGCAGAGTTACTGGCCAAGGGGTTTGCCCTGGTGCCGCCAAAGCCTGACGTTGCAGCAACGATAAGCCAACCCGAACCGACCCCGGAAAAAGTCACCAGTACACCCGTACCTGATCTCGTATCTGGGCCTCAACCTGAGAAGACGGCCATTGTTGCGCAGAAAGCTGTGGAGGATGCGTCATCGTCCGGCGGTGGTTGGGGCATGCTCTTTTTTGGAGTGGTGGTCGGTCTTGGGATCGCCGGTATACTCGCATATTATTTGAACAGACCTCATAAAAGACGTTCGAAATTTGTCAAATATTGATGCTTGATGGGTTCGTGACATCCTGAGGTCAAGGATGACTTGCCTGCCTCTTCATTGTTGAAACAAACTTTTTCTCTCGGTCACAATGTTGCGTGACCGAGAGAAAAACCAACTGGCTAGAATTTCAGTTCAACACGTCTGTTTTTCTGCCGTCCTTCACGAGTCACGTTCGGCGCTACCGGATGATTCTCCCCAAATCCCCTCGTCACAAATCTTTTCGGCTCAACCCCTTTTTTGACCAGGTAATGCATCACCGCCTGGGCCCGTCTTTCGGACAGCGTCTGGTTATAGATGGCTGGTCCTGTACTGTCGGTATAGCCATCAATCTCGGCTGTTGTCTGCGGGTTATGCTGAAAGTAATCGGCCCACTGGTCTAATTCGGGGACAACTTCCGCTCTGAGAACCCACTTGTCAAATTCAAACAGGATGTCGGATGCATCTAAGACGAGCTGTAAATCGGCTCGCTGCGTCCCAGCCATTTGCTCGTTTGACGTTTGGTAGACAGCTGCCGTCTGTTTCGCTCGAGGTTTGATATCAGGTCGGTCGCCTGGGCGGAGGATGTAATGTGCTGTTGTCTTATCGTACTGGTTGGCTGAATAGGTTTTCATCCTGTCATCATATCTGACTTCAGTGGGTGAACCTGCACATCCGGCGATGAGAAAAGAGCAAAGAACCACAGCTGGTCCAAGCCGATAAAAGGGAAGTGTGGGGCACAATTTATTCATAATAATCCTCATTAAATTTTTCTTCGACATCAACGGAAACGGCATTGATGATCGTTATTGTTGTGTCTGGTAAT
>CBDTUM010000021.1:0-43937 GCA_965363495.1 uncultured Desulfopila sp.
TGTTATATGCGTGTAACGGTTCACCGGAAAACCGTCAAATCCTGAATAACCTCCGCACTGTAAGCATTCACCAGTGCCGGAGATGTGCGAAAGAGGTCATTTAACTGTACTATGGTACGTTTAATGACCGATGACAAAACAGATTCGGTGCTGGTGAACGCTTACATATGCGTCGATATTCTGTTTACCATGTATAGATTTATCAGTATGTCATGACTAAAATACTTTATGCTTCCGGATAGGTTAGGAACAGACCAGATACCGTCCAATTACCGGACCGTCGAATAACCACATAATGAGAAAATCTTGAATCACGACAATAGCAATGGAAGCTACGCTGGAATGGTGGTACAGGAGATAACAGCGCGGCATCAGCTGCCAGGTGATGCCATCGAAGTGGTCAGGGGAAGATAAACTGAGGGTAAGTTAAATAAGGACTCCATGCACTTACGTGATGTAAAAAAATTGAAACGTTTCAAGGATATCGTTGCTACGCTGGCGAAGTACGGCTTTGATGAAGTTGTCGATCGGCTGGATGTCCCGGGGGCAAATTTTCTGCACGGTATCGTGCCGGTAGATCGCAGCCTCAACCTCTTTCAGCGTATTCGTATCGTCCTTGAGGAATTGGGGCCGACTTTTGTCAAGTTTGGTCAAATAATGAGCCTCAGGCCCGATCTCTTACCGAAAGAGTTGCTGACTGAGTTGGAAAAACTGCAGGACAATGTTCCGCCGGTGCCATCTGCAGACATTATTCCTGTTATCGAACAAAGACTGGGGCAACCCATCGTCGAGGTTTTTGCCGATTTTCAATATGTACCGGTTGCCGCCGCATCGCTTTCTCAGGTGTATCGGGGCAGATTAAGAGAGAACGGCAAGAATGTGGCAGTCAAAGTGCAGCGTCCTGGAATTGTTCGGGATATTACTTCCGATCTGGATATTCTTGACTTCATCTGCCGATTTCTCCACCAGCAATTTACCGATTTGCAATGTTACGATTTGCCGGAACTGGCCAGGACGGTACGGCGGAGTTTGCTGCTGGAACTCGATTTCAGTCGGGAATTAACTAATATCAACGTCGCCCGATCCTATGCCGCGCAGACGGAGGTGTATATCCCCGCTCCCTATGAAAAATACAGTTCCAAGAAGCTCCTGGTCATGGATTTTTTTGATGGTGTCTCCTTTAAAAACCTTGAGCCGGCTCGTCAATGTGACCGGGAACGGATTGCCAGGCTTGGCCTGCAGACGGTTGTTCAACAGATTCTGGAGGATGGTTTTTTCAACGCGGATCCGCATCCTGGCAATCTTCTGGTGAGCAGCGATATGCAGTTGTGCATTATCGACTGGGGAACAGTGGGGCGTCTGACCGAGCGGGATCGGTTTACCTTAATTGAAATTCTGACCGCCATTGTTGACCGGGACAGCGAAGCACTCGTCAACAGCTTTCTGCAGTTATGCACCCCCAGAGGTAAAACTATCGAACGAAAGTCCCTGGAACGAGGTTTGCTTGAGATATTGGACGGCTATTATGCCCTGCCGATCAAAGATATGGATATTGGCGGCTTACTGACCAGCATCCTGGCTACCTTGCGGGTTCATAACCTGAAATTGCCGACAGATATGGTAATTATGATTAAAGCCCTGGTCACCGCCGAAGGTTCCGCCCGCCTGGTCTTCCCTCTGTTGAATGTCGTCGATGAATTGAAAGAGAGGGTTCATCGACTGGCCAGGCAGCGATATAGACCTGAAGTACTCTGGCGGGGCCTGAAAAGCTCGTTGTCAAGCTTTTTGACCCTGCAACGGGAGTTGCCCCGCCAGTTGCTGCAGATATTGGAA
Organism: uncultured Desulfopila sp.; assembly: GCA_965363495.1. GTDB lineage: Bacteria > Desulfobacterota > Desulfobulbia > Desulfobulbales > Desulfocapsaceae > Desulforhopalus_A. The sequence continues at coordinate 1,834 of CBDTUM010000021.1, forward strand.
AAAATCGACCAGGGGAAGCTCAGTTTCATTTTCCATCTGGATAAACTGGAACAGCTGGTCAATACCCTGGAAAATGCCTCGAATCGCCTGACTGTCGGTGTTGTCACCGGGGCTATTATCATGGGTTCTTCGATGATCATTACCACCGGGGTCGGCCCCTTTATTTTCGGTCTGCCGGCTCTGGGGGTCATTGGCTATCTCTTGTCTGTTGTGCTGGGGTTGTGGCTGGTGATCACTATCCTGCGCACCAAAAAATATTGAGGGAAAATGATAAGCATTCACCAGCACCGAATCTGTTTTGTCATCGGCCATTAAACGTACCAATAGTACAGTTCGGAGGTTATTTAAGGATATATCGGTTTGCCCGTGAACGGTTACGGAAAATGAATGCCTGTCGATTGATTACAGCGCAGGGAGAACAGCATGACAGCAAAACATATCCTGCAAACTGGTCTGACCAGATGTTATAGTGAAAATGGCGAGGTAATTGACTGTCAGGGGGCGGGCCAGGATGCTCCCTTTCTTTCTGACGATTTTGCCGGCGGCTGGACCGCTGAACGGTTTCAATTACTTGGCGACTCCCTGGTACAGGATAAGGCTACTGATCTTATCTGGACGAGAAACAGCTGCGTCTCGGAGTACCCCTTCAGCTGGCAGGAGGGCCTGGATGTTGTTGATCATATGAACGACGAGGTCAGGTACGGCAGGACTGACTGGCGGATGCCAAATCGCCGTGAATTACGCAGCCTGATCGATCATGGCGCCAGCAAACCGGCGCTCACCCCGGGCAACCCCTTTCAAAACGTTTTTCTTGGCTGGTATTGGACCTCTACCACCGCCGCTATTGCCACACGCTATGCCTGGTATGTCCATCTTGAAGGGGGCAGGATGTTTTATGGCAACAAGGACGGCTATTACTGGCTCTGGCCGGTCTGCGGGCAATCGGAAATCCTGGCCCGTACTGGTGCCGTACGCTGTTACGACGACAGCGGTTCGGTGAGAGCATGTGATGGGAGCAGGCAGGATGGAGCCCTCAGGATGGGTGTGCTCTGGCCCACTCCACGATTTATTCACGGCAAGGATGGCGTGGTGGATATGCTAACCGGCCTTACCTGGCACGCCTCGGCACGACTCGGCAAAGCCAGTGCCTCCTGGCAGGAGGCACTGGCAACTGTTGCGGCTTATGGCAAAGAAACAGGGGTACCCTGGCGCATGCCGACCATCAACGAACTGGAGAGTCTCGTCGATGCCTCAAACCATAGTCCGGCTCTTATGGAACACCATCCTTTTTCTGATATCGAAGGAGCTTACTGGTCCTCGACCACCAGTTCCTTTGAGACAGATTGGGCCTACGTGCTGTATCTGACCAAAGGCGCGGTCGGAGTAGGCTACAAAAAAAACTGTGATTTTGCTCTCTGGCCGGTTCTGTCGGGTCCAGCAGATATCCTGTCGCTTGCTTCTTCTACCGGTTTAGGGCACAACCAGGAGTGAGGAGCATGACCTTGGAAATTATTTTCGGGTCCACTCCACCAGCTTGAGCCGGACGACTTCCGATCAGCTGCCCTTAGTGGCTGATATCAATATCTAACCCTGGTAAACGGGAAATAAGCCGGGATTCTTTTTAACACTCGCTTGTCGGGTGCTCAGTCCAGTACCCCCTCAAGGTACTAACCATGGTAATGGGCAGGAAACCCTGTTCGCTCTCCTCACGGCTAAAAAGAGTAGATCAACCGAGTCCTTAAATCAGTTGCGTCCTTTTGATCGTTTTCGTAATCCAATACAGTAAAATCGACCGACACTGAAGTTCGCCACCATGCCGCTGAAATTATAGGCAGGATTCAGGGTATATTCCTCGAGATCAGCAGTATCAACGGGATTGTCAAATCTGGAGAGACGCAACTGGGAAACAAACGATTTTGCATATTTGTATTCGGCGCCAATCTGATAGGAATCTGTTCCTGCCTCAAATGCGCCGGCCCCGGAGGTCTTGGTTGTCGCCGTATATTCGTAATAGTCTCTCGCGGCATCTCTCACCTGCACAAAACTGCAATAAAGTGGTGAATAATATGTCATTGACAAAAATGATCGACTGCGCTGATTTTTGTTGCTATGTGTTATTTATGAGGAGCTGATAGAAATCAGTTTCTATCTTGAGAAAAGCAAAAATATCGAGAAGCATCATAACATTACGAACAGTAATGTAGCGTGAAAATTGTTCATGGTTTATAGTCGAAGACAAAGACCGACCCTTAAAAAAAATACCGATCCTGATAAGATTGGACTACTCTATATGATTTGGAGCTTTCCATGCAGACGCTTGAACAGCAATTCAGCATTCAATTTACCTTTCCTGTTATTTTTGGTCGGGATGTCTTCCGGCCCGATGACCCGCAATTGGCCTCGGTACTGTTGCGAGGTGGAAAAAAATGTCACAAGGTTCTGTGTTTCGTCGATTCGGGTGTTTTGCAGGCACATCCGTCCCTCCCGGTGCAGATTGGCCAGTATGCCGAGGTGCATCACGAGCTGATGCAACTCTGCGGACCGGTCGTGGCAGTACAGGGCGGTGAAAACTGTAAAAACGAGCCGGCCATAATTGATATGATCATGCGCTCTGTTCAGCAATATCACCTGTGCCGACATTCTTTTATCCTTGCCATAGGTGGCGGAGCGGTTCTCGATGCAGTTGGTTATGGTGCGGCCATCGCCCATCGGGGCCTTCGTCTTCTGCGCATGCCGACGACGGTGCTCGGCCAGAACGACGCAGGTGTCGGGGTGAAAAACGGCGTCAACGGGCTCGGTCGGAAAAATTTTATCGGTACCTTTGCCCCACCCTTTGCGGTAATCAATGACTTTGCCTTTCTGGATACGCTTTCTCCCAGGGAATTGCGGTCCGGGATGGCGGAAGCAGTGAAAGTGGCCCTGATCAAAGATAAGGCGTTTTTTACCTCGCTCTATGAACAGAGATCCGATCTTGCCTCTTTTGCTTACCAGTCCATGGAAGAGATGATCCATCGCTGTGCCGCACTGCATATGCAACACATCGGCTCCGGCGGAGATCCTTTTGAACTTGGTTCGGCGCGGCCCCTTGATTTCGGCCATTGGTCGGCCCATACACTGGAGGAGATTACCGGAGGGCAGGTCCACCATGGCGAAGCGGTTGCCATCGGCATGGCCATAGATAGCCTGTATTCCTATTATAGCGGCATGATCAAGGAGAGCGAACTGCGGCTAATTTTTACCTTAATTGTCGATTTGGGTCTGCCATTGTATCATCCGGCACTGGCTGAACTTGATGTCAAAGCTGCCCTCAATGCATTCCAGGAACACCTGGGAGGCGAGATGGCGATCACCTTGCTGACCGGCATCGGCAGCAAAAAAGAGGTAGACCGCATTGATTCGATTTTGATGGAGCGCTGCATTGAAGAATTGATGGTGCAGGACAGCGACAAGGGTATGCGAGCCAACCAGATGGCGCAGCTTGTTCCTTTGTATGGACAAATACCTTGACTGCCCCCATGCATGCCGGAAACGCCAAAAATGTGTTGCCTGACGCTCTCCTGCCGCAGATAAGCTATTGTACCAATATTCACCCGGGCGAGAGCTGGGAGGATATTTTTTCTGCTGTACGTCTGCACGCACCGGTGGTAAAGAAACGTGTATCACCTGACGCCCTCTTTCCTCTTGGCTTGAGACTTTCCGGCCGGGCAAGCCAGGAGATGAATCTGCAGAGGGCGACCGATTTTCATTGCTGGTGTCTTGAAGAGGGATTTTATGTCGCCACCGTCAATGGTTTTCCCTATGGCACCTTTCATGACACCCCGGTGAAAGAGTCGGTCTATCTTCCTGACTGGCGCTTTACGGAACGTGTGCAGTACACCAGGAAGATTGCCGACCTGCTGGCTCTATGGTTGCCGGACGGTATGTCTGGCTCCATATCGACGGTACCGGTTGGCTTTCGTGCGTGCATTAAAAAAGAGGATATGCCGACGGTTACCAAGAATATCCAGGTTGCCCTTGATTACCTGGACCATCTGGCCCAGAAAACCGGAAAGGAAATCGTCCTCGCCATGGAACCTGAGCCCGGATGTGTGTTGGAGACGACCAAAGATGTTGTTGATTGCTTCACCAGCTTGTCACTCTCCCAGGCTCAACGAAACCGTCTGGCGGTCTGCTATGACTGCTGCCATCAGGCATTGCAGTTTGAAAACCCGGCCGCATCGTTGCAAATGCTGGCAGATAACGATATCAGAATTGGTCATGTGCAGGTTTCTTCGGCCCTTTGTCTGCAGGATCCGGATATCTCCCGTCTGTCACGTTTTCAGGAATCCTGCTATCTGCATCAAACAGTCGGCAGAATGGCTGATGGCCGGTTGCTGCGCTACGATGATCTTGACCAGGCTATTGTCGCTGCTCCAGAGGGTGTCGAGGAATGGCGGGTCCATTTTCATGTCCCGGTATTTATGGAGAAAACCGGAGAGTGTGGCAGTACCCGGTTCTTTCTGGAAGAAATTCTGCCGCTGTTGCCGGCAAGTTTGCCGCTGGAAGTGGAAACCTACACCTGGACAATTCTTCCATCTGAACTGAAAAACGGGACAGTCACTGATTGTCTTATTGCAGAGATTAACTGGGTGGCAAAAAATATGGAGAAGAGACAATGAAAGATACGGCCGTAAAGGCAATGTTTGAAACTATCGCGCCGAGCTATGACTTCCAGAATAGTTTTTTATCCCTGCGCCGGGATATTTACTGGCGACGGGTTTTGGCGGACAGTTTGATGCTCGATAATGGAGGGCTGGTCCTCGACGTTGCCGTCGGCACCGCGGAGGTGGCTTTGGCCATCAGCGACCGCTATCCCCTGGTCAAGGTGGTTGGGGTTGATTTTTCCCCCGGCATGCTCGCGGTGGGACGAAAGAAAATCGCTGCCCGAGGCGCTGCCGCCAAGGTGAGCCTGACAGCAGGCGATGGGCGGCAACTGCCGATTAAGAACGCTTCGGTGGACGCGTTGACCATTTCTTTCGGCCTGCGCAATGTGGAGGAGCGTGATATGGCGCTCAGCGAATTCTACCGGGTTTTAAAACCCGGCGGCAGGCTCTTTGTCATGGAATTCTCCTATCCGGATCAGCCGCTGCTCTATCGGTTGTATCGTTTCTATTTTGACTATATCCTGCCGCCCGTTGGCAATTTAATTTCCCGTACCAATTATGCCTATAGCTATTTGGCTGATTCGGTCGATTCTTTTCCTGAAGACCCGAAGTTTATCGCAGAAATCGCTGCCGCAGGTTTTGTTGATACGAAAATCACAAAATTAACCTTCGGTATTGCCAAAATTTTTCAAGGTCGCAAGGAGGCGCAATGATTGTCAACTGGCCGGAGAGGCTCTGGGTGAACAGCCCGATACGACGGTATGTGCAGCAGCAGGAAGGTCGGTTTTTTAAGAAAATGGGCAAGCTGGCTCCCGGCGGTACATGTCTGGAGATCGGTTGCGGTTGCGGAGTCGGCACGAAGATTATCAACGAGTCTTTTGCCCCGGTCGCAATCCATGCCCTGGATATCGATGTGGCCATGCTGGAGGCTGCCAAAAAGAGACAGAAACGGGCTTCCTGGAAAAGCATTCCACTGCAACTGCTGACGGCCGATGCCCAGGAACTGCCCTATCCCGATAACTGTTTTGATGCAGTTTTCAATTACGGCATTATTCACCACCTGGAAAACTGGCAGAAGGGCGTCACGGAGATTGCCAGGGTGTTGAAAGACAGTGGTGTCTTCTTCTTTGAGGAAATCTATCCGCCGTTATACGCCAATCCTCTTTTTATTCGGATGCTCGATCATCCGCGGGAAAATCGTTTCCATGGCCCGGAATTTCGTGCCGCACTCGCCGATGCCGGTCTGCAGCTGCAAGATGGTTACAAGGAATCGCGTTTTGCCATCCTTGGTGCAGCAGTTAAGGGGAGCGCCCAATAAGGGAATTGCCGGTAAAAAGGATGCTGCTGCTTGCAATATCCGGCAAAAAAATCACTAATTTTAGGGACACTAGGTATGGAAATTTTTTCTGATCATGTTTTTCTCTCCCGCCTGCATTTTGCCTTTACGGCAATTTTTCATATCATCTGGCCGGTACTCACCATTGGATTAAGTCTTTTCCTGGTTGTGATGGAGGTGTGCTGGCTGATCACGAAAGAGATGCGCTACTATAATCATGCCCGGTTCTGGATGCGTCTGTTTCTGCTGAACTTTGCCGTCGGAGTGGTCAGCGGTATCCCCATGGAATTTCAATTCGGCACCAACTGGAGTGCCTTCTCCCGGGTGGGGGGCGATATATTCGGTCATCTACTGGGCTTTGAGGCGTCAATGGCTTTTATGCTGGAGGCCTCTTTTCTCGGCATAATGGCTTTTGGCTGGAAGCGGGTCTCACCAGGAATGCATCTTTTTTCAACCTGCATGGTCGCGTTGGGTGGTTCTATGTCCGCTTTTTGGATAATGGCTGCCAACTCCTGGATGCAGACCCCGGTCGGGGGAGAATTCATCAATAACCGTTTTATCCTGACTGACATTTATGCCGCGATCTGGAACCCTGATACCTTTTGGGGGATCACCCATATGTGGCTTGCCTGCCTGGAAATTTCGCTTTTTGTTATCGGTGGGATCAGTGCCTGGTATATGCGGCAGGGCAGGTATTCTGACTTTTTCCTCACTTCTTTCAAAATGATGCTGGTTGCCGCCGTTCTTATCACTCCCTTGCAGGTTGTGATTGGCCATGGTGCCGGTAAATCCGTGACGCTGCATCAACCGGTAAAGCTTGCCGCTATGGAAGCGCATTGGCAGACCAACCCCGAAGGCGAGGGTGCCGCCTGGAATATCCTCGCCTGGCCGGACAAAAAAATTCAGGACAACGTCTGGACAGTCAGCCTGCCCTATGCCCTCAGTATTATCACCACGGAATCGCTGACGGGTCAAGTCGTCGGCCTGCGGGACGTACCGGTCGAGGATCAGCCGCCTTTGCTGCTGACTTTTTACGGCTTTAGGATCATGCTGGTCCTAGGTGGCGCACTGGTGCTGCTGATGGTCTGGTCGCTATGGCTCTGGAAAAAAGGCCAGCTGACGGCTGAGCATGTAGGTCGGCATAAATGGATGCTGCGATCCTGGATGGCGGCGATTCCGCTCAGCTATCTAGCCATGGAGGCGGGATGGGTGGTTCGGGAAGTGGGCAGGCAGCCCTGGGTTATTCAGGGAGTACTCCGAACCGAGGATGGGGTGAGTCGTCTTCCCGCTGAGACGGTGGCCGGCTCGCTGCTTGGATTTGTGGCCATATACTCGCTGCTGTTTGTCCTTTTTCTCTTTTTTGCCAGGCGGATACTGAAAAAAGGCCCCGAATTCAGCCTACATGCATAGACTGTTCATGCTGGGAGATCGGGTTTTGTCCCGGTAATACCAGATCTTCACAACAGGAGACACTTTGATGGAATTTATAAACGCAAATCTCGCTAATATCTGGCTGGGGTTAATAGGTTTTTTTCTGCTCTACTATACGCTGACCGATGGCGCGGATCTTGGCATTGGCATGCTGACGCTTTTCACCCGGGACCAGCAGGAAAAAAATGCCATGATGCAGTCTATCCATACCATCTGGCACGGCAACCAGACATGGCTGGTCATCCTTGGCGGCATGCTGTTCGGTGCTTTCCCGCTGTTTTTTTCGATAGTCCTTTCCGCTCTCTATATTCCCTTTATCCTCATGCTGTTTGGGTTCATCTTTCGGGGCATTGCCTTTGAATTTCACGCTAATGCCCACGAGAGGGGAAAGCCGATCTGGCTCTTTTCTTTTGGGCTGGGCAGCCTCATGGCTACCCTGGGGCAGGGTTTAGCCCTTGGCGGACTTATGGGCGGGATAAACGTGCAGGCCGATAGCTTCGCCGGACAACCTACAGATTGGATGAACTGGTATTCGGCCATTGCCGCTGCCGGGGTGATCTGCGGTTATCTGATGCTGGGATCCGGATTTTTGATTGCCCGGACAACGGGGCCGCTCCAGCAATGGAGCTACAGGGTAGCCAGGCTGGCCGGGTTCCTGACTGTTATTGTCTCGGCGGCCGTCTATGTCGGCACAAGTATCCTGCATGAGGAAATGGCCGCTAAATGGACCGCCTGGCCGCCGTCTCTTGTCTATCTTTTCGCGGTTTTGACGCTTATCGCCTGCGTTCGCTATTTCCAAAGCCTCAATCTGAAAAAACGCCTCGCACCGCTGGTCTGGAACTATTTGATCATAATTTTGTCTTTCTCCGGACTTTCCATCGGTCTGTATCCCGGTATGATCCCGAGTATGGACTCGACCAGTTTAACCGTCCAGGATGTCGCCGCCAGCCCGACGACCCTGCGTTTCATGCTGGGAGTTATGGCCGTACTGCTGCCGATCATCTTGACCTATACCACTTACACTTATTGGATCTTTCGCAATAAAAAAGACAGTGAAGGGTATGCTGGAGGTTGAAGTTGGCTGCAGGAAAGACTCGCAGATACAATGAGTTCATTGGTGGCATGATCATTGTGTCTACTTTTGATCTTGCCTGATTATTTATAAGCTGTTTTCTATGTCATCGCCAGAGAGGCGATACAAGTGAAGGTTCCGCCGCCTCTGATAATAGTATCAGAGGCGGCGGATGCTGACTATTGATATTCATCTTGAACGGGCTCTCACCCAGGCGAAAGCGCCTGAGTGAGCTGGAGATCGTCTGCACCCACTGTACTCCGATCAACGGCAGTGCCGGTTTTTCTACATTCCTGTCATTTTTTTTGTTTTTGTCGACACTGATTCGATGTCCGTTACCGGCTGTCTTGTCGGGCTCACATCATCCGGTAATCGAGGCTGTGCATGATCCACAGGCTTCCTCCGACAAAGAGGACCATGATCAGGATGGTGAACACCAGAGCCAGCATGTTCCAGCGTGCCGACGATGAACGGTCCATATGCAGAAAATAGTGCAGGTGGACGATGATCTGAGCAATAGCGGCGCCGAAAATGGTAGTTATGATGACTGCGCGGGAAGCTGCTCCGCTCATCGTTATCCAGAAGGCTATGGCGGTGAGAATGACGGAAAGGACGAAGCCGATTCCATAGGTGGTATACGTACCCCGGCTTGCCCCGGTGCTGTCGATGGATACTTGACTCATAGCGGAACCTTTACGCAAAAGACATAAGATAGACAATAGTAAATACGGCCACCCAGACGATATCGAGAAAGTGCCAGAACATGCTAAGGCGCATCAGGCGGGACTGGACGGGGAGGGTAAACCCCTTCACGGTCACCTGGACGATCATTACTGCCAGCCAGATGAGGCCGGAGGCGACATGGGCGCCATGGGTGCCGACCAGGGTGAAAAATGCCGACAGAAAGGCGCTGCGGTCCGGTCCATTGCCCTCAAGGATCAGGCTGCGGAATTCATGGACTTCCATGACAATGAAGCCGAGTCCCAGCAGGAAGGTAACAGCCATCCAACCCAAAACCCAGTCGCGCTTGCCCTGGTGCATGCTGATTATGACCAGTCCGAAGGTCGCACTGCTGACCAGCAGCAGTAGCGTTTCGGCGAATACCATGGGTAAATCGAACAGCTCCCTGCCGGTCGGGCCTCCGGCATAATTGTGCGCCAAGACCGCATAGGTGGCGAAAACGGCCGCAAAAAGTACCAGATCGGACATGAGGTACAGCCAGAAGCCAAATGCCTGATTTCCAGCAATATCATGTTCTTCCCAGACTTCGGCTGTTGTGGCCTCAGGGTCCATGGTCTTCGTTGTCATTTTTTTAATATCTCCTGTACCTGTCATCAATACTCGTCAGGATAGTCGGCCTAACTGGTTAATCCACCTGCGGCGAGCATATCGTTTATCCGTTTGTTTTCCATAGCCTCAACTTCCGCTGCGGTGATGGTGTAATGGCTCGCATCATCCGTGGCACGGGCGATAATGGTGACAAGTATGCCAAGGGCGCTGGCAATGGCCAGCCACCAGATATACCAGATCATTGCAAAACCGGAGATGAAGGCCAGCATCCCGATGATTAAACCGCAGGCACTGTTTTTTGGCATATGAATGTCTTCATAGTGTTCCGGTTTTTTGTAGGCGATGCCCTTTTCTTTCATGTCCGTAAAGGCATCAATATCGTGGACGACCGGTACCGTGGCAAAGTTATAGACGGCCGGTGGTGAGGCTGTCGCCCATTCGAGGGTCCGACCATTTTCCCAGGGGTCGCCGGTCAGATCACGGGTGCTGTGACGGGCCCTGATGCTGACAACGAGTTGAATTATCGTGCAGAGAACACCAAACGCGACGACCATAGTCCCTACCGCGGCGACGATCAGGTAGGGCTGCCAGTCCGGATTGTCATAGTACGCCATACGACGAGGCATGCCCATGAAGCCGAGGATATACAGGGGAACAAAGGCCAGGTAGAAACCTATGAGCCAGGACCAGAAGGCCCGTTTGCCCCATTTTTCATCTAGCGCAAATCCGAAAGCCTTTGGAAACCAGTAGGAATATCCGGCAAAGTAGCCAAACAGCGCACCGGGGATCAGCACGTTATGAAAATGGGCAACCAAAAACAGGCTGTTGTGCAAGACGAAATCTGCAGGTGGCGCAGCCAGAAGTACACCGGTCATACCGCCGATGGCAAAGGTGGTTATAAATCCCAGGGTCCAGAGCATCGGGGTGGTGAGGCGAACCCGGCCGCGGTACATGGTGAACAGCCAGTTAAAAATCTTCACCCCGGTAGGCACGGCGATAATCATGGTGGTAATGCCAAAGAAGATGTTGACGTTGGGACTGGCGCCCATGGTGAAAAAATGATGCACCCAGACGGAAAACGACAGGACCATAATCGCAGCAGTAGCATAGACCATTGAGGTATAGCCGAACAGTCGTTTGTTCGAGAAGGTGGCGGTAACTTCGGAATAGATCCCGAAGGCCGGCAGCACCACAATATAGACTTCCGGATGGCCCCAGATCCAGAACAGGTTGGCATACATCATCATATTGCCGCCGAGATCGTTGCTGAAAAAATGCATGCCCAGATAGCGATCAAGCGTTACCATGGAAAGGGCGGCAGTCAGAACCGGAAAGGAAAAAAGCATCAGTACGCTGGTGCACAGCGTCGCCCAGATAAAAATCGGCATACGCATCAGGGTCATACCGGGGGCACGCATCTTGATGATGGTGACCAGAAAGTTGACACTGGTCATCAGAGAACCGACCCCGCCAATCTGCAACGCCCATAACCAGTAATCGACCCCCGTGCCCGGACTGTATTGCAACTCAGTCAAAGGCGCGTAGCCCGACCAGCCGGCTTTGGAAAAGTCCCCGACACCCAGCGATACCATGACCAGCATGGCACCGGTCGTGGTCAACCAGAAACTGACCGAATTGAGAAAGGGATAGGCCACATCTCGGGCGCCGATCTGCAACGGTACAATAATATTTACCAGGCCGGTCAGAAAGGGCATGGCCACGAAGAGAATCATGATTGTGCCGTGAGCGCTGAAAACCTGGTTAAAATGATCCGGCGGCAGATATCCCTGGGAGCCCATGGCAATGGCCTGCTGCGAGCGCAACATGATTGCATCGGAGAGGCCACGCAGCATCATAACCAAGGCCAGGATAATATACATGATACCGATTTTTTTGTGATCGAGGCTGGTCAGCCATTCCTTCCAGAGGTAAGTCCATTTCTGGAAATAACTGATCAGGGCCATGATAGCCAGGCCCAGCAAAATAGAACCAATGACCGCCATCATAACGAGATGGTCGTGGTAGGGGATTGCTTCAAGGCTCAACTTTCCGAACATATCAATTACCTTTCATATGGTGCATGTTTTCCATCGGCATACCATCGGCTGTGCCGTCCGAGGTGGACATATGGGTCATATATTTATGGATGATAGCGTCGAATAGCCCCGGTTCGACCGACGAGAAACAGGAGACGGCGGCACCGATGGTCGGTTTGGCAAGTTGTTCATAGCGGGCCAGGTCCAGTTTTTCCGGTGCTTTTCGGCACTCTGCCAGCCACGCAGCGTATTGCTCGGGGGTCGAGGCAACTGCATCAAAATTCATCCCCGCGTAGCCTTCGCCGCTGTATTGCTGGTTTTGCCCGGCATAGCTTCCCAGTTCATTGGCCAGCAGGTGCAAGCGGGTCTGCATGCCCGCCATGGCATAAATCTGGCTGCCCAGCTGCGGGATGAAAAAAGAAGTCATGACCGTATCTGAGGTGATTCTCAGGTTCAGCGGTACATGCGCTGGAAAGACGAGATGGTTGACAACGGCGATATTTTCATCCGGATAAATAAACAGCCATTGCCAATCAAGAGACACGGCTTCAACGTTGACAGGACTGCTGGCCGAAACGATTGGTTTATATGGATCCAACTGATGGGTAGTTTTCCAGATAAGAACGCTCAGGCAGGTGACAATAACTGCGGGGACCAGCCAGACAACCAACTCGATTTTCCCGGAATAGCTCCATTGAGGAGCATAGGTTGCTTTTTTGTTGGCAGCCCGATATTTCCAGGGGAACCAGAAGGCCATGATGATCACCGGAATGACGACAAGCAGCATGAGGACAAAAGCGAGAAGGATGACGAACCGCTCCGTTTCGCCGATTGGTCCCTTGGGATCAAGCAGGACGAGGTTGCTGCAGCCTCCGATACAAAGCGTCGGAAGAATGAGGAGCAGCCGTGCAATTCGAGTTACCCATTGCAACCGCAATAAAGAGCAATACATTCTGGCCTTATGCAGGTAGGAATGCGTGCTCATTGGACATTCTGTCTGTTTGTACAGCCATATATCGGCAAAACTCATATCCCTCCACTAACGGTGATGGCTAACCCATCCTTGGAAAAGCCACTCTTCATATTCTTCTCCTTTCTAATGAAAGCCCTTCTCCTACCTGACTGATGGTAGGTATCGGCGTATCATGAATAATCCAAAAGAGATCTTCTTATAGTATCAATTCTAAAATCTGTCTTGTTTATCAGGACGATTCCCGGATAAACAAGATAACTGTGCTGTTATTGTTTCCGTGTTGTATTTACCCGCCAAAATCATAGTCAAAGATAACTTTTGCTGTTTCTTGGTAACGATTTTCAAGATCACCAAACTTGACTTTGCTTTCTTCTACAGGATTCCATTGAGTGGGACAGGATGTACGCAAACCATCCACTCAAACTTCTAGCTCAGTCATCAGAATATGCAAGCTATTAATATCTTCAAAGATCTTTTCTTTATCACCAGAGGAGCCTATATCCATCTTGCGTATAACACCATAGAGTCTTGATACTCAAATTTTATGCCACCAAACACTATTTTTGGTAATATCTGTGCCTGGAAATACAGCGGACCTTCTTTATCTGGCAAGAGTTATGATTGCGAACAGTAAGAGCAGGCAGGGATAATAGCTGGCCCGATTGAACAGCGCAGCGGCTTCTTCCCTGTCTTTGGTTTTGAAAAGGCGCAAAGCCGGCATCAGCAACACAAAAATTCCAGAGAAAAGAGTGGCCAGATAGAGAAGGAAAGGGACCTGCAGGGGGGCGATACGGAACAGTATCGCGCTTAAGGCGATGCTGAGGCAGAGGGTCACTAAAACAATAATACTGGCAATCTTCGGACCGAGGGAAACCGGTACAGTTCGCGCCTGCATAGAGATATCCTCCTCAATGTCATGCCAGTCGGCTGGAACATTCTGCCCACCTATTTCCCAGAAAAATAACCAGAAAAAAATCAGCAGGAGCAGGCTCGGTTCCGGGGAGGAATCGACGGCATATATAGCCGCCAGTCCACCGAGCGTTTTGACGATCCCGCTCACTAGAGTCCGCAGGTGGCTTACCTGCAGCAACAGACAATACATTATTTCCAGAAAACAGCCGATCACCAAAATAAGAGCGCAGACCGGATTGAGCAGGTAGGCGTTCAGTAGAGAAATGATCATCCAGCTGCCTGCCCAGGTAATTGCTTCCCGCATGCTTAATAAATCCTGAGCCAGAGGGTGCCTGACAAAGGCGGCATCAAGATATCCTGTGTCCTGGCGAAAACCCGTATGACTGATCTTTTTCTTATCGTTTTGATAATCGATTATATCATTTAAGGCATAAACCGCGGTATAGCCGGCAAATGCGGCAATTGTGCCTTGGATGATGACCTGTGGTTCAGGGAATCGTCCCAGCCACAGTAGAGCTGCCAGTAAGGGGGAACAGATGTCGAGCAGACCATGTGGAGTTCTGGACAGAGCCAAAAACAGCATGATCCTGGACAATCCTCTCGGTTCGGCCTCGTTCATATTCTCCCCTGTCTCTCCTTAAATTCTTCCATCTTCCGAGTTTTTGCGGATCGATTCCAATTGGCGGTGACGTTCTGCCGAGATTTTGGGATATTCTATTTGTGTTCCATTGTATGTATTAACAATGATTTGGGAGACAAGCAACCGGACATTATTATTATCATCGGCAGGAATTGCAGAGTAGAGGCATGCTCCGTGTTTGTTTACTGGCAATATTGCCATCTGAAATTGATAGCCGGCATGAGATGTTGTTTTTACCGCTTCTAAATGTGTATACCGCGTCCACCTGTCAACCCTATGATGCCTACAATGATTAAATATATGGCCACGATGTATCTGAGCAGACGCGGTGCAATCAGGATAAGAATTCCGGCAATGAGGGATACCAGCGGAGCGAGGCTAAGTTGCAAATTATGGAAATTCATTTTTTATCTCCTTGATGAAACATAAAAATCGGCTGGACAAGAGCCGGATGATATTTAAAAGGCTGGACATACCAAAGATTTGGAGCTATCAGTTACAGCTAATCATTGTGCTACTTCAGCACTGTAGCTGGCAGGTTTTTTACAGCCATTTCTCTGAGTAAGGTGTTTTGTAAACGGTAGATTGGCGGATGTACAGTATAAAATCTGTTTCTACAGGATTTTTCCTCTCGGACAGGATTTGGCCACCTCTAAGAGTATTCGAACCGATCGGTTAAAAAACGATACTTTGCACGATGAAACCGGCCTCTGGACTTTTTTGAGTGACAGGTACAGTCGGCAATTAAAAGGTATACCATGCAGCCAGCACAATATTTTGCCCTGATCGTTTACACCCTGGTGACTGTTCTCCTGGTAGGTGGAATGCTTCTCGCCGCCTGGTGGTTTGGAGCCAAAACAACCAACCGCAACAAGGAAATGGCCTACGAGTCAGGCGTCGTTCCTTCTGGTTCTGCCCGCCTTCGCCTGTACATCCCCTTTTATCTGCTCGCTATATTTTTCATTGTCTTCGATGTAGAAAGCGCTTTTATATTCACCTGGGCGGTAGTCTGGGACCAATTGGGGCTGGGGGGGCTGATCCATATTACTTTCTTTATTGTCGCGCTGTTGCTGGGGCTGGTTTGGATATGGCTGAAAGGTGGACTGGAGTGGGGTCCCTCAAAGATGAGGAGACAGGAAAAGGGGGTGGTCGCTAGTGAAGCATGACATCCCTGACAATATCCTGCTCGCTCGTTTGGACGATATGATCAACTGGGGTCGGGCCAATTCGCTCTGGCCGATGTTCTGGGGGCTTTCCTGTTGTTTTGTCGAGATGATGGCTTCCTTTACCTCCCGTCTCGATATTGCCCGTTTCGGTGCCGAGGTACTGCGAGGCTCGCCGAGGGAAGCGGATCTCATGGTCACTTCCGGCACCATCTTCAAGAAAATGGCCCCGTCCATCCTGCGCCTGTACGAACAGATGCCCGAACCACGCTGGGTAATATCCATGGGGAGTTGCTCCAATTCGGGTGGCATGTACGATGTGTACAGTGTCGTCCAGGGGATCAACCAGATCCTGCCGGTCGATGTCTATGTTCCCGGTTGTCCGCCGCGCCCTGAAGCTTTCCTGCAGGGTCTCATGATGCTCCAGCATAAAATACGCACCGAAGAGCGTCCTGCCCGTCCGGTCCTGCATATGCTAGGCGGCAACCAGGGGACGACGGCGCCGGTGCTCATCGACGGGCTGTCGAAAACCAGGGACAGTCGCGGGCCGGGAATGGCCGGGATTGCCAAACGCGGAACCTCGCTGCAGCATCCGCACTTCGCCATGTCCCGTTCCGTAGATATGTGGCGGCCCCCGGCGGTACGGCACGACTATCCTGATTTCAATCTTGGTGGGGAACTAGAGGCCGCTTTTGCCGGGAAGGTGACCGTCGACCCACTCGCAACTGATATGCTTACCTATAAAGCCCCTGCCGAAATCGTCCCGGAGGTCTTGGCTTTTTTGAAAAACAGGCAGGTGGGGCCGTTTCGCCGACTTGAAGATATCGCCGCCGTAGACGAATCATGCCGTCGCGAGGCTGCTCTCTATCCTGATTTTACCCTCAATTACCATCTGCTCTGCTTTGACACTCCGGGCTATATCCGCATCAAAACCGAGCTAACAGGAGACTATCCGGAGCTGCCGAGCATTACCGAGGTCTTTCCGGCAGCCAACTGGTATGAACGGGAAGTTTTCGATATGTTCGGTATCCGCTTCGCTGGCCATCCGAACCTGAAACGTATTCTCATGCCACCGGACTGGCAGGGGCACCCGCTACGCAAAGAACATCCTTCCAGGGCCACAGAGCTGCCCCCATATACGGCAGAAGATGCGCGCAGGCAGCAGGCTCTCCCGGCGACGGATTTTTTTGAACGAATTGACGACGAGACCATGATCATTAACTTGGGGCCCCAGCATCCCGGCACCCACGGTATTATCCGCTTCATGCTTAAATTAAACGGTGAAGAAATCGTCGATATGGATACCGAAATCGGCTATCACCATCGCGGCGCGGAAAAGATTGGCGAACGGCAGCACTGGAACCAGTTTATCCCCTACACCGATCGTATCGACTATCTGTCAGGGGTCCAAAATAATATGGCCTATCTGACCAGTGTTGAGCGGCTGTGCAATATAACCGTACCGGAGCGGGCAGTTGTCATCCGGGTCATGCTGGCCGAGCTGTTTCGTATTGCCAGTCACCTGGTCTGGTTCGGCTCCTTTGCCGCCGACCTTGGGGCGATGACCCCGGTATTTTATATGTTCACCGACCGGGAGAAAATTTTTGATATTGTCGAGATGATTACCGGCGGGCGGATGCATCCGGCCTGGTTCAGGATCGGCGGAGTCAGTGAGGACCTGCCAGAAGGCTGGCAGACACCGGTGCAGCATTTTCTCGACTGGATGCCCGCTCGTTTGAAGGAATATGACGATCTGCTCAAGGCCAACCCAATTTTTACCGCCCGCCTGAAGGGAGTCGGGGCGATCAGCCTCGATGAGGCCATGGAGTGGGGGGTGACCGGGCCCAACCTGCGCGCCTGTGGTTTTGCCTGGGACCTGCGTAAAAAGATGGTCTATGGCGGTTACGACCGGTTCGACTTTGAGATCGCCACCGCCGAAGGGGGCGACTGCTGGGCCCGTTATCTGGTCCGGGTGGAAGAAATCAGGCAATCGATGCGTATCATCAGCCAGTGTCTGAATGATATGCCGGACGGTCGCTGGATAACCGATGACTACCGCTATGTGTTGCCGCAAAAACCGGACACCCTGCAGGATATTGAGTCGCTCATTCATCATTTTGTTAATTCCACCCGGGGTATGGCACCGCCGAAAGGTCAGAATTATAGTGCCACGGAAGCCCCAAAAGGAGAAAACGGCTACTTCGTCGTCTCTGACGGATCAAATATCCCGTATAGAATGCGTATTAAAACGCCCAGTTTTCCGCATATCCAGGCCCTGCCGCTGCTGTGTAAGGGGTGGCTGGTGGCGGATTTCCTGGCAATCATCGGCTCAATTGATTTTGTGCTGGCCGATATCGACAGGTAAGAGAATGATTCCGGATGAACTGAAAAAAGTGCTTGAAAAGCGTGTCGCCGCAGCGGTCACCCCGCGTGAGGCAGCAATCGAGGTGATGAAGGAGCTGCAGTGCCATTACGGCTGGCTGACTGATGAAGCACTGCATGAAGCGGCCGATTTGCTCGGCTTGAGCCCGCTGCAGGTCGAAGAGCTGGCCACCTTCTATGAGATGATCTACCGCAGGCAGGTCGGCAAACGGGTGGTCCATGTGTGCGACTCCATCTCCTGCTGGGCCATGGGTGGGGAAACCCTGCTGCAACAGCTCGCCGCCCGGCTTAGCATTGGTATCGGCGAGACTACAAGCGATGGCATGTTTACCTTGCTGCCCTGTTGCTGCCTGGGCAATTGCGGCGAATCTCCGACGATGCTGGTCGGCGACAACCTGTATGGGGGGCTGACCCTGGAAAAAGCTCTTGGCATCCTGCAACAGGAAAGAGAAGGTCTTGAGACAAAATGATGACAATTCATGTCTATGATAAATGTGAACCTGGTTCCCATGCGCTGCATGGGAACCAGGTGCAACAGGTGCAAATGTGACAATGGAGCAACCACTCTTCCAACATAACAAGCCCGGGCGCTGCGTGACGTTTAACGAATATCGTGACGAAGGCGGTTTTTCGGCGCTACAGAAGGCCTTGAAAGAGTTGTCGCCGAAGCAGGTGGAGCAGGCGGTAAGCGATTCCGGTCTGCGCGGGCGGGGTGGGGCTGGTTTTCCCACCGGCAAGAAGTGGTCTTTTGTACCGCGCGACCTGCCCGGACCGCGCTGGCTGATCTGTAACTGCGACGAGATGGAGCCGGGCACCTATAAGGACCGGGTCTTGCTCGAGGCCAATCCCTATTCGCTGCTCGAAGGGATAGTCCTGGCCTCGTATGCCATCGGTGTACGGCACGCTTTTATCTTTATCCGCCGCGGCTACGAGACGGCTACCGCCAATCTGCAGCGTGGCATCGATGAGTGTTTAGCGGCCGGACTGCTGGGTGACAATATCCTCGGCAGCGGCTTTTCCTGCAAAATAGATGTGCACAGTTCGGCCGGACGCTATATCTGCGGGGAGGAGACTGCCCTGATGAACGCCCTGGAAGGCAAACGAGCCAATCCCAGGGCAAAACCGCCGTTTCCTGCGGTAAAAGGCCTCTGGGGCGGCCCCACCGTGGTCAATAACCCGGAAAGTCTGGCTAATCTGCCGGGTATTATCAGCAAAGGACCGGAATGGTTTAAAGCTCTGGCTCGAACAGACGAGGCAGCCGGTATGAAACTGTTCTGCATCAGCGGTCATGTTGTTAACAGATCGTGCTTTGAGCTGCCGCTGGGGATGCCGCTGGGTGAAATCATCGAAGGTCCCTGCGGCGGTATGCGGCCGGGCAGCCGTTTTAAGGCCTGTCTTCCCGGCGGGGCATCAACGCCCTATTTTTCCGCCGAACACTGGCAGGTACCTATGGATTTTGATCCCGTGGCCAAGGCCGGCTCGCGTCTCGGTACCGGGGGGATCGTCGTCTTCGATCAGGACACCTGCCTGGTAGCGGCCACGCTGAATCTGGTCCGGTTTTATGCCCGCGAGTCGTGCGGCTGGTGTACGCCATGCCGCGAAGGACTGCCTTATGTGGTCCATGTGCTGGAAACAATAGAAGCGGGCAAGGGCAGCAGGGAACATATTGCTATCCTGCAGGACCATGTAAAGATGTTGAATCATGCCTTCTGTGCGCTGGCACCAGGAGCAATGGGACCGGTACAGGGGCTGCTGAATAATTTCATGGATGAACTGGAAGAACATATCGACAAACAGAGATGTCCCTTTAAAACTCGTGACGGACAATAAGCAAAGAAAAGATGTATGTTGAACTAACTCAAAAAAAAAATATATAAATGAGGATGGCTAAGTAAAAAGCTTCATATGCCAGGCGCAAGATTTTTAGATTACCACTGGTTCCCATGCGCTGCATGGGAACTGAACTGGAAAACAGTGAAAAATGCCGAAATTGATCATCGACAACATCCCCGTTGAAGTGGCCCAGGGAAAAACCGTGCTGGAAGCCGCCAAGAGCGTGGGAATTACCATCCCGCATTTCTGCTGGCATCCGGCACTGGGCAAGGCCGGGGCCTGTAGGGTGTGTGCGGTGAAAATGGTGGACGGGCCGGTCAAAGGTATCCAGATGTCCTGCATGCTCGAGGCGCAGGACGGCATGGTTGTCTCGACCACCGACGCAGAAGCCATGGCTATGCGCAAACAGGTGATCGAATGGCTGATGATTAATCATCCCCACGACTGTCCGGTCTGTGACGAGGGTGGCGAGTGCCAGCTGCAGGATTACACCATTGCCGGCGGCCACGGCCTGCGGCGTTATACCGGTAAAAAACGCACCCACGTCAATCAATACCTGGGACCGCAGATCGAGCATGAGATGAACCGCTGCATTCAATGCTACCGCTGTGTCCGTTTCTATCAGGATTTTGCCGGAGGGACTGATTTCGGGGTGATGGGCTGCGCCGGACGAATCTATTACGGGCGGGTCGAGGGCGGGCCGCTGGAGTCGCCTTTTTCCGGTAATCTGGTTGATATCTGCCCCACCGGGGTCTTTACCGATAAGACCGCCCGGTTCCGTGCCCGCTATTGGGATTATGATATGGCCCCGTCCGTCTGTCCCCATTGTTCACTTGGCTGCAATACGGTGCCCGCCGCCCGCTACCGCGAGCTGCTGAAGGTCATAGCCCGCCAAAACGATGCGGTCAACGGTTGGTTTATCTGTGATAAGGGAAGGTTTACCAACAACGCCGTCAATGCGCCGGAACGGCCCCGTGTTCCACTGATTGACGGTCGACAGGTTGCCTGGGATGAGGCGCTTGCTTCCCTTCTGCTCCGCATCCAGGAGTTTGGCAAAAAGTTTGGCCCTGAAAGCCTGGCGATCGTCGGTTCCTCGAGGTTGTCAATGGAGGCGGCATTGTTGTTGCCTATGTTGCATGAAAAGGCCGGTGCCGGATCGCTCTGCTACTTTGTCGAAGCCGAGGAGGCACAGCAGTCGGTAACGGCAACAGCCCATCTCAATGAACAGACCTCCGCCTCCATGGCAGATGTCCAGGCGGCTGATCTGATCGGTCTGGTCGACTGTGACCTACTGCGGGACGGTCCGATGATGGCCCTGGCCGTCAGGCAGGCCTGGCGCCGGGGCGCAAAAGTCTATCTGGTTGAAGACGGTGCCGGGACCGGTGGGCAGAGTGAAAATAGACTGTACAGCTTGGATAAACTGCCTTTTGAAGTACTGCATGTTGCTTCTCCGGCCGACATTCCTCTTGCCGATGCTAAAAACCCGGTTATCATTTTCGATGGCGGAGAAAAAGTGCTGGAGATCATGGCCGAGGCCGGGAAAAATGGTGCAAAGCTTGTCTGCCTGTTGGGCGGACCAAATGCTTTTGGTGCCGCACTGCTGGCCAAAGAGCATGGGGCGATATCTCTGGCCGAGGCTGTCGCCGATAAAAAAGTCAGGGCAGTCATTAGTGTCGAGGCAGATATCCCGGCAGAAATTCTCGAGCAGATTTCCGTGGTGGCAGCACTTGACTGGCACAATACCGAAACGATCAAGGCCGCCCCTATCGTTTTGCCGACGACCGCCTGGGTAGAAATGGACGGTACCTATATAAACAATGAAGGGCGGGCGCAGCGCTTTAAAAAAGTGATGGAGCCGGGACTGCCGATAAAAGGACTCAATCCGTCTCTGCATCCGCCTCGGCAGCATACTTTGATCGTTCCGGGCGGCGGCTGTCGACCAGCCTGGGAAGTAATTGTGGATATCCTGCATCGGCTCGGAACAAAAGAAGACATGCAACTGTTTACCGGACGATGGCAACAGTTGGCGAAGCTGGATGCGGCAGGAAACGGCCTGCTGCTTGCGGGAATAGAAAAGGGATAAAATGAACTTCGATTTCATCGATATAGCCCTCTCGTTAGGTAAAATCGGCCTGATCTTCCTGGTAATTCTGGTCCTGGCCGCCTATCTGGTTTTAGCCGAACGCAAGCTGCTGGCCTATATTCAGGAACGGCTTGGTCCCAACCGGGCCGGCCCCTGGGGGATGCTGCAGCCACTGGCAGATGGCATCAAGCTGATCACCAAAGAAGATTTCAAACCGGTCGGAGCCGATAAATGGCTGTTCTACCTGGCGCCGGCCATGGCGGCGATTCCAGCTATTATGATCTTTGCCGTTATCCCTTTTGGCCCGCCGATAACCCTGTTCGGACGCCAGGTGGAGCAGCAAGTGGTTGATATCAACGTCGGGCTGCTGTTCTTCGTTGCCTTTTCTTCCATCGCCGTTTACGGCGTTGCCCTGGGCGGCTGGGCGTCCAATTCCAAGTATGCACTGCTGGGCAGTATTCGTGGGCTGGCCCAGTTGATTTCCTATGAAATCACCATGGGCTTATCCCTTGTGCCGGTGGTTATGCTGGCCCGCTCTTTTCAGCTCTCAGAGATCGTCCAGGCCCAGCAGTCCTGCTGGTTTATTGTCTACCAGCCACTGGCCTTTGTCATTTTTGTGATCAGTATCTTTGCCGAATGTAAACGGATCCCTTTTGATCTTCCCGAGGCGGAGGGAGAGCTGGTCGCCGGTTTTCACACCGAATATTCCGGCTTACGTTTCGGCCTCTTTTTTGTCGGCGAATATATCAATGTCATCGTTCTCGGCGGGTTGGCGGCCACCTTTTTCCTCGGCGGATGGCATGGACCTCTGCTGCCGCCGGTCGTCTGGTTTTTAATTAAAGTGCTGGCCTTTGCTTTTCTTTTCATCTGGGTTCGCGGCACTTTGCCGCGTCTGCGCTATGACCAGTTGATGCATTTTGGCTGGAAAATACTGACACCGCTGGCGCTGCTGAATATCCTGGCTACTGGCTGGTTTATTGTGCTGAAGGGATAATTTTTTACCAAGCCATCGTGTAGTATAAATTTTTACTGGATTTATCAAGTATGTCCGTGATCAATGATATTAAAGCGATCCTGCTGGGCATGTGGACGACCTGGAAGCATATTTTCGGGCCTTCTGTTACCGTGCAGTATCCGGAGGAAAAACGCATCCCGTCGCCGCGCTATCGGGCCAGAATTGTACTGACCCGCGACCCGGACGGGGGTGAGCGCTGCGTCGCCTGCTACCTCTGTTCGGCGGCCTGCCCGGTGGACTGTATCTCCATGCAGTCGGCGGAACAGGAAGACGGCAGGCGGTATGCCCTCTGGTTCAGGATAAATTTTTCCCGCTGCATTTTTTGCGGGCTCTGTGCCGAAGCCTGCCCGACCTTGGCGATTCAGATGACTCCTGATTACGAGATCTGCAACCGGGATATCATGAACTTGCTCTATGAAAAAGAGGATTTGCTCATTGATGGCTGCGGCAAGGATCCGGACTACAATTTTTACCACCACGCGGGAATAGGGGTGACCCAGCCTCGCGGGGCTGGCGATGAAGAGAAACCACCGGTAGATGTACGCAGCCTATTGCCGTAAGTCTATGCAATAATGGCGCTGGTGCCCATGCGCTGCATGGGTACCATATCGATCATATCGACACTGAGAGTACAGAAAAATCAGCTATGGAACAGTATCTTTTCTACATCCTGGCCATCGTCACCGTCATCGCCACCATTCTGGCCATTACCGAGAAACATCCGGTGCATGCCATAATCTTCCTGGTGACCTCTTTTTTCGCTCTGGCCGTGATCTTCTATTTATTAGCCGCACCATTGATCGCGGTCTTTGAGGTAATCATCTATGCCGGGGCCGTCATGGTTTTATTCATGTTTGTCATTATGATGCTCGATCAGGGGAATCCACAGGAGGCCAGGCGTCCTTCGCTGGTGCATTGTCTACCAGCCCTGGTGCTGGCCGGGATTATCCTTGTTGCGCTGGTGCTGCTTATTGCCAATCGTTCTGCTCCCGTGGCCGATATCACTGGTGGTGCGGAGAAGCACCTGATCAGTGTGGGAGATTTTGCCATAACGCTTTTTAAGAAATACGGCGTGGCTATCGAGATCATCTCCATGCAATTGCTCTTTGCTATCGTCGGCGTGTTGTATCTGGGCAGGAGGCGCAAGCCATGATCGTGCCGCTTAACCATCTGCTTATTTTGGCCTCAGTTCTCTTTGCCCTGGGGGTGATTTGCGTGCTCATCTGGCGGACCAACGTCATTATGATGCTGATCGGTATCGAGATTATGCTGAATGCGGCAATGCTGGTATTCGTTGCCGGTTCTTACCAGTGGGGTATGGCCGACGGCCAGGTTTTCGCCCTGATGATTATCGCCATGACCTCCGCCGAGGTCTCTTTAGCCCTGGCAATCGTCGTCTATCTGCACCAGCGCAAAAATACGGTAAATGTCGATGAATTCCGGCAATTGAGGGATCGATGAAAATAGTTCTTGCGTTGATAGTCCTGCTGCCCCTGCTGGGCGGGACCGGCATCATCCTGCTGGGTCGTCTGCTGCCCCGGCGATTCGTAGAGGTTACGGCCTGTTCTGTGATCTGGGCTAGCTTTATAGCGAGCTTATTCGCCGCAGGCAACTATGCCGGATTAGGGGTAGTAGAGATCGGCCCATGGCTCTCTTCTTTTACCTTCTCGGCTCCGGTAAGCTTCTATCTCGATCCGCTCTCGTTGTCGCTTATCATGATGATTACTTTTGTCTGCGGCCTGATCCATCTCTACTCCATTGGCTATATGGCAGGTGACCCCGGCTATGTCCGGTTCTTTGCCCTGCTCAATCTGTTTACCGGTGCCATGCTGCTTCTTGTGCTGGCCGAGAATATGCTGCTGCTCTATCTGGGCTGGGAAGGGGTCGGGTTCTGTTCCTACGCCCTGATCGGATTCTGGTACAAAGAGACTGAAAATGCCACCGCCGGACGCAAGGCGTTTATCGTCACCCGCATTGGCGATATTGGTCTTGCCATCGCCATCGTCTGGATGTTTAAGCTTTTTCATACCTTTTCGATCACCCAGTTGAATCAATTGGGGCCGTCCCAGGGTGGTGTCAGCATGACCATAATCACCGTTCTTGGTCTTCTTCTGCTGCTCGGGGCCATGGGTAAATCGGCACAGGCTCCGCTGATGGTCTGGCTGCCGGACGCCATGGCCGGGCCAACCCCGGTCTCCGCCCAGATCCACGCGGCAACCATGGTCACAGCCGGGGTCTACCTGTTGATGCGCATGTTTCCACTGATCGGCGTATCGACTGTGGTTGTCGGGGCAATCGCCGTGACCGGAGCCTTCACTGCCTTCTATGGTGCAACTTGCGCCCTAGCCGAGCGCGATTTAAAGCGGATTCTGGCCTATTCCACCATCAGCCAGATTGGCTATATGATGTTGGCCGTGGGCTGTGGAGCCATTACCGCTGCGACCTTTCATCTAATCATCCATGCCTTCTTCAAAGCCCTGCTGTTTCTCGGTGCCGGCTGTATTATCAGTGCGTTGCATCACGAGCAGGATATTTTTTGCATGGGTGGTTTGTTTCGCAAATTGCCCTGGGTTTTCTGGCCGTTTCTGGCCGGGAGCCTGTGCCTCGCCGGAGTGCCGCCGACGGGCGGATTTTTCAGTAAAGAAAGTATACTGACTGCGGCCTGGGGCAAAGGCGGGATGTTGTATGGCGGGCTCTATCTGGTGGGGATGTTCACCGTTTTGTTGACCGTTATTTATACTTTCAGAATGGTTTTTCTCGTCTTCGGTGATCGTGTGCCCACCATGGAGGCCAGGCTGGAGACGCCAAAAGCCTCTGGACCTTCTCTGCAGTCGCTCCCCCGAATCATGGAGATTATCCTTATTCCCCTGGCATTCCTGGCGCTGGTGGGAGGAGTGGCAGGTGGCCTGCTCGATTTTTTCCTGGTGTCTCTTAATGAACAGGCAAGCCATGTCCGGCTGGCTACGGAAGAGACCCTGAAGGGGGTGGCTTCTCTTGTGGTCCTGGTCGGCATGGTCATCGCCTGGCTCTATTACGGCTATGGCAGACAATGCCGCGAAATACGTATCGCCGGGGCAAAGCAGCCGCCAACCAAGCTGGTCGCTTTTCTCCAGGCTGGCTGGTATTTTGACAGACTGTATGCATGGCTTTTTATCCGACCTTTTTCCAGGCTGGCTGGCATCCTCTGGCAGCGGGTGGATGAAGGGGTTATCGATGACTCGCTCGACTGGACGGCTGTTCAGTTCGGTCGCACCGGGCAATTCCTGGGGAGGTGGGGCAATGGCCGGATCTCGGTCTATATGCTGAGTCTTGTTGCCGGTGCAACACTGATGATAGGCTGGTTTGCCTGGGAGATTCTATGACAAACTATCCTGTGCTCAGCCTGCTCATTTTTTTGCCGCTGGCAGGCGTTCTTGTTCTTATTCCGCTTAGAAAGCGAATTACTACAGCAAAGTATGTCGCTATTGGTGTGGCTGTTGTTGAGCTCTTTATTGCCTGCTGGACCTGGTCGGCAGCAGGGCGTAGGCCGCCGGATGGCGCACTGCCGGGTTTTTTCCTGTTCGAGGACTTTTCCTGGATAGACA
The DNA here is from genome assembly GCA_965363495.1 of uncultured Desulfopila sp. Lineage (GTDB taxonomy): Bacteria > Desulfobacterota > Desulfobulbia > Desulfobulbales > Desulfocapsaceae > Desulforhopalus_A. The sequence goes on from CBDTUM010000021.1 coordinate 28,227, forward strand.
GCCTCGGCATCCGTTTCACCCTGGGTATGGACGGAATCAGCCTGCTGCTGGTTATTATGACTGCCCTGCTGACAATTATCGCCATGCTGGTATCCTGGCGTACTATCCAGCAGCGCACGGTACTGCACTATATATTGCTGCTCATTATGGAGAGTAGTATTGTCGGCGTATTTCTTGCTCTTGACCTCTTCTTATTCTATCTTTTCTGGGAGGTCATGCTGATCCCCATGTTTTTCCTGATCGGCATCTATGGTCATGGCCGCAACATCTATTCGGCCATTAAATTCTTTGTCGTCACCCTGGTTGGTTCGCTGCTCATGCTGCTGGCGATCATCGGTCTCTACCTGATCCACGGTCGGCAGAGCGGTATTTATACTTTCGGCTTGAGCGGCTTGCTCGGCACTAGTCTCGATCCGCTGGTCGGCCTGTGGCTCTACGGTGCCTTTCTCTTCAGCTTTGCCATCAAATTTCCGTTGGTTCCCCTGCATACCTGGCTGCCCGATGCCCATACCGACGCGTCGACGGCAGGCAGTATAGATCTGGCCGGTCTGCTGCTCAAAACCGGGGCCTACGGGCTGATTCGTTTTGGCTATCCGCTTTTTCCCGAGGCGGCCCGCACTCTGACGCCGGTACTTACTATTATGGCCGTAACCGGCATTCTCTACAGTTCCTGGATTGCCTTTGCTCAGAAAGATATGAAGCGTCTTGTCGCCTATTCCAGTATCGGTCATATGGGTTTTGTCGCTCTCGGTATCGCCGCCTGGACGCCGGTAGCCCTTTCCGGCTCCGTCCTGCAGATGGTCAGTCACGGGGTGACTACCTCGGCGCTTTTTGCTTTGGTCGGCATGCTGGCTTCTCGAACCAATACCAGAGAAATCAGTGCCTACGGGGGCTTGTGGGGAAAAGTTCCGATACTTTCCTGCTTTTTTATGCTCTTTGCCATGGCCTCGGCAGGGCTGCCGGGCCTGAACAATTTCGTTGGTGAATTCCTCATCCTGACCGGCTCATACCAGGTTGCGCAACCGGCAACCATCCTGGCCTTTCTCGGCCTGATCTTATCGCTGGTCTATACCGTGCGCCTGGTGCAGGAAGTGTTGTTCCAGAAAGAACGACAGCCTCTACCGATGGTTGATGTGACGGGCCGAGAGACTCTGATTCTCACTGTTTTGGCAATAGGGGTGTTGTTCATTGGCCTTCATCCCGGACCGTTGCTGGATATGCTGCATATGCCGGTAGCCTTACTGACGGGAGGCACACCATGATAAGCTTGGCTGATATACAGATAGCCCTTCCTCTGCTTATCCTGGCAATCGGGGCACTGATCACCCTGATTAGTGGAGCGATCAGCACAAAGCAGACAACAGGATATGTCATCGCTATTATCGCCGCTGTCGGTGCAGGGCTCTGGTCGATGCAGACCCCGCCGGCTCTCATCGCCCCCGGTCTGGGACTTTCGGCCAGTGGGCTGACGCGCCTGTTTTCCGCGTATTTTTGTTTTCTGGCCGCGGCAGTACTGCTGCTCTCGCACAGCTACAATCGACATCGCGACATTGCTGGTGAGGAATATCCAGCGACCATCCTGTTTACCACCTTTGGTATGGTCGCTCTGGCCTCGGCCACCAATTTGCTGGTTTTGTTTCTTGGGCTTGAGGCGATGACTTTTGGGTTTTATATTCTGGCCGCTATCGACAGGGAGCAGGATGTCTCCAGCGAGGCGGGGCTGAAATATCTGCTGTTGGGGGCACTGAGCGCGGCTTTTATGGCATTTGGTATAGGTTTGCTCTACTGCGTCAGCGGCTCTTTAGGTATCAGCGAGATTATGCAGACCACTCTTGCTGCAGATGCCCGTGATCCAATAGCCCTGGCCGGATGGGGCTTCCTACTTATCGGTATCGCTTTTAAGCTGTCGCTGGTCCCGGCCCATCTCTGGACTCCTGATATCTATGAAGCTGCGCCGCCGCCGGTCGTTGCCTTTCTATCCGGCGGTTCCAAGGCTGCCGCGGTTCTGTTAATGGTCGTCCTGCTGGTGCAGGTGAAGGAGCTTACCGTCCTGCGGATACCACTGTTTGTCCTGGCGCTTTTATCCATGCTGGTGGGCAATCTGGCCGCATTACGGCAAAATCGGGTTCGCCGGATGCTTGCTTATTCCTCCATAGCCCAGATGGGTTATGTGCTGGTTGCGCTTGTCAGTCACCATGACAATGGCTTGCAGGCGGCTGCTTTCTATGCCATTGGTTACGGCATTATGAGTCTTGCCGCCTTTGGTGCCATCGGGGTGCTGGAAGCAGGTGGTTGTGGGGCCGACCTCGACGATTATCGCGGCCGCGGCTTTACGCAACCGGTGGCTTCGGGCGTGCTGGCTGTCGCCTTGTTTGGGCTGGCGGGTATCCCGCCCACAGTCGGTTTTACCGGCAAATTTCTGATCTTCATCTCGGCCATCCGCGCCGGGGAAAATGCTCTGGCTATAATCGGCATCCTTACTGCGGCAGTGTCGATCTATTATTACCTTCGACTGGTTGCTGCCCTCTATCTGCAGCGAGCTCCTTCAAAACAGAGCAGAAGCATCCGTAGCTATGAAATGATACTGCTGGTATTCTCTTGTGTTCTCATCATTTTGCTGGGTCTTTTTCCTGCACGATTACTGGACTTTCTACAGACACAGCTGCTCTAAGAACAGGCGGAACCAAGTACGCCGAGTAAACCATGAGCAGCTCCATCGTCTGTGTTGGTTACTTTTTTGCCGGTATCCGGTGCTGCGAAAAAGTCAGCGACCGGCTGATCAGGTAACAGGTAAAAAGTGATGTCGGTTCTGCCATTCTGGGTAGCAGGAAAAGAATCATAGAGTACGTTTTCCCATCGGTCGGCCCAGTCGGTGCCGTAGGGCAGCAGAGAATCAGGCGAATCAGGCACGTATGGCACTGTTGTGGTAATCCGGGTGAAATCGCCAGCCAGCCCCCGGTGGATAAGCGCTGTCGCCCGGTGAAAGGCTTCAACCTGCTCGACTACATATTTGCCGCTTGCCGAAATAGTAGCGGGCAGGACAAGCTTTAAAAGAGGCACAGCATGCCTGCCGCTCTCAGATGTGTATCTCTGCAGAATCTGCTCGGCAGCAGCGCGTGTTGAGGCTAGCCAGAGATTTACCGAAGGGAGCGGCTGCTGGTGCATGAGATGCAGCCAGGCATCGAAACGCTTGGCGATAGTGGTCAGGTGTGGCTTTTTCAGCTGTTCTGTGAATTTTTCCACTTCTTTAAACTGATGCCCTTCATCGGAGTCGTCCTCTCTTGGTAAGGAACGAAGGGTCGCTCTTTCGTCTTCATTAAAATAAGCAAGTTCCTCTTGTAGATCGTCTTCTTCATAGTCGAGTATTTCGGCAATAGTCAGAATAAGTCGAGACTGCCACAGCTCCAGTTTCCCATTAATATCTTTTTCCGGCACCCCGTGTTCTTTCAGCAGAGAGGCGACAACCGCATGCTTTTGTTCTGGATCATCTGCACTTGAAGGTGTCGCCCCAGAAGCGGTGTTCAGTGCGCTGAGCTGCTCTAGATACTGCCCTTTATTGGCTCTAATATCGTCAATCAAACGTAAGAAACTCTTTCGGTTGTTACCAAGTGGAGCAGGAGTATGTGCCTGCCAGAAGCCATGTTTGAAGAAATGTGCTTTTTCCGCATCATTTTTGGCGTCGGGATCAGGCTCCACTGGTTGCAGAAAGTGCAGGGGAGAGCAAAACAGCAGCAGCGGATAATATTCCTCTTTAAAAACATCAGTATTCGGAAAAATAAATGTATCAAATGAATTCATATGCATCACGAGGAAGAGTTTTATCCTGCCTGGCCCCCTGGAGATGGAAATTCCGGCGGGCAACATTTGTAAATACTAGGACTAAATCTTCGGTCGGCGACCGAGAACGAGAAAGACTAAAAAGAGGATTTTGGCAATTCATTCCGCCGCTCTGGCAGTACCGGTAAAGCCCAATAACCCAACCATAATAGCGATAAGTAGAAATGTCACTGACTACGAGACTATGATTGTATCTCGTTTATAAGCTCCCTTAACAGTAAGATATTATTTTTGTTCAATATCCTTGAGGCAATCCGGATGGGTGAGCCTGGATGATTTTCTTTCGTTCCATAGCATAGCTGATCGATTTAAAAAGTATGGCCGAAGAGAGCAATCTTTTTTCGATATAATCCTCGGTACCATAACGGACTACCTGTTGAACAAGTGCCTCATCTTCAGGGTTGGCCAGGACAATAACCGGAGTTTCTCTAATTTTTGTGATCACCCTGCGGGCAGTATCAAGCCCTGAAGAATCCGGCAGCTCGAGATCGAGCAGCACCACGTCAAACTCGTCACGCGCAAGCAGAGACAGCGCCAGTTCCAGACTCTCTGCTTCCTTCAGTTCGAAGTGAAAGGGCGGTTTTGCCGAGAGGTATTCCCGGATAAGTGTCCTTTCTTCCGGTCTGCCCTCAATTAAGAGTATTAGAATGTCGTTCATCTGCCTTCCTTGCCATCTGATGTACCATTGTTTCTGGTAACACTTTTGCTTTTGTATACTTTTTGCAATTAATATACCGAGATGCAGGGAGAACGTTATAAACAGCAAGAGATCGTCTCTTTTTTCTTTCTGTTCTTTTGTGAAAAATGGATTATCGTAATACCATTGTTCGCATTCTGAATCGTGCAAAGTATTCGATCGATAAGAGCGTTACGAGAATTTTGTTCACCAGAAGCAGCACGCATTTCGTGATCGACTCAAGCGGCATGGTGTCATCGGCCAGAGTAATCTGATCCAGAAGTGTATCAATTTTGTGGCTAAGATCGCGCCGTCTGATGCCAACGTTCTGATATCCGGAGAGACAGGGTCCGGCAAGGAGCTTTTTGCCTCGCTCATACATAGGCTGAGCTCCCGTGTCGATCAGAATATGACTCTTGTCGATTGTACCGCTCTCCCCGACCCTGGTAGAGAGTATCCTTTTCGGTCATGCCAAAGGTTCTTTCACCGGTGCCGATAAAAAACACTTGGGTCTTCTTAAGCAGGCAGATGGCGGCACGCTTTTTCTCGATGAGGTTGCCGAGATGCCACTGGAGACCCCCAAAAAATAGCGGCAATGACGGCAGGTGTGCCGACCTCTCCGCAGGACGGACCGGAGTATTCTCAAATTAGGGATATGCCGACGCTGAAAGAAGCCCGGGACAAGGTTCTTGCCGATCAGGAAGAAAAATATCTTCGCCAGCTCCTGGCCGTTACAAATAGAAATATCCCGAATAGTTGCGAAGTTTCTGGTCTCTTGCGTTCCAGGTTGTATGATCTGCTCAAAAGGCATCAACTCGTCCACAAATGGCAGCGTTGTAGTACGTGTGATCTCTTTTGCTGCACGCCTTATCTGTCCTATCTCAATGGACGAATCCTGTCAGCCAGGACAGAATATTTGGGCGATCCATAATCGGCGTCACCGCGATTTTTACCTGGGCCAGGTGTTGCGGATCAGCAACAATGATTTTATCCTTGTTGATTTTGAGGGGACGTCTTTTGCCGTCTGGGCCCCCAATGTCTATCATGAATATTGCATTTTGCCAATCTGCGCCTGCTCTTTGGTTCTCCTGTTCGGCTAGACAAAATTCTCTGTGGTAAGACAACAGAGATCGCCGAGCGGAAAATTTTTTTGGTATGGGAACAAAATCATGATTCGTATATTCAATGATCCTGAATCCGTTTGCTGCGCCGCGGCGGATCTGTTTGTTCAGTTGGCGCAAGAGGCGGTGCGTGACCACGGATCTTTCAAGGTTGCTCTGTCCGGTGGGCAGACGCCGAAGCGCGTCTATGAGCTCCTGGCCGAGTCGCCCCGGCGCGAGCGGATCTCCTGGCCTGATGTCCATGTATTCTGGGGCGATGAACGCTGTGTGCCGGATGACGATCCGCGCAATAACGCGCTTATGGCCCGGTTGACCCTGCTCAGCCGGGTTCCTGTCGATATGGCCCATGTGCATCCTATTCGCTGTGCCGCAGATGTTGCAGCCGAAGCAGCCAGGTACCAGGAGGTGTTGCGGACAAAAACGAAAGAGGAGTCAGCAGTGCCGGTGCTGGATCTGGTTTTTCTGGGTCTTGGCTTAGACGGTCATACCGCATCTCTTTTTCCCGGCAGCTCTGCCCTGCAAGAGAAGCAGTGCTGGGTGGTCGGGGTGACCGAAGCTGCACCGAAGGTGTCACGGGTCACGCTGACCCCCATCATCCTCAATGCCGCACGGAGGCTTGTCTTTCTAGTCTTTGGCCGCGAAAAAGCGGAAGTAGTGCACAGTGTTCTGGAAGGGCCGATTGATTACCAGCGATTGCCGGCCCAATTGATTCAACCAGTGAACGGAAAGTTGATTTGGTTACTGGACCAACAGGCTGCATCCCTGCTGAACGAACAAGGCATGTGCCAGGAAGAAAAGGGACAGAAGGGTGGCTAATTTTTCCATGAATTTCGGCACCAGCATCGACCCGGCCGGAGGGGTTCATTTTCGTCTGTGGGCACCACAGGCCAGGCAGGTGGAGCTTTGTTTGTTGGCGACATCGACGGGAAAACAGTTCGTGCCGATGACCGGCCTGGAAGATGGCTGGTATACCGTACATCACCCGACGGCAAGAGTCGGCGATTTGTATCAGTTCAATATTAACGGAGAACTGCTTGTTCCCGATCCGGCCAGCCGCTATCAGGCGCGCGACATTCACGGACCAAGTGTCGTCTGCGATCCCGATGCATATCTCTGGCACGATGCCGGGTGGCAGGGACGGCCATGGGAGGAAGCAGTTGTTTACGAGTTGCATGTAGGTTGTTTTTCGCAGGCAGGAACGTTTAAGGAGATCACAGAACGGCTCGATTATCTGGTGCAGCTCGGTATTACCGCCATAGAGTGTATGCCGGTAGCCCAATTCCCCGGCAACTTTAACTGGGGCTACGATGGCGCGCTGCTTTTTGCACCTTGCAGCGTTTATGGCAAACCGGAAGATCTCAAAGAGCTGATCGACGCGGCGCATCAGCGGGGCCTTATGGTCTTTCTCGATGTGGTATACAACCATTTCGGACCGGAAGGGAATTATCTGTATGTCTATGCCCGCGATGCCTTTTTCACAGAACGGTTTACCACTCCATGGGGTGCGGCAATTAATTTTTGTGGCGGCCAGAGTAGAACTGTCCGGGACTTTTATATTGCCAATGTCCTGTACTGGCTTGAAGAATTCCATCTGGATGGTCTTCGGTTTGATGCGGTGCACACTATTTTCGATACGTGCCGTCCCGACATTCTCGAAGAAATTGCCGAAAGAGTGAACGCAGGTCCGGGGAGTCGGCGCCATATCCATCTCATCCTGGAAAACGATGACAACTGCGCCGGTTACCTGGACAGAAAACCCAATGGCCAGCCGCAATTTTTTACCGCGCAGTGGAACGATGACTTTCATCATGCCTGCCACATTCTCTTAACCGGGGAGAAAGAGGGCTATTATCAGGATTACGCGGACCAACCTATCCGACACCTGGGACGCTGTCTCACTGAAGGTTTTGCCTATCAGGGAGAAATTTCCTCGTTTCGCGATGGTGCACAACGCGGAGATCGCAGTGGACATTTACCCCCGGCTGCCTTTGTGGTTTTTTTACAAAATCATGATCAGATTGGCAATCGTGCCCTGGGAGAAAGGCTGAATGCTCTGACCGATCACCATGGCCTCGCCATCCTCGTTGCCCTTTTTCTGCTTGCCCCTTCGCCGCCGCTCCTCTTCATGGGTGAGGAGTTTGGTGCGGTAAGTCCCTTCTGCTTTTTTTGTGATTTTTATCCTGAGCTGGCAAAAAGCGTGGTCAGTGGGAGATTGAAAGAATTTTCCCACTTTGCCCAGTTCAATTCGCGGGAAAGCCTGCAACGCATTCCCGATCCCACCTCTGAGGCAACCTTTATGCGCTCCAAGCTTGACTGGCAGAGCATTGATGCGCCTGAAGGCAATGCGAATGTACAGCTGTATCGAAAACTTTTGCATATCCGCCGACAGGAAATAGTCCCTCGTCTGCAAAACAGACAGGGCAATGATGCCGGGATGCAGGTTTTTGCCGAAAAATCGCTGAAGGCGTGGTGGAAATTGACTGAACAGGAAACCCTTGTTGTGCACTTTAACCTGCATGATCAGGTTGTCAGAATTGAACCGACATCTTCTGTGGCCGCTCACGAAATATCTGAGAGCACGCAGGTCCTGTATCAATACCAGGGGCAGCAGAACCATGTTGCACCACATGGCACTCTGCCGGCAAAGAGTATTGTCTGGCTGATTGATAAGCGAGGGGGACATAATGAGTGAAAAAACGCTGCGGAGAATTGCCGCCGACTTGGGTATAACAGTCGGCATGCCAGAAGGACCGGAAGCCGAGCAGTACCTCGTCTCTCTGCTGCAGGCAGCCCACCTGCCCATCTTAGGAGCAGCAGATGCGGACGCGCTGCTGCAGCAGATGGATGTACAGCGCAGGCAGCAGATACTCGATCCTGTACAGGTGCTTCTAGAGACGACCATGCCGATAAAGCTGCCCGTCCGGTTGCCATCCGGCGACGAACGGACCTACCACTGGACGCTTACCGAGGAAAATGGTGCTCGACACCAGGGCAGCTTTACCCGCAGTGAACTGGTTGCGCAGGCGGGCATTGGACTTGACGACCGGAGCCCTCTGCTCTTTCTCGCCCCCGGCCTGTCTCTGCAGAGCGGATACCATGAATTGTCGATTCATGAGGCTGAACGAGAAGAGGAAGAGGTACGGGCAGTCCAGCTCCTGATTGTCGCGCCGACGGAGGGCTATGTGCCCCCCGGCATAGCAGACGATCGCCGGGTCTGGGGCCTCAGTGTCCACCCGCATGCGCTCCGCTCAAGAGACAATTGGGGTGTCGGCGATTTCTCCGATGTGTTGAAAATACTCGACATCAGCGCCGCGGGAGGGGCCGGAACACTGCATACAGGTCCGCTGTCGAGTTGTGTTCAAAGTCACCTTGACTCGGATGATCCCGATAATCTGCGAAATGGACCGAACCCCTATAGTCCTTCCAGCCGCTCGCAGTTGCAGGTCCTTTTTATTGACGTCACGGCGATCGCCGATTTTGGCGAATGCGAGGCGGTTAACAAGATTGTCGAGCACCCAGAACTCCAGGCACGATTAACCAGGCTGCGAGACCAGTCGCAACGTGATTATGCTGAAGTGTGCACAATAAAAGAAGAACAGCTGAGAAAACTATGGGACTGTTTTTATAGCAATCATTTGCATCCGGAGACGGCCAGAGGGACAGAATTTCGCCAGTTTCAAGAAAAAGAGGGGGAGACGCTGCACTTGTTTGCGGTTTTTACCGCTCTCGATAAAAAATTCAGTGGTGAAGATCGATATAAAACAGGCTGGCAAAGCTGGCCGGTCGAGTTTACTGATTTCTCTTCGCAAGAGGTCGCTCAGTTCGCCCAGGATGCGGCGTATGAGATAGAATATTACCAATATCTCCAGTGGCAGGCCAAGATCCAATTGGCGGCACTCGGTCGTCGCTCTATGGAACTGGGGCTTAAAGTCGGTCTTCTCGGAGAATTCCCCTTCAGTGTGCATGTGAGTGGCTTTGAATCCTGGCGTTATAAGGAGGTGTTGCTAGCCGGTTTGACGCTGACAGGACATCCGCTTGCTCGTCCCGGCCAGGATCCTGCTGTCGGTCTGCCGGTTTTTCTGCCGCAGAGTCTCAGAAAGCTTCGTTATCGACCCTTTATTGAGGGATTGCGACAAAGCATGCGTTATGCCGGTGCACTGATTATCAATTCTCTATCGAACTACTTCCAATCCTCCTTTAACTTTGCCGGCAGAGACCAAAAGAGTGACAACTTTATCTCTATGCCCTTTGCCGATATGCTCGGAATTATCGCTCTGGAAAGTCGGAGAAATCGTTGCCTGGTTATTGCCGAAAACAGCCATCTTCTGCCTGAAGAACAACAAGAGCTGGTACGGCAGAGGAAAATTTTTGTCAGTCATGATTTTCTCTCAGCACGAAACGACCGGCAGGAGTGGTTACCTGCCAAAGACTACCTACGAGAAAGCGTGGTACGTTCCTCGCCACCATTTTTTGCCACCTTGCAGGGATTCTGGCAAAGTAAAGACCTTCTTCTGCAGGCGGCTGAGCGCCTTTTTGTAGACAATACGGCCAAGGAAAATGCGATTATTGCCAGGGCTGGCGATCGGGTTCAGTTACTGATAACGCTTGATCACGAACACCTCCTGCCGGAGGGATACAAGGTCGATCAAGTGATGAAGATGGCAATGGATCAATCCCTGTTTACAGCGATACAGGTCTTTCTGGCCAGAAGTCCGGCCAAGATTCTACTGGTGCCGATAGCCGATCTCCTCGGGCTTGAGGAGCAGGCCGAACCGCCGGTCGTAAACAGCCAGAAATTTTGGAAAACTGCTTATCCTGTTGATCTTGAAGAGATGTCGGGCAAAGAGGAGATGGCTTTGCTCTATAAAGCACTCTGTCGGGAACGGGGTTATGGCAATGTACGACCATCCGTTTTAATCTCCGATCGAAAGCACATCTCGGCACCGCAGCTTCCACTTGCCTTTTATCGGTTGCAGCTGCACGAGGGTTTTACTTTTCAGCACGCCACGGCGATCATCCCTTATCTGAGTAATATTGGCATATCTCATTGTTATTTATCTCCATTTTTGACAGCTCGACCGGGTAGTGGCCATGGTTATGACATTATTGATCATGGCAGAATAAACCCGGAAATTGGAAGTCGAAAGGATTTCGAAAGTTTTTTATCGGTCCTCGAGCAGCAGGGCATGGCTCTCATTTTGGATATTGTTCCCAACCATATGGGAATCGGCTCTGACAACCAATGGTGGATGGATGTTCTGGAAAACGGTGAAGCCTCGAAATACGCGCATTTTTTTGATATCAACTGGCGACCCCAGCTGGCGGATCTTGCCGGACGCCTGCTTTTGCCGGTTCTTGGTGATTATTATGGCAAAGTGTTGGAAAATGGTCAGTTAACTCTTTGTTTTGACCATATATCAGGCACATTTTTTATACAATATTTTGACCATCGATTTCCTGTCAGTCCTCGGACCTGTCCTCCCCTGTTAAGGTATGACATAGAGCGTCTCGGCAAGCGGCTGGGCGAAGAACACCATAGTTATCAGGAATTCCAGCACCTTATTCAGGGACTTGGTAACTTGTCCGGCCACGTAAAAACCTCTGCTGCAATGATACAGGCTCGTCATCGCAATAAAGAAGTGGGCAAAAGAACAATCGCCCGGCTTTGTCAAAAGCATCCGGAAATAAAACAGTTCATTGCTGAAAATGTGCTTTTGTTCAACGGGGTCCCCGGCCGGCCGGAAAGTTTTGATCTGCTCCACTCCCTGCTGGAAGAGCAGGCATATCGCCTCGCTTTCTGGCGGGTTGCGGCCGATGAAATAAACTACCGCCGTTTTTTTGACATCAACGATCTGGCTGGGCTGCGCATGGAAGATACCGAGGTTTTCAATCAGACCCACAGCCTGATTTTGGATCTGGTCGCCACAGGCAGACTCGACGGTCTGCGAATTGATCACCCGGACGGGCTTTATGATCCTCTTGCCTATTTTTGCCGGCTCCAGGATTTTGCCGCTGGAGAAATACATGATGAGCCGAGTCGCTGTATGCAGGATGGCAATTTTCGGTGTGACAAACCACTGTATATCGTGGTTGAAAAGATACTCGCCGATTTTGAAGCTCTGCCGGAAAACTGGCCGATCAGTGGCACAACCGGGTATGATTTTTCGAATCATCTCAATGGACTTTTTGTCAAGAGTGCGGCGGAAAAGGCCATAACCTTGGGGTATCATCGATTCATTGGCCGCAAGACGGACTACGACCAGCTGATGTATACCTGCAAAAAGCTGATTATCCGCTTCTCCATGGCGGGAGAATTAAATGTCCTGACGAGTCTGTTATACCGGCTGGCCAGGGCCAACCGCCGAACTCGAGATTTTACTTTCAATAGTCTGCGTGATGGCTTGATTGAAGTCATCTGTTTTTTTCCGGTGTACAGAACCTATACCGGCCGGGATAAAATTGCGGCGCAGGATGTCCAGTTCATTGAATGGGCTTTGGCAAAGGCCGAAGCCAGGTATAATCTGGGCGATGCCAATGTGTTCGGTTTTATTAAATCGGTGTTGCTGCTCGAAACCGAGGTAGACGATCCTGAAAAAGAGAAATATCTTAATTTTGTCAGGAAATTTCAACAATATACCGGACCGGTCATGGCTAAAGGAGTAGAAGATACCTTATTTTACAGGTATAATCGTCTGCTTTCCCTCAACGAAGTCGGGGGCAACCCAAAATGTTTCGGGATTTCCGTCGCTGCCTTCCATCAGGCCAATCAAAGCCGTCTCCACCATTGGCCGAATTCCATGTTGAATACCTCAACCCATGACTCCAAACGCAGTGAGGATGTACGGGCGCGAATCAACGTTCTCACGGAAATGGCTGATGAATGGCAACGCCGGATCAGGCTGTGGAGCCTGCAGAATAGGTCTTATAAAACCAGGATTGAAGCCAAGCTGGCTCCTTCTAGAAACGATGAATATGGTTTTTACCAGAACCTGCTGGGGGCATGGCCTGTTGCCCCTTTGGACGAACAAACGCGTGGCAGCTTTATCGAACGGATGCAGGATAATTTGTTAAAAACTAGCCGGGAGTCAAAAGTGATTACGAGCTGGACAAATCCGAATGCTGCCTATGAAAAAGCGCTTATGCGCTTTGTCGAGGGAAGTCTTCGGCCAGAAAATAGACCTTTTGGGCAAGATTTTGATACTTTTGCCGAAGATGTCAGCTGGTTCGGCATGCTGAACAGTCTCTCCCAGGTTTTTTTGAAACTGGTAAGTCCCGGCATTCCCGATATCTATCAGGGCAATGAAACCTGGCGCTTCTGTCTCGTTGATCCCGATAACCGGCGACCGGTCGACTTTGCCCGGAGACAGGCAATGTTGTCTGCTCTGCTCGGTGAAATTGATTCGGTAGACAATCGGCAAAAAAAATTGCAGCAGAACATGCTTGCCAATTTATCGGATGGACGGGCAAAGATGTATGTCATCTACAAAACCCTGCAGTTGAGAAGAAGGCTACAGGATGTTTTCACCAGTGGTTCCTATCTGCCGAGCCAGGTAACGGGTAAAAAAAGTGAGCATATCTGCGCTTTTATCAGGGAAAAAGGGCGGCACCTAATCGTCGCCGTAGCGCCTAGGCTCTATTTGAGCTTGATGGACGGCAGAAGGGATCTCCCTTTGGGCGATACAGTCTGGCATGATACGCAAATCATACTCCCGGAGAACTGTGCCGGCGTACAGTTACGCAATATCTTTGCTGATAATCAAGAGCATAGAGCTGAAGCAGGAAAAGCTTCGCGATCACTGGATGTTGGCCGCCTGCTGCAATCCTGGCCGATTGCCCTGTTGCAAGGAGAGAGATGAACCCCGGGTCATGGCAAAGTTGCAGGTATTCTTCTAGGCTGCAACTGTTGCATTATTGGCCTTGCGAAATATCATCAGTAGGATTCAGTCCGTTGCCAGGGTAATATCGCCGTACCACGCTACCGCCTTTTCACCGGTGTCGTCGGTATCGGTCATGATGGCTATAGCACTTGCCTCGCTCGGATCGGAGCCAAACAGCGTTTTGTAGTCAGCCAGGATATCTCTTTGTTCGGTAAGCCACTGTCCGGTGTTCTCCGGTCCGGATTGAACGGCTACCATCATGGCACTGGAGGTATAGGCGTTGGCAATAAAACCGCCTTTCTGCAGCTTGTTGGCCCAGATGTAGTTAATCGCTTTGGTCTGCCAGAAGAATTTGCCGCTAAAAACGACATAGATTCGAGCGGCATAGTCGTCTCCGGCTTTTGTTGTCTCATCGCCCGCTGATAGTATATGGTCAATTTTCCACGACCAGCGCAGGTAACGATATTTTTGCGGATCAAAGCTTATTTTTTTAACCAGGCCTGATGCTGCTCCTTGGCTGGTTGCTTGCACGACGATGTGCTCCTGCGCCCGGGTCAGAGAATACTGGGTCAAGCCATGGAAGCTTTTTGTTTCCCAGCCTGTCAGGCCCGCGGTAGAAAAACGGCCGACAGCGAGTTCATCCGCCATCCCGGCAGTCCCAAATAGCAGACAAAGAACGAGGGCGATGATGGTGCCGGTGAAATATTTATGCTGATGCTTCTGCTGCCGATTGATTTCGTCCATTGTTATCTGTCCCGCAGGGATGAAGGAGGTGAGTCTTTTCTAGGGTACATGACAATCTACTCTTCGACAAACGGTACGAACAATATTTTTTCTGATCCCATTAGCAGGGAGACGCAAATGAGCCACAGGGGATTCCTGGAAGGGGGCGCAAAGGTTCAGGGTTGCGTTCTGGCTTTTTGAACGTTACACGGCACTACACCCCGATTCAACCCGTTGCCACGTTGCAATGGCAATGGTGTAAGCGTTCACCAGCACCGAATCTATTTTGTCTTCGGTCTTTAAACGTAACAGGTACCATTTAAAGGCCTCATCATTGCATGTCGCTACAACGAAATTAGTTAAACATAAACTTTGAACTCCGGCCATATTAGAATTTGACATTATACACAACGGTTGTATAATGCTGCGTTCTTAACGCGGGGTGGAGCAGTCTGGTAGCTCGTCGGGCTCATAACCCGAAGGTCACAGGTTCAAATCCTGTCCCCGCTACCAAAACATTTCGAGGCCTTACAGCGTAACTGCTGTAAGGCCTTTTTTGTTTGCCCGGCATGGCGGGCAAACCAATGGAAAGCAGGCCTTCACCGTGGTGCAATGCCTTCAACTATGGTAATAGATGTAACTTTCTCCACCGATACAGAAGAATTGAAGACAATTGATTCAGGTCAAATGAGTATTTTCTGAAATTGGTTAAGGTGAAATTTTCAGCCAATTCTTTATTTCAGAAGGTCTCGCATGAATCTAAGTCAATCCTTTTCCATCACCAAACTGCCTAAAATACGCCGAATAATACTGACAGCTTTTGGTCTGTGTACGCTTTTTATCGGCTGGCGCTTTTATCTTTTCTATAAATGGTCCCTTGACCAGGGCAGCTATGTTCCAAGGCCACCGTCTGTAGAGGGCTTTTTACCGATATCTGCGCTGTTGGGGGTAAAACGGCTTTTGCTCACAGGCGAATTTGATTTTATTCATCCAGCCGGTCTTGTTATTTTTATGGCAGCACTGGCTATAGCTTTTTTTGCGCGAAAAGGATTCTGTGGCTGGATTTGTCCTGTAGGTTTTGCTTCTCTCATAATCCAGGATGTCAGGGCACGGTTTATCGGTCTGAGATCTCTCCCTCGCTGGATTGACTACCCCTTGATGAGTGTGAAATATCTTATCCTGGCCTTCTTCCTTTACATGATCGGCTGGCATATGAATGTGGAGGCTATTACCGAATTTTTACATACGCCGTATAATCTCGCAGCCGATGCAAAAATGCTGTTGCTTTTTATCTCTCCCTCATATTTGACAATAGGAGTTGTGTCGTTTTTAGTCCTCATTTCTCTTGCTATCCCTTATCTCTGGTGTCGCTATCTTTGTCCATATGGTGCTTTGCTTGGAATTTTCGCATTTTTCAGCCCTTTTCAGGTGCATCGACAGGAAGATAAATGTATCGATTGTCAAAAATGCAACCAGG
>CBDTUM010000022.1:0-43171 GCA_965363495.1 uncultured Desulfopila sp.
CAACTACCTTATTGTTTCTGCCAATAGTTGCAGTGAATCCATAACGCATAGATAGATTGAAAGTCAGTTGAAAACCAGACAGGACCGTCAGGAACACTTTGCCAGAAGTCTTGCGGTCAGAAGTGAAGAATTTACAAAGAGCGTGCAAAAGCTGCTGGGCATCCGTGCAGGCGGCAGACGTGTCTTTAAGACTCCTGCGTCGGGATATCAGTTGAAGAAACCCATTGCGGCATATGGGAGTACCAGCACAGACCGAATGAGACGAGAGAAATCATCTATGGCTGTTACAAACACAATCCCCTGGAAGTGCGATTATGTCTTAGAATAGTGATTTTGCCCTCCAAAAAGGTCATCTAAGCATTTAATCCAGGGTTAACGAAGGTCATTGCGTTTTAATTTAAATTACAGACCTTGTTCCGACCCCAAGCTGGTTCGTGCATGGAATAACTGCGTTGACATTGCTGTATTATGCATTATAAAATTTTATATTATCTAAATATTTTTCTGGCATTGCATAAACCTTGTTGTGCTAAAGATTCGATGCTCTGATTTAACAATTGTTCCTTAATTAAATTTACCTCATCTTGAGGAGAGACGAATGGAATATTTGGGAAATTCACAGCAATACAACCATACAGGACAGGGGTGGGTGCTTCCGCGGGGTATTAATCTGATTGTAAACACTCAAGAAACCCAGATCTGCGACACGCAATTACAAAACAGCTACTCTCGTAAGTAGAACGTTAAGTTCTTCCTATCTTAGCTTCAGGATTTTTCAAGGTGGTCTCCTTCTTATACGAAACATCAAAGGTAATATTTATTCGTCGCCCTTTCACTTGAATAGATCAGGAGAAATATAGGAAGAAACAAGTTACCGATTTTCGTGCCCAAATAATCTATCCTCGAAGAATTAAGGTGAGGCTCATGTCTCAGAAACGTCTGATAGGATCACTGAAGAAGCCGGAGCAGCAGGTCACGCAGCACAAGTCTCGTCCAAATGCCACTCGGTCATTTGACAGGGGGATCCAATCCCCTGTCCTCCAGCTGCAACGGACGTGGGGTAATCGACTTGTTGCAAAGTTGATTCAGGCCAAGAGGCTTAAACCTGCCGGTAATCTTATAGCTCACCAACAAAAATTCACGGTCAGTGCCGCAACCGATCAGTACCAGCAGGAAGCCGAGACAATGGCAAGCCAAATTCCGAGCAAGAAAGGAAAGGGTGTACCGCTGGATGGGAGTGTGAGCGTTACTATGGGCGCTCACTACGGAGCCGATTTCTCCAACGTGCGTGTTCATACCGGCGATAGCGTCGACGCTGCTCTCGCTTCTGCGGATGCGAGAGCGATGACCCGGGGAAGCGACGTGTACTTTCGCACAGGGGAATACGATTCTGGATCCAGCCGGGGCCGCGAGTTGATCGGCCATGAGCTCGCGCACGTGGTGCAGCAAAGCGATGGCCGGACCTCCAACATTCAGGCCAAGGCCGTGAATGGGCCGCCACGTAGCGACCTCGAAATTGAAGCGGATCACAGAGGAGCCGCCGTGGCAGCTACAGTAGCCGTTCCCTTCGACTGGTCGCAAGTCAACACCCGGGCATATCAGGCGGAGATCAAACGGCGAGAGGAGGCGGGCGAGCCCGTACCGCTAGGTAGGACGATGGCGGAGGCCCGAGCAACACCGCTTGCCTACGAGATCGCGAGCAAGTGCCTCAAAGGAGCCAAGAGTATTTCTGCAACTCCGGCTGGCCCTATGCAGTACAAAAAAGACTGGAACATCGACCCATTGTTTGGCGGCAAGTACAACGAGGTCGAGATCAGTGGACTTGAGGGCAAACGGTTCATTGAGCAAGGTCCTGGCAGTACGGCGAAATATAATCTTGGCCGGCACATGGGCGCCAAGACATCTGGTGCTAATAGCCGCCGCGATGGCAACTTCGGCGTGGAGCTACCGCCACAGACATGGAATTACGATAGCTTCCAAAAGAGCGCCATTTGGGACCTGGCGCTACAGAGCAAGACTGGCGGCAAGGGGACGAAGAAGCTATCCATGCACAATTGGGCCTTCAGCAATATCGAGGTGAGCGAGAGCTTCGACGTCATCGAAGCAGGCACGGCCAAGCCCGGTTCTTTCAGTGGCAATATTCACGCGCTCGACCAGAAGATACCGGTAGTCCTAACCGGAGACCATGCGACCCAGAAGGTTTCGTTTTCAGAGGCCTTCAAGAATACCTCCGGATGGAGTATCGGCCGCGAAATCGTCGACGCCTCAACAATGACACGTGCGATGAGTTTCGGTTTTTCGGTGGGCCTGGAAAATGCAGCAAAAGACAAAGCTGAGTCTCAAATCGGTCTGAGTTCGAGTAACTCCAACACAATCACGAGTCAGATCTCGACTTTAGGCGGCCAGTCGACGACGAATGCGCGGGCCACAGAAGGTGAGGCGTTACTGACTGGAGTCAAGGGCAAGACAATCCGCAAGTATGTCTATCCGGTCTTCTCGGTGAAGAACTACCTGGTAACGGCTTACCCGCACAACCCGGACACCGCGGAGGTCACCAGCAAGAAGCAGAATACTTTTGGAGTCAGCTCGGTAGCACTAGTGAGAGTAGAGACGATCGATGCGAACGACGAGGGCCGAGTAGAGGCCTCGCACACTCCATCGCCCGGCCAGAACGCCGAGGATGCGCGTCTCTCAGCGGAAAAGGCCGGTAAGGAAGTTGGTGAAGCTGGGGGTGTAAAGGTGAAGATCGCGCTTGAGCGCGAAGTCGATGCCCAGAAAGACTATGACAACCAGGATTTCTCCGAGGTACTTACTGAGGGTGAGAAGTCCCGAACCGTCAAGAGAGAGTGGAGCAAGGAAACGGTCCACCAGTTCAATATAACCAACTCCAGTGGGCAAAAAGTGTCAGGCACCGGAGGCTGGTCTCTCGGCTCTGAAGGCAAGTACAAAGGTGTTGGGGCTAAAATCGGGTACTCCGAGGTCGAGTCAACTACGGGTGAGTTCGGTGATCAGGTTATCAACACTGGCTTGAGAAACAAGGCACAGAGCGTGAAGGTGAGCCAGGAAGTCACCGGCCCTATCTCTGGATCAGGTAGGGACATACAGGTAATCACCATGCCGCTTTTCCGTGAGCGGGTGTACAACTACAAGGGATTCGACGAAACAGCCAACCTCTGGTCATCATTACCCATCAAGGGGCGCAGCAAATACTACTACCCAGTAGGCGCGGTGACGACCAAGGAGGTGCCGCCCAAGACCGAACTAAAACCCGAGGGCCATGGCAAACTCGACGATACAGGTACCAAAGAAGCGGCAACAGATGCAAAAAGCATTAAAGCCAGAATCGACGCTGAAAAGGACGCGACCAAGAAAGCTGTGCTTGAGAAGGAATTAGAGGAGCGACTCGCCAAAAACCGTGAGGCTATGGAAGAGGTGGCGCGCCGCGCGCATCCATCGCTTGTGGTTATCGATCGAGCCAAGAACATCTACGAAATCGAATTGATGGTGCCGGCAGCGGAGTCTGACAAAGCCAAGGGTATAACTAGTACAAAAAAAAGCAAGTATCGCAGCACACTCGAAGGCCTGCTCGATTTCACAGCACCAAGTGTTGCCGCAGACAATGCGGCCGAAGCGATGAAGACCGAAGACACAGATCTGCAAGATGCGGTCTCGATCACATCGACACCGGCACTTGGCGGCACAGGCGCACAAGGCGGGGCAAATCCCTTTCCCGGCGATGTTGACATGTCCGAGTCGATCAAAATTTTTGCACCTACTGCCGACGCAGCAGCGAACGCCTTTGCCGCGGCAATTCAGATGACCGTGACGAAAGCGACCGCGACTCGCAAAGACGGCAAGCTTGGCTACACCTTCCATGGCTGTATGATCGGCGTGCTTCCGCCTGACGCGAAGAAGCCGGGTGCAAGTGTGAAATTCACCGCAGCGCAGACAATGGCCGGGGCGATGAACTACGACAAGGGTGCCACGCATGGCGGGGGCAAGGGCACGCTGACCCTGGCACAGGCGATAGCGTCGCCAGCGTCGGGCCGTGCGGCGAATACCTACTGGCGTGGACCGATCGACGAGATGGGCACGTATGGCGAGATCACCAAGGTGCTCAATTATGATGCAGTGAAGCGTGGAGCCGAAGGGGAGGAGCACCTGTTTGGCACGCCGAAGGTCGGCCAGGGCTTCCAGGAGGTCAGCTTTGGCGGCGAGGGCCGCCACGATACCGAGCGAGCGAGGCTTTTGGAACCGCTCAGCAAGGACATCGAGAAATACGCCGCCGCAGGGAACTGGGTCAAAGCTATCAAACGAGCCTACACAGTTGCCCGCATGCTCAACGACGTGTCCGCGCTAAACCTGTTCGAACCTCTACTGGGCAGTGATGTCTCGCAGATCAAGCAATTGATCGACCACATCGAGATGTTCTCCAATGACATCGTGAACCCCAAGACCGACGACAAGCTGGGTGGTGGTATCGGCACGTCTATGAACATTACGCAGGCATTGGCAGAAGCGATGATGTTGAAATCGCGGATGACCGGAATTGAGGGAGCAAAGGAATACGCGCCTAAGATGCAGCAGGCAATTGACGTCTCTGATGGCAAGATGACCCGCAATATCAAACCGTACAATATCATTGAGGGCGAGATCATCAAGCCGCTTAACCAGAAGATCAACGCTGACATTGAATTCGCGAAGAAGGCCAAGAGTGCCTTGGTTACGAGCGGTTATTTCAAAAGAAAGTGAAAGGAGGTATCTCATGCTACCATTGTTGTGGCTGGCGTTCCCCTTCGGCGCGGCGTGCTGCTTCGGCGACGTGCCAACACCTGTTTTTCCTTCTCGAGAAGCATCCTCCGTCCAGGAGGACTCACCCAAGATGTCATTTGCAATCGTCAAGATCACACGGACGCTCGTCTATGATGAACACCCGTTGGACGGCGGTGGCCTCCCTGAAATCGACCTCGACACCTTGCGGGTTGTCCTCGATTACGACATGCGCGGGCAAGACAGCCGACCACTGGTGCGGACCTACACGATCAAAGTTGCAGTCCCAAGCGACCGGCCATGTTCGTGGGACGTTAATCTAGGCGATGACTACAGCTTACTGCTTATAACTCGCGGCTTCACAGGAGACACGAAGAGCATCAAGATAGACGGGCGTGTCAAATCCAACTATCAGCTCCAGCTCGAGGAGGGCAAGCCCCCAATGGGTCCCAACTCATTCGGCTTCTCCGTGCAGGCGGTTGGCGAACGCTCGGCAATCCAGGTAATGAACGACGAGGCACCTGGCCGGATCTTCCGTGAATTCGACGAAACCGTGATCGAGGCTGTCACTGACAGACCGCCTGACCTCCCAACTGTCGGTATCGACGAGACCGAAGATGTTCAGCAGCGCCGCTGGAGTGAATGGACAGTGATCCGAAAGCGAGGCCTACAATGACGATGCCTGACGAACGCGCGAGTCAAGCATGGCGCGAAGGTCGCATCCTGGACGCGCAACGCGAGTATCAGGCTATCTTGAAGGCAGATCCAGATGCATGGGGTGCTTTATTTCAGCTTGCCTGGCTCGACGGCATCTTCGGGAAACTGACGTTGGGACGCATAGCAGTGCTTGATCGGCTCGGCCTCTCCGAATCGGCTCGAAATATGATCAAAGCCTTAAAGGGGATGGCCGAACACCCGATGCCACTCGAGGGCACTTTGGCCGACTGGGACATAGACGTTCTGCGGCAACGCGGGAGTGGAGAGACTTGCTCGACCTGGTGGGAGGCTCGCGGCAAAGCTGCATTTAAAGCTGGACTTTACGGAGTGGCTATAGCCTGCTTCGAAGAAGCCGAGAGTCGTGAACCCAATGGTGCGTACTGGGATCCCCCTGGGTGGACACACTCGCTACCCGCGCTCGTGGACGGTCATCTTGCACTGGTCGCTCATCCATTTTCATCCTGAAAGACAAAAGTTTCGATCTTTTAGCCGCTGGAGTCAGTTTCTTGCCATGTCCCAAAAAGAAACAGGACACAATACTAAGGCGGCTAAGAAATCGCCAGTTCAACAGGTTGAAGCCCCTTAGTTTGATCAAGAGTTTATACCCCAAGCACGGTACCACTGGTGAGAAGGGATCCGGAATCGCTTTCTCCCACACAGGTATTGCAGCTGCAGCGCACGCTTGGGAATACCGCAGTAATCAACGTTTTACCTCCCCAAATGGATTATCGCAACAGTGCCATGGGCCTGAATATGCCCAGAATCAACCCCAATGTTCAAAGGAATAGTAATCTGATCCAGCGCGGGCATGCTGAAGACCTGGAGGAAATATATCAGGCGAGAAAATGGATCGTGGTTACAAGGCGTACAAAATAAAGAACCTGTTGAAAATATATATTATAGCTTACGTCACCTAACTGCTGAGGTCACATAATGGCAATTATGCTGTTGCACATAAGGTCCAGTTAGGCGCTGGGTAGATTGTTCCTGTAAGACGTGAAGGAGTCAACAAAGGTTTCCATCAAAAGCAGGGGGAATCCAAAAAGATTATCCTAGTCCTTCAGGATTTTCCGTTTACAGAGGGATAAAATCCTGGTGGCAATATCTTTATGGTGGCACTTGGGCAAGATCAGGAATCTTAAATTGTTGGCCAGCAAATTGAGTCGATCATATTGAAGACAATGGCCCTATCCTATAAGTTTACCATATGCACTACATTTTAAGGCAGCAGCAGAAAAACGAAGAAGGCCGGGCAATTCATCGTCAAGCGGAGCAATATAACTGATTGTATTGCCAATTTCAGGTAATCTTCCGAGATAATGTTTTTTTTTGCATCAAATCTTGGTAGCTCGAATCTTCCGTTTGATTTATTAAACGAACTATAACTTGTGATAAATTCAAGGTACACCCTCGCATATCAATAGTAATTTTGAGGTATATTAAGGAATACGCAGAATACCGAACATAGAACCGTGAGCTCCACTCCATCTCAATCTTGTAAATGAAAATACTTAGAGAAAGTGTTGATGTTCGCCAATCGACGTACTTATTAATACGACTTTAAGCGCGTGAGTTCGTTTAGTGTTTGTTGTGAATTCCTGAATTTATATTAGGAAACAGGAAGGGTGGATTCATCCTGTTCTCGCCATCCCCTCAATTATATCCACTAAATACTCATTTATTTACTGGATATGCTTTACTTTGCATGCCTACCGACATATTGTTTTTTCCACTATAGGTAACTATAAAAATATATCACTCTATAAGTGTGTCTCCTTTTGCTCTACAAGTTAATTTTAAAGAATATTTTAGCCATTATATTAACATTTGCTCAGTAGTTCTTGTATAGATCTCATTACCGGACAAGCTTGAAGTTGGAATCGGAGTCCGCTCCGAGGCTCTATTATTAATAAATGATATACCAAGATGAAGCGAAGGCGCTGCACTTGTGTGTTGTGGAATTAATAAGGAAGGCGCATGCAACTCTTCAAGAATTCACTAGAACATCTTTTTGCCGAAGTTGAGCGGATTGACCTGCTCATCGCAGCGCAAGTCAATTTTGCCCGCCAGCTCTACACGCAGGACGACGAATTCCGCGGCCTATATATCCCTGATGCCGAAGTCGACCGCCTTCTCAGCAATCCTATCGGTCGGCCCCAATGGGCGCAGGAACAGCGGCGACAGAAAGACATCACAGTTCAGGTTGAAAAAATACATCAGCAAATAAATCAACGTAAAGAGCTGAGCCTGGGCCAAGGCATAGAACTGCGACTGCATAATGTAGAAAAGATCTTCGGCCTTGACCGGTTTGAAGTCGACAGCTTACTCGTCAGTCTTGCCGTGGAACTGGATCTTCGATACGAGCGCGTGTATGCCTATCTCCAGGATGACGTCACCAAAAAATACCCCAGTGTAGACTTGGTCTTGAACCTTCTGACCCCGACGACGGACGCCAAGTTTGACGCTCGGCACTATTTCACAGCCGATGCGCCACTGCTTCAACATCATCTCATAGAGTTGCGAACAGACTCTTCGCAATCTTTCAGCCCGTTAATTGCCCAATATGTGAAGGTCGACAGTCGTCTGGTTCAATACCTTCTCGGAAATGATGAAATTGACAAAAAAGTCGAGCAGCATGCCAGTATACACCATTTTTCCAAAAACTCTGATACAGCGCTCCTTGTAGCTGACGAGGTAGTGCGAAATATCGAAGGTTTTATTAAAACTTGTGCTTCGGATAAGTCCATCTTCTATCTATGCGGAACATACGGCGTGGGCAAACAAGCTACAGCACTGTCTGTATGCGACAGACTCAGGCTTGGCCTGCTGGTAGTCGATATTGAAGGGTTGGTCTCTCACGAAATTTCTTCATTCCCGTTACTGTTACGTATCATACAACGAGAAGCAAGGCTGCAACAGGCTGCAATTTACTGGAAAGGCTTCGACATTCTCCTGACGGAAAAAAACAGACCATTTTTTGAGCAATTCACGTTAATCCTCAGAGAAAGACCCACTTTGACATTTTTTACAGGAGAATCGCTTTGGGTTCCGGCAGATGAACTCCGTGGAGCAGCCTTTGCCCGGCTCGAAATGCCAAAGATGGACTTTAGTGAACGTAACCGCATATGGAAAGCTGTTTTTCAGCAACACCGTCTTGAGATATCTGCGGCAGAGACCTCTGCAGTTGCCACAAAATTCAAATTTACCGGCGGGCAGATTCTTGACGTAGCAGCCACCGTGGTCAATTTAAGCAGGCAGCGAACTCCAGAATCAGCTGAAATCCTGCAGCATGATCTTTACCAGGCTTGCCGACTGCACTCCAATCAAAAGCTTAACACTTTGGCCCGGAAGATCACTCCCAAATATAAATGGAACGACATCGTGCTTCCCGCCGACCATTTTGAGCAGCTGCGCGAGATATGTAATCACTCGTTATACCGGGATCTCGTCTATGGCGAATGGGGTTTCGACCACAAGCTTTCAATGGGAAAAGGGCTCAGCGTTCTCTTTTGCGGGCCATCCGGGACAGGTAAAACAATGGCTGCGGAGATCATAGCCGGCGAACTGGGTCTTGAACTCTATAAAATAGATCTCTCTACAGTCGTGAGCAAATATATCGGTGAAACCGAAAAAAATCTGTCAAAAATTTTCACAGAAGCTGAGACATCCAACGCGATTCTCTTTTTTGATGAAGCAGATGCCTTGTTTGGCAAACGGAGTGAAGTCAAGGATTCACACGACCGCTATGCCAATATAGAAACAGGGTACCTCCTGCAAAGGATGGAAGAATATGAAGGAGTGGTGATACTCGCTACCAATTTCCGAAAAAACATGGACGATGCATTTGTTCGGCGCCTGCAATTTACGGTAGAATTTCCATTTCCGGATAAAGATGAAAGGCTTAAGATCTGGCAAAAAATCTGGCCGTCCAGTACGCCTCTCGGAACAAACTTTGATTTGGGCTCGATCGCCCTGCGTTTTAAAATAACGGGTGGCAATATTAGAAACATTGCCTTAGCTGCTGCTTTTCTTGCAGCGGATGATGGTGGCACTGTAAATATGATTCACTTACTCCGAGCCACCAGGCGTGAGTATCAGAAGATGGGCAAAGTTATAGTGCAGGACGAGTTTGAAGAAGAGAGTTTGGCGGTTGTGTAGTTGGAAGCCTGTTGCCGCTGACCAGAACGTGGAGCCTGGGTATAAGATAGAGTCATACGAGACAAGATCGACCGGAGGTTCAAAATGGCATATCCTCAGCACATATCACTAAATGAAAAGGACCTGTTGGCGCAGCACAAGAATCTTACTAATAGAAGATTCGAAAAGACGCCTGATGTATCGACCGCGATAAAATCGGATGCGCATGATCAGATCAGCAGCCGTCTTGGCGACAGTTCCTGCGCCCAAGCGCATGCAGTAAAATTACAGCGCACCCTACAAGGCAACAATACTCCAAGTCCTAAATCTCTGCTGCATCTGCAACGAAATCACGGAAATCAGTTTGTTGGGCAGGTACTTGCTGTGGCGAGAAAAATTGACCACGACCAGGAAACTGTCGGCCGTAAAATAACATCACAAAATGTTCATGTTCAGGCGCAGCGCCTTAAAGAAGAAGACACCGCGGGGTCCGAAGTTGAAAATGCCATTGATCGTTCAAGAGGGGGCGGTCAGGCATTGGATGCTACTATGCACAGACAGATGAGTTCCGCCTTCAATGCCGATTTCAGTGGGGTCCGCATTCATACCAGTACAGAAGCGGATTCAATGAATCGCAATCTCAGTGCAAAAGCGTTTACCACCGGGAAAGACATTTATTTCCGGCAAGGTGAATACAACCCGGGGAGCTCTGGTGGCAGAGAACTGCTTGCCCATGAGTTGACCCATGTTGTCCAGCAAAATCCAGAAACGGCCCAGCGCAGTTATAAAGACGACTCGGCCTGTGGCCCCGGCGGGAATTGTACAGCGGGTTCTACGGAAACCCTCCAGGCCAAGCTGACGGTCGGCAGCCCCGGTGATATCTATGAACAGGAAGCCGACCAGATGGCAACATCCTATTCACAATGGGAACACCAGGGCGCAAGTCGATCAGAACCTGACGGAAAAATTCGCCGCCAGCCTGAAGAGGAAAAGAAAGAGGACGAAAAACCGGTGATGACAAAGTCTGAAAACAGTTCCTTGCTTCAGCGCCAGCCCGAAGCCGAGCAGGAAGAAGAAGAGAAAGTGCAAACTAAATTAAATACAGGAGAATTACAGCGGTAAGGCGAAGAAGAGCAGACGCAGGAGCAGGAGCCATAGCATTGCAATGCACTCTACAGTCGCAGCAAATGACTTTCTCTTGAAGTACCTCTTGGCCTTCTGGCAGTTTTACCTACGTAGTTTTGGAATTTTGGAAATATTTATGGAATCAAATAAAGCAAATTTAACATTCAGTTTCCAGCAAGAGACCTTACGTAAGGAAGTAGCGGAGGGCCTGCTTTTCACCCATGGGCGGCTCAGTGAAAACACCAAATTGACCGTTGAGGCCGGCTCTTTTTTATACGGCCTTATCGAGATTCTCATAGAAAAAGGGATCCTTACCTTAGAGGAAATAGATGATCGACAGCTACAGGTCGCTGAACGACTCGTCAAGAAAAACAAAGAAAGGGGCATTGGCATTCTGCTCCAGGAACCGGAGCACGATAAATATAAATTCAACAGTACTTCAGAAATAGACTGTGAATCCCGAGTATCTCTATGTAAAGCGTCCTGTTGCCGGCTTCCCTTTGCCCTATCAAAACAGGATATCCGGGAAGGTGTGGTGCACTGGGACCTTGGACAACCCTATATCATTGCCCAGGGAAAAGATGGGTATTGCTGCCATCTGATGGGTAAAAGCCGGCAATGCAGTATAAGGCAGCACCGGCCCGTACCGTGCAGAGCATACGATTGCAGCAAGGATCAAACAATCTGGCTGGATTTTGAAGAGAGAATCATTAATCCCGAGATCCTCCAAGAGGAGTGGCCGCGCAACGCTACTAAAAACCAGGAACGAGGCTGAATTCAAGTGATCAATGCATTGGATGAAACACTTAAAGCATTACTCAGGCGGGATTTGCCCTCTGAGTTGGCCAAGCAGGTACAACTCAGTTTTGCAACGCCGGATGATCAATTCCCGCCGCAATCAGTTACCCTGCCTGCCATCAATCTTTTTCTATATGATGTGCGGGAGAATAACGAATTGCGCAGCAATGAGGTGTCTATCGAACGGAATAGTGATGGTACGGTGACCCAGAAACGTCCACCGATACGTGTTGACTTTTCTTACCTGGTAACCGCCTGGCCCAGCGAGAGCGTGCCTGAACCTGCACAGGACGAGCACCGCCTGCTCGGCGAAGTTATGCGCGTCTTATTGTGCTACAGAAAGCTCCCTGAGGATGTGTTGCAAGGTGTACTCAAGGGACAAAATCCACCACTGCCGGTCAGTTCTCTACAGCCTGGACGTCTGCAAAGTTTAGGTGAATTCTGGCAAGCACTGGGAGGAAAACCGAAAGCAGCTCTCAATTATCAAGTTACTCTGTCCATCGATGTGGCTGAACCGAAGAAAACACATCTCGTTACCGAGAAGGTGATCAAGGTTCGATTAAAAAAGGATGAGAAAGTATGAAAGCATGGAGCGATTGGGAAATCATTCGCCGGCAGGTCGCCATAGCAGGCCATATTGTCGATCAGCGTAACACCCCTGTTGCCGGAGTACATGTGAACATCACATCATCATCGACAAAAAAGACGAGCCAGGCGGAGAGCGCGGCTAGCGCAATGAAAACAGGCAGGGAAAATATCGATGGGCACCTTGAACAGACCTTATCACGTTGGGACGGTCTGTACTATTTTATGGACCTGCCTGACGGCAGGTACATTATTAGTGTTCATAGAGAGGGGCAAGTCACCGAAATAAAGCAGAAAGTAACCATTGCCCGGGATAAAAAAAATGACCTTACAGTATCACAAACGGATTTCACATTAACGTAATGCATGTGTTTTTCCATACATCTAAACAATAATGCTGGGTGCGTGGTGCAATGATCTTGCTCTCTAGCGCTCTGCCAATTGGCTGGATTGCGGATTTGTCAGAAACAAACTTTTTAATGCAGCTTGTTTAATAACAAGTAACAGCAAACAAAGGAGGACGAAACCATGGCAAGGCAAGTTTACCAGGCCCCTGGAGTGTATGTTGAAGAAGTACCATCGACTCAGAAACCGATCGCAGGGGTTGGCACAAATACAGTTGGGTTTATTGGCGTTGTTGGAGATGAAATTCAGTATCCCGTCCCCAACGAGGATTATGATCCTACCCATGCCGCCAGAGCGGCAGAAGATCCTGAAGTTACAAAGAAAGCAATCGAAAAGGCGGAGGATGATATCAAGGTACTTGAGACAGACAAGAAAACTGCTCAGGATTCTCTTAAGGACGTCGAAAATAAATTAAAAGATCCCGCGATAACACCTCCAGACAAGAAGACATTTGAAGCTGAACAAGCAAAGTTTAAAAATCAAATCACTACTTTTGATAATGATATAAAGACGTTAAAGAAAGAGGTAAGTGACCTGAAAGCTTCACCAAGCAAGGATAAGTCTCTAATCAGGCCCTATAAGTTGGAAACATATGTCCTGAAATCCGAGCCGTTTTGGACGAAACTGTGCACTAATTTTAGTGAGTATGTCGAGTACTTCGGCCCCTTTTCCGCCGATGAAGAAGATAATGCCGGTGTAGCCAAATATCCCACTCACCGGGCATTGACTCACGCAGTTTACGGATTTTTCCAGAATGGCGGCACCCGCTGTTTTGTCTGCCGGGTAAAAAATATCGCTGATATTAGAAAAGGCCTCGAACAGTTCGAGTCAATTGATGCCGTTGCGATAGTTGTGGCGCCGGGACTCACCGGTGTCGGAAATTGGGAAGAAGTAACTTCGCACTGCGAGACCTGCGAAGACCGTTTTGCCATCCTTGATTGTCCGTTAGTAGTAGGTTCTGAAGATGAACTGGACATCAAGCTTCTTAACTACGATTCTCCTAATCATGTCCTGCCCAAAACCAACAAGAACTCGGCCTACTATTTCCCCTGGATCACGGTAATGGATCCGGCCAAACAGCTACAAGATCAGGATCCGGCACGTAACATACCCCTGAAGTATCGTGGCAGGGTACAAATTCCGCCAAGCGGCCATGTCGCCGGGATCTACGCCCGTACAGACGAGCAACGAGGTGTCTATAAGGCTCCGGCCAATGCCGCAATCATTGGTGCTGTGGATGTAAGTTACTATATAGGTAAACCTAAACACGAACTGCTCAATCCCCAGGGAGTGAATGTCATCCGAAACATGAACGGCAATATTTATGTTTGGGGGGCGCGAACTATTGGCGGCGACAAGAACATGGAATGGAAATATCTCAGTGTAAGGCGCCTGTTTCTGTTCTTGAAAGAATCTATCGACGAGGGAACCGAGTGGGTTGTCTTTGAGCCAAACGACGCCATGCTCTGGGGGAAGATCAACAGAAATGTCAGAGCTTTTCTAACTAACGTTTGGCGTTCCGGGGCCCTGTTCGGCACAACCCCGGAGGAGGCCTTCTATGTGAAGTGTGACGCAGAAACCAATCCTCCTGAGGTGAGGGAACTCGGCCAGGTTATAACCGAGATTGGTGTAGCAATCGTCAGGCCTGCAGAGTTTGTCATTTTCCGTATTTCTCAAGCCGGCTCTTTACAGGGGAAATAAATCGAAAACAGCTCACTAAGGCCGATAAACCGACTCGTTGCAGTTCCCCTTTGCAGGGGATATGTTCCTATACTAAATGATGTTCTTGTAACACAAAACAAGAACATCAATTTTGATGGACTCGTTAAAAGTCCGGTCTACTTCGTTGTCGGTTTTTTGAAGCTTCACAACATACTACTTAAAAAACAAGAACATAAATTTTACGTCACTGAATAAAATGACTAGCGGATTTGAAAATGACATTGGGAAGGTTCTGCCTCCAGGCGTCCATGTAAGGGAAATGGCGCCCATTGAAGCAAGCTCCTTCCAAACAGCCGTCCCCTTGTTCGTCGGGGCTGGTGAAACCAACGACCTTCAATCGTGTGAAAGTTCTATCGTCGAAGGCCGTGCCGTTTATCGAATCCATAGTTTTGACCATTTTGAGCAATGCTTCACAATCCTCAACCCCAACGGCTTTCTCGATTATGCGGTGCGGGGTTTTTTTGAAAATGGAGGGAAGCATTGTCTCGTTTTCCCGGTAAAGGATTCTGGAGATAACGAAACAATGCTGCATAATTTCAACCAGTTGTTCAATACCAAAGTCAACAGGAGCTCGCTGTCAGATATAGCAGATGTAGATTTGATCTGCGTCCCGGATATCATGGCGCGGTCTTATCACACTGCACAGGTGGAATGTCTGAAAGTGCAAAATCATGTTCTTGATTACTGCATGGAATTAGAAGACCGATTTGCTATTCTCGATGGACCGGCATTGATTGATCGACCATCTCCTACGGGGCTCTCCCCCATTTCGTTTGCAGAACATCGGTCGATGCCAATAATCCGCCGGTTAAGCGATCTTAAAAAAAGAGGACGCGAAATCGAAGGGGCTATGTATTTCCCGTGGATCTTTGTCAAACCGATGGCACGTCATCGGGACAGGCGCCACGTAGCGGTTCCGCCCTGCGGTCATGTAGCTGGAATATACGCTCGGTCTGATGCTCTGTATGGGGTGCACAAAGCTCCCGCCAACGAAATTGTCGAGGGTGTCGTAGACTTGACATGTCGCGTCTCGGACATTGAACAAACCGAGCTTAACAGGGCGGGAATTAACTGCCTGAGGAGTTTCCCCGGGCGGGGTATTCGGGTTTGGGGGGCCCGTACCTTGAGCACTCAACCACAGTGGAGGTTTGTCAATATCAGGAGGTTATTCATAACACTGCGTCGCTGGATCGAGAACAATATGGCCGATATAGTTTTCGAACCTAACGAGCCTTCGTTATGGGACAAAGTAGGTGACCGAATCGGTGCCTATTGTTTCAAGTTATATCAGCTCGGTGCACTAAAAGGGAATCGGCCATCTGAAGCCTTTTTTGTTAAATGCAATGCGGAAACCAACCCCTTGGAATCGCGAGAGGCTGGTCGACTCATCTGTGAAATCGGTTTAGCACCGATAGCGCCTGCAGAATTTATTATTGTACGCATCGTACAAAGTAGTGCGGGGACAAATAGTACTTTTTTTACTACAATTTAAAAGATGAAAGGAGGAACTCATCATGGCGACTGATAGAAAAGACCCGTTTCGCAATTTCAATTTTATAATTGAAATTGACGGCATTACCCGTGCAGGGTTTAGAGAATGTGCCGGTATCGATTCAGCGCAGGCTCCTATTGAATACCGGGAAGGCAATGAACCCCTGACCACTCGCAAACTGCCAAGTCTCAACAAATATTCCAACATAACCCTCAAATGGGGAACCACGGATGATGCGGAATTATGGGACTGGCGTAAAAAAGCCATTGACGGCAAAGTCGAACGGAAAAACGGCTCAATAGTGCTACTAGATGATGCTGGCGAAGAAAAGGTTCGCTGGAACTTCCGGGAAGGTTGGCCTACCAAATGGACTGGACCCACATTCAACGCCACCGGCAACGAAGTAGCCATCGAGGCCCTTGAACTTACCCATGAGGGGGTAGAGAAGGCATGACAATGCAGACTGAATTCCCTTTTAAGCTTCCACAAGGATACGTAGATTCTGAGGGTAACACTCATAAAGAAGGGGTGATGAGGTTAGCGACCGCTTTTGATGAAATAGCACCGATGAAAGATCCACGGGTACAGACAAATCCTGGTTACCTCGTCGTTATTTTGCTCTCAAGGGTAATTACCCGACTGGGGGATCTGGAGCATATCAACCCAAAAGTAGTCGAAAATTTCTTTTCCGGTGATTTTGCCTTTCTTCAAGATTTTTACCGACGTATCAACCAAACCGGACATGCACGCGTAGTAGTGCATTGTCCGGAATGTGAAGCTGAGTTCGAGGTCGAGGTACATGGCTCGCCGGGGGAAGCACAGGCTACCCCTTAGAACAGCTGCATGAGGAGGTAGCCTACCTGGCCTATCATTTTCATTGGTCATATGAACAGATCATGAATTTCGAGCACAGGGATCGTCAGAGATGGGTTGAGGAGGTAGCGAAAATCAACAAACGATTAAATGAATCGGTACAATCGGAGTCCACTGAATCATGGTAGCTGGAAGCCCACGCGACATTAACAATGATCCGTTTGCCTCTTTTCGTTTTCGCGCTGAAATAGAAAGCCTTGAGGTGAGCGGTTTCAGCGAAGTTTCAGGGTTAACTATTGAAACAGCTGTCGAATCTTTCCGTGAAGGTGGCGTTAACACTCGGGACTGGCAACTGGCCGGACCGGCCAAATTTCCAGCCAAGTTGATTTTGAAACGAGGCCTCGCCGACGCGGATGCACTGTGGTCCTGGTATAGGGACATCATGGCAGGCCGCATTAAGCGGAAGCAGGTGACCATTAAACTGCTGGATTATGCAGGCGATGAAAAATGGCGATGGGTATTTCAAAAGGCCTGTCCTGTAAAGTGGAATGGGCCGGAATTACAAGCTAAATCTACTGAAGTAGCCTTCGAGTCAATCGAGTTGATCCATGAGGGCATATTGACCGATGACAACAGCGGACTAAAATAAAATTCGGGTCGAATACTCTCTTTGTGTTCGCATCCCCAGACAAAAAAAGAAAGAGAATGCGCACTGATTCGGGAAAAATAGACGGTCATGCAAACCGAAAAAATAACTGGGACAACCCTGACGGCCTGGGTTGGCAGCTCTGGTTACGCAATCGAACCTTCGGCTTATCAAGCGAATCGATTCAGCGGCAGGTTGGGCAATTTTCGTCAATCGGTTTGCTTGGTCTTCCCTCGCTGGCTGATGATATTCAAAAACGATGGCAGATCAACCGAAAACAGGGTCCCTACGCATTTAATAGTGACCTGCCATTTTTCAGCGGCCGCTACTCAGTGCCATACACCCGGAATCCGGCAAAATATTCCCAAGAATATGCACAACAAATATCAAGCCCTGCAGCGCAGTCTCTACCTTCCAACTATTATTCTCAAGGCTTTGCGACAGTAGCGCCCAAGACACTAACCTTCTCCGGTCATAATATTCTCCGGAAAAAAATAGCGACTAAACCCGTTACACATCTTAATTACAAGGGAAATTCCCCATATAAAACGAAGGACTCTACAAAACATCAAGAAGGGTTCTACAAGACAGATGACACGACTCATCTTTCTATAGACAACAAAAATGTCCCTGTATTTGAAACGCCACAACTTTTTCCTGATAAAACTTCACACAAGGATGCCTCTACGACCTTCGAGACAAACGAAACCTTTCCCTCATCAGATTTAAGGCAGTTACCGGACAATGTTCGGCAAAATAAAATAACTCAAGACAACAGACCAACGGTTAAGTCCATTAGGAATACACCTCCGGCTCATGCGAGACCAACAGAGGCTGTATTTAATCGACCCAGCCAGAAGGACATTGTACAGCACATATTGAGACGAAAGCCTGCTCCGAACATATTGCACTCTGTATCTCCCAACAAGACAGAAGAGAGATCACCCCTCTATTTTGCTGGTCTTTTAAAGCTTTCAAACCCTGTTGATCGCAATAAACCACCTCTGTTTTCTCGTCCCCCCATACCAAGGATGACAAATTACCAACAGGATGCAGGCACAGATACATTATCAACAAGAACTTCCCATTACCTTGTAACAAAAAAGGAAAAACAGACGCCAAAGCCCAAGACGGTGATGAGAAAAAATTCGGACAGCAGCGATAAAACAGCATCTAATTTGCCGGATCAGCCCCAAAAAGATAGTGTTGTCGAATCTAAAAAGCGCACAGATCCAATACGCTCTGCTGTCCCCGACCTACTTTCGCTGAACCGGTCTGGTAATCATACAGGTTTTCCAACACCTTCGTCGGCATTGATTTTTAATAAAACAATGCCGTCTTCCGGGCAGACAGCGCAGAATCCCCCCTCTCAAAAACAATTGCAGACAGTAAAAGAATTAACCGCTCTGCAACAACATGATTCTCATGCTATAGCGGCGCGGTTATCACCTGGCCAACAAGGTGAACAATATTTACAAAAACCGCTGCTATCATCCAGGCAGACTGCCCACTCCCTCGTCCCAGGAAAACAAAGCCTGACAGAGACAGCTCTGCACCCTGCGAGACAGATCACCAATATTCTTGCGGCCGGAATGTCACCTACGCCATATTCAGGACAGAACTGGAATAACAATTACCTAAGATACGGCACAGTTCAAGCGTTGTCGGATCCGGCAACTAAGAAGACACCAACACAACAAGCAGTGTCGCAGCAGCCCTTTCCCTCTTTTTCATATCTGGCGTTGCAATTGGCAGGTCGAGTTGCAGAAAGCACCATGAATAAAGAAACTTCCCTGGGCCATTCCTATCACAACGCAGACGCTACTGACCGGTCGGATGATATAACCAAGACACACAAAGAGCTGCCTGCCCCATTGGCGCCCTCTGTCCCTTCCGTGTCTCATATTTTAAAATCGATGGCACATTCCTTACACGACAGAACCTCTTTGTCCCATTCGCCAATGGCGATAACAAGTCCAGCCAGCGCACAATCTGTATTGTCTTTTACCAAACACCGGCTATATCCCAAGTATTCGCAGACATCTCTCCCGGTGAATGGCGTTTCCAACAAGGCCAATGCTCTAAAGCTCTCAGCCACACTTTCCCCTGAGGTCTTAAATCATACAGAACCACAAGTAACAAGGAGTCAAAGGAGTCAATTATCGGATAAAAGCAGTCCCAATATAATTGCCGATATGTTGAGGATTTCTCATCCGCCTTCCTTCACACTTCAACGATTTCAAAGAGCAAAGAGTGATATAACTGTACAACAACAGCAGGGAGTAAACGAAGATGTTAAAAAGATTACTCTTCCGATAAAAAGCCCAAAAATGAGCAGTCGGCTTAGCCTGGACGGTTCGGTGTATCCTGTTGATTCCTGGGCCCTTTACGCCAGTACGCCCAAGTTGAGCAGCAGCTCAAAAAAACAGTATTCAAACTCATCATCTCAAGGATCTGTCATTTCTCGGCAGCCGACATTTTCACCGATTCAGAGAAATATAACAAAATTAAAAACTGCAAATAGCTTTAATGTTCCCCACAATTTAATAGTCCATCAGGAGCCGTTAACCGGCACCGGTGCCGTTGAGAATGATCACAAAGTTCCACGTTCCCCGGTTCTTCATGTGAGCGGGAAGCATATATTATTGAGTAAATCAGCAGCTATCCCTTCATCCATTATGGACAAATCCAGCTCCCGTGGCTCGCTGCATATTGTCGAGAGCCAAAAAAGCAGGCCTTTTTATCCCGGAGGTCAAAAACCGTTCGTACAGCATCTCACAAATAACACAGCTTCCAACGCAGCCACCTCCAGACTCTTCTTGAAGTGGTCGGTTCCTCCGATAGGTGATGGAGATCTTTCCCCGCAGATGATCCGAGTTCATTCTGGAAATGAATCTTCGCGGGAGACAGGTCTTGTCGGGCAGGATATGCCTTTGGCACCAACACCTTCCAGTCAAGTCAGAGGACACTCGTTATCAAACAAGGCAAGTAATAGCCATGTAGTGCAAACCAGTCCACTCAGCCTTGCCGAAGAGACTTCAGCTGCCGGAGTTGTCGGTCCACCGTCAACTGGCACCGGTGTAGAAAACAAGACACCTCAATTGGCCACCGGGAATACTCAGGCGGCTTTAGATCTTGATGAATTGGTGGAAAAAACATGGTTGAAAATCATGCGTAAACTGACAATAGAGCGCGAACGCAGAGGTCATAGCAAATGGATCTAGCAAAATTAACCATACATACAGAGTGGGGTGAAAACATAAAGGCCCTTTTTAATCCAGATAAACTGGTTTTTGCTAAAACCGTCCAATGGGAGCAAAAGGCAGCTAAGGAACGTGATGTTCCCGAATTGCAGTTTAAAAACGGACAACCGCGATCACTCAATTTAGATTTGTTTTTTGACACATATGACAGCGAGTCAGCAAAGAAAGAAAGCGTTCGCAAATATACAGACAAACTCTTTAAGTTGACACTGGTTTATGCTGATAAACACAGGCCACCGGTTTGTGAACTGTCCTGGGGAACTTCGAGCATGTTTTTCAAATGCGTCCTGGTAAGTATGAATCAACAGTTCATCCTCTTCATGGAAGACGGCACACCAGTGCGAGCAAAGTGTACATGCACCTTTAACGAGTGGCGAACAAATGCCGAGGACCAGAGAAAACAGAATACGGAGTCATCGGATATTGTAAAGAAAAGGGTTGTCAAACGTGGTGAAACCCTCAGTAGTATTGCCGCAGATGTTTACCTTAAGCCGGGTCTCTGGCGACCGATTGCTGAAATGAATGGTATTGACAATCCTTTTGTTATTGAGCCCGGAACAGAACTTATTATCCCAACCCTGAGCAACAGGTCAACACAAGAAAAGTAACGAGAGAAAATTGTAAGGAAAAGTGAGGCAACATGGCAGATCGTCAAAGCATCGATACCCTTATACCAGACCTGCAGGTTCGCATTGACGAACAGGATATACTCACAGAGGTAAGGGCTGACCTCATTTCGGTAAGTGTGCTGGAAGATGTCAATTCGGTTGGCACCTTTACCTTTACCTTACTTTGCTGGGATGGCGTAGAAATGCAGGTCAAGTGGATTGACGATGACATGTTTGAATCCGGCAATAACATCGAAATAAAAATGGGTTACCGCGATAACCTGCAAACTTTGTTTAAGGGGGAAATCACCGGTCTTGAACCAGATTTTCCTGAAGATGCACCCCCAACGCTAACCGTGCGAGGCTATGATCGACGACACCGTCTCATGGGCAAAATAAAAACTCGATCCTTCACCAACATGAAAGATAGTGAAATAGCCGCTCAGGTCGCCGGTGACTGGGGCCTGACACCTGAAACGGAAGATTCACAGGTGACATTCGATTATATCCTGCAACACAACCAGTCCGATTTCGAATTCCTGCAAAGCAGGGCGCAGCGAATCGGCTATGAGTTGGTGGTCTCCGATCGCAGCCTTTATTTTCGTGCGCGACGCAATAAGGGTAATGCTACGGTTACCTTGAGAAGAGAGGTCGAACTTATCGATTTCAGTGTCCGTTTGAGTACCATGGGTCAAGTTGAAGAAGTCTTTGTGCGAGGGTGGGATCCCAGCAACAAGAAAGAATACGTAGCACGATCAGGAGCCGGGGAAGAACCGCGCATGGGTAATTCCGCCACCGGCTCCACCGCAGCTCGGCAAGCCTTCGGTAATACCGGCGAGACAACAGTCGACCTGCCGGTTCTCAGTCAGGCCGAGGCCGACCAGCTTGCCGCAAGCTTGTTGAAAGAGATAGCAATGACCTATATAGAAGGATATTGTCTCTGTATAGGAAGTGCCGATCTTCGCGCCGGGGCTCTCGTTGAAATCGAGGGCGTAGGACGGCGCTTCAG
Source organism: uncultured Desulfopila sp. (assembly GCA_965363495.1). GTDB lineage: Bacteria > Desulfobacterota > Desulfobulbia > Desulfobulbales > Desulfocapsaceae > Desulforhopalus_A. The sequence goes on from CBDTUM010000022.1 coordinate 22,091, forward strand.
TGGCCCATATTATGTCACCAGCGCTGAACATAGATATAGCCCCAGCAGCGGTTACCGGACAGCTATTACCGTAAGGAGGAACGCAACATAATGGACAACCTGGTATTGCATGGTCTTTTGGGAACAGCCACAAGAACAGACCGTTTTTTTGGAGTTGTCGTCGGCGTTATTACCAACAATCAAGACCCGGAAAACATGCATCGAGTCAAGGTGAAATTTCCTTGGCTCGGCGACAATGTCGAGAGCAACTGGGCCAGGGTGATCACCCCAATGGCAGGAAGAAATCGGGGCATCTATTTTCTGCCGGAAGTGGATGACGAAGTTTTACTCGCCTTCGATCATGGTCGCGTTGACCACCCATATATTATAGGTTCCTTATGGAATGGCAAAGATTCACCACCGGATTCCAACGCCGACGGTGAAAACAACAACAGGGCGATCCATTCCAGAAGTGGTCACGTCTTGCGATTCAACGACAAATCAGGAAACGAAACCATTGAAATCATAGACAAGAGCGGCAACAACAAAATAACCATCGATACGGCCAACAACAGCATCATCATTGAGGCCGATTCGGATATTACTATCAAGTCAAAAACAGGAAAACTAACTTTGCAGGCCAACGGTATTGAAATGAAATCACAGGCGGCAATAACGGTACAAGCTGCTCAGAATATCGATGTAAAAGCAAGTGGTCAGGTCACTGTCAAAGGAGCGCTGATCCACTTGAACTGACAAAGGAAAAAACAAAATGCCAGGAAAACCCGCTGCAAGAATAACAGATAATGTAGTGCATCCTCTGCCCCCTGTACTCACACCGGGGCCCGGCAGTCCAAACGTCTTTATAGGGTCACTTCCCGCCTGGCGGGGGGTGCCGGCCGGAGTGGCCAGCGCTTTGCAATCGGCAAAGCAGGTTTCAGATGCAGTCATCAAAACTGCCGAGGCTGCTACCGTTGCGGCGGCGGGTACTCCGGGGGCCCCCGCAGCAAAGGCTGCCGAGGAAGCTACCAAGGCGGCAGCAGCGGCCCAGATGGGCAGCATGATCACCAGTATGGCCGGCGGCGCTGATATTCATTCTTGCGCTACCCCCCTGCCTATTCCGCCACACGGTCCAGGAGTGGTTATAGACGGCTCACAGACAGTATTGATTAACGGTCTTCAAGCCAGCAGGATGGGTAATACAGTACTAGAAGCGGTGGGGCCGCCGAACAAGATCGTCAAGGGTGAAATGACGGTGCTCATCGGCGGATAAAAAGAGAGGAGGCACGCGACATGACTGAATTTCTTGGTGTTGGTTGGCAATTTCCCGTGATGCGAAGTACTACTGACATGTCCCGTTTTGCTTTGGCCAAATACGAGGATAGCATCCAACAGGCCATCCGGATAGTCTTGTCAACGAGTAAAGGGGAGCGAGTCATGCGACCTGATTTCGGCTGCGGACTCCATGAGCTGATTTTTGATCCCAACAATGCTTCTACCCGTGGACTCGCTGAACATTACGTCAGGGAAGCATTGCTCAACTGGGAACCACGCATTGAAGTTCTCCAGGTTGAGGCAAATTCTGCAGGAACACAAGAAGAAGCTATTATATTAACCATTTCATACAGGGTCCGAGCCACGGATAGCCGGTTCAATCTGGTCTACCCGTTCTACCTTGAAAGGGGAAGACCGTAAACATGCTGGACGCGCCGAACATAGATAATCGCTCACGGGACCAGATCCTTGAAATACTTTCCGAATCCCTGCGAACACGCCTTGGTATCGATATCCAGAGGAGCGATCCATTTACTGCGGCCCTGCTACAGGTATTTTCACGTTATTGTGAACTTATTATCGAAAGGTTAAACAGAGCTCCTGAAAAAAACTTCGATGCTTTTTTAAACATTTTGCAAACCTCACGCATGCCACCAACGGCAGCCCAGACTTCCTTGACTTTCATGCCGATCAAGAAACTTCCGGCGAATGGCAATACAATATATATCCCAGCCTCTACCAAAGTGGCAGCACCTCCCGGTGAGGGGGAAACTGAACCAGCCGTTTTTGAGACAACGTGCAATCTAAACCTTACCAATACCACATTAAAAAAGTTGTTTAGCTTCGATCCTTTGCAAGGTCTCTATAAGGACAAAAGCTCTCTGGCGTCAATGGCACTGCAGGCAAATACCGGTGATTTTCTGTTTACTGTTACCAACTCTATCCCTTGCGAATTGTACCTGACACATGACTCCATTTTCAGTATGGAGAAAATTAACGAACTTCGACTCACATTTACCATAGAAAACGAAGATGTTGCTCTCCAGTCAGGGCAACACCTTCAATGGTTTATCCCTAGCCGAGATGGACTGATTCCCCTTTCTCCTCTTTCGGATACCACCTCACAATTTGCGCAAAGCGGTGAAGTAATTTTCGACAATCTCCCTGATTGGCCGACCTGCGAGGTATTTGACAGGAAAGGCCACTGGCTCTGTTGCCGTTTCTTGAATCCCATAAAGCTACATGCTTCACAAAAAAGTATTGATTTGCCTCGTTCAATACCCAAAATAAAAAAAACGACAATTACGGGCACATCGAGTCAGGAGGAGAATCCTATTGAAAGTGCTCTTTGGAACACTATTCCCTTAGATTTATCTAAGGATTTCTTTCCACTCGGCGAGGTACCTCGTTTTGGTGATGTATTTTATATACAAGACCCTGCTTTTAGTAGACCTAATACAGCGATATCACTCATTGTCAAAATGACTAACCCTGCCTCCTATGGTGAAAACTCTCCTCTTCCGCCGGTTGACAAGAGTGGCAAGCCCATCATTCATTGGGAGTCGTGGGACGGCAGGCGGTGGAAATTATTGGTCCATCAGGATGGAACCGAGGCCTTCACCAAAGATGGCAAGGTATCTTTTATAATTCCCGCAGATTTCACACCAGCAACTATCAACGGCTCGACGGCCCCCTGGATCAGGGCAAGGCTTGTTTCTGGTAATTACGGTATATATGGCCAATCTCCCCAGGAAACAGCTCCACCCAGTATCGAATTTATTTATATCACGTCTTCATTTTCAAGCGGTCCGGCGGTTCCTGAACATATCGTCACCAATACCCATTTCTCTTATAATGCAATCTCTGAAGGCACCTCCTTTTCCATCCTGCCCAAGGCATACCGGCATCACAGGGCCTTATATTTAGGGTTAATGCCTCCCGAGACAGAGTCCAAAACCTTGCCGGATACTTCAATAGATCTTTATTTTAATATCTGCGGATATGACGGAAGACTCTTTGTTCGTACGGATAGTTCAGAATCGCACGCCGAATTAGTATGGCAATATTGGAACGGGAATGACTGGTTTGACCTGCGGGTCGGCGATATGACAGAATCACTGACTGTGTCAGGGCTCGTCCATATTCGGACCCCGGAGGATATTGCCCCCTGGCAGGAATGCTCTTTTGACTATGATTTTGGAAATAGTGGTGACAGTAAAATAAAACTCCACTGGTTGCGAATTTTGTGGACTAATGGTGATTACGACTGCCGACCAAGGATAAACCGAATCCTGTTAAATACAGTACCGGCTGTACATACAAATACCATTGAAAATGAAATACTGGGCTCAAGCAATGGCCTGCCAAATCAAATTTTTAACTCGGCTAGAAGGCCTCCCCTGCAAGATCTGGAACTAGAAATAGTGGAGCCCGCCATACCATCTGAAAAAGAGCTGATTAAAATCAGCGAACAGGATGACAATGAGGCTCTAACGGTAATCCGCAACTGGCAGGGCGATATCGAAGAGATCAGAGTCTCCTGGAGTGAAGTGAGTGATTTTCTCACATCAGATAATAGTGCGCGTCACTTTGTAGTCGATCGTCAAAAAGGAACGTTTCTCTTTGGCAATGGAATCAATGGTCTTATACCACCTCCGGGAACGAACAATGTCAGACTCAGAAAGTACAAAACCGGAGGGGGGGCCTCAGGAAACAAGCCGGCCGGAAGTATCACACAACTGAGAAACAGTGTTCTCTATGTTGATTCCGTCGTGAACCTCGAAGCTGCAGCAGGTGGACGGGAAATAGAGGACTGGGTTTCAGTCAGGCGTAGAGGAACAAGCCAACTGAGACATCGTGACCGCGCTGTAACTCTGGAAGATTATCAGGATCTGGCAATGCGTGCTGCACCGGCGGTGGCAAAGGCAAAATGTGTCCCCAACCGCGACCTGTCCAGCGAAAAGCAAGGACAAAACATCAAAGCCGGGGTCGTTAGTCTCATTGTTGTTCCGCACAGCCATAAACGGAAGCCGACCCCTGATGCTGCTCTCTTGCGTAAGATCAGTAACTTCATAAATGAACGCAAAATTCCTGATGTCGAACTCCTGCTGTTTGGGCCTGAATACGTCGAAGTTACATTGGAAATCGAAGTGATTGCCTCTGCCAATAAAACGGGAAAAAATCTTGTCGAATTATGTCGTCTCAAACTGGAGAGATTTCTTCACCCTCTTTCCGGAGGTTTCCATGGACGAGGATGGGATTTCGGTCAAATGCCCCAGGAATCAGATTACTATGCACTGCTCGAATCAATTGAAGGTTTGGACGCCGTCCGTTCTCTGTATATCAAAACTATAGAACCGCTCCCCGGGGTCTTGCGAAACGGGCTATATTTAGCGAGTTCCGGGCAGCATAAAGTTAACTTGGACTGGTAAATTACACGGGAAGGAGACCGCATAAAACATGCCCCTGAATATTCCGAACCTGGATGATCGAAGATTTACCGACCTCGTGGAGGAAGCTCTTGCCATGCTGCCCAGATATGCGCCGGAGTGGACAAATCACAACCCTGCTGATCCAGGTATCACTCTGATCGAGCTTTTGGCCTACTTTTCAGAATTGCAAATTTATCGTCTGAATCGGATCTCCCGGCAGAACAAAATAAAATTCCTGCAATTGCTCCGAGAAGTAAAAGAAAGTGAAAAAGAGGAGCTAGCAGCTCCTGACACTCCTATAAAAAAGGTTGATGAAGCCCTTGATCATGCTGTCCTGGCACTGAGAAAGCCACAACGCGCTGTGACTTCGGAAGACTATGAAAAACTTGTACAAGACAGTTCAGCAAAAACTGGCTCCGCTTCCTCAGTTAGACGGGTGAAATGTTTTATGCGGACAAATCTTTCAACGCCGGACCAAGAAATGCGAGGGAGCGACAGCTCAGGCCACATCAGCCTGGTGATTGTTCCTGACGACAATCAGCGGCCTGAAACCATTGAAGCCCTGCTTATAAAAATTCGGGCCGAACTTGAGAAAAAAAGACTTCTCACAACCAGACTTCATGTGGTTGAGCCCCAGTACCTCTATCTGTCGATCGGTGCAGCTATCCATTCACTTCCTTGTGCAGACCCACATGATCTTCAAGTAGAGTGTGTTAAAAAGATTGAAGATTTCTTCAATCCTCTTCCTGACCCCAAAACCAATAGCGAAGGGTGGTCGTTTGGCCGTACTGTCTATCTCTCTGAGATATATGAACAGTTGGATAAGATAGATGGAGTTGACTTTGTCAAAGACATCCGGGTTGTTCGCTTGAGCATTACAAGAAAAACCTGGGAATCAAGCAAAAGTGTAATCGGCGTCCAAATCGGTGTTCCCTCGGCAGCAAGGATTGGCGAAAATACTCGGATCGGCTGTGCCATGGAGGCCGGTGAACAAAGGTTGGTAAGGGATAAATATGGGCGGCTTATATCGATAAAACTTCGTCCTTACGAACTCGTAAAGGTTACGATACACAAGGATGAGCTTTTGATGCATCCCCCATATAAAAGAAAGTAATCGAAGGTTGTTAGAACAGGATAAAAACGATGAGAAGAGACACAGAACAATTGTTGCCCATGCTTCCTGCAATCTATCATGGGTCGGATGACCTTGCGTCCCTGCTAGCAATTTTCGAAGATATATTATATGGGATAGAACAGGATCACCCAAACAAAGAAAAGCGACGATTGTCCATTATGGAAACCTGGCCCATTGTTGATAGTATCGCCACGATTCCCTCTCTCTTTGATGCATATGAAACACCAAGGGAATTCATACCATGGCTTTCACAATGGGTAGCCCTCAGTGATACAGAAGATTTAAGCGAGAATGCAAAACGGCAACTTATCGCTCATATCGTTCCACTCTATGCCAAAAGAGGCACAAGTGATTATTTGAAAGAAATACTAACCTGTATCATTCCGGAAATAAAAAAGGTAGCGGTGGAAGATCAAAACATGGGCAATTTCATTCTCGGGAAAGCTAGAATCGGTTCGACTACACGATTTGAGCAAGACAGACCTTTTTGGTTCAGGGTGGATATAACTGTTTTCCTTCCTGAAGGTTCGAGCACAATAAAAGAATTTAAATTTATACTTGAAGAGAAAATACGGCGGGTCATCGATCATGCCAAGCCAGCCCACACACTATACGAGCTGAACCTGCAAGACGATACAACCTGAGTTATGAGACTCGTTTTAATGGGTTTGACGCATTGATTTTTCCAGAAGAGGCTATCCATGAAAAAAATTAAAACCATATTAGGACAGAAACCGCATTACTATAATAGCCAGTTGCTACTAGAAGATGATTTTCTCGAAGAGCAGAAATATCACATTAATGCCCGCCGGATGCATAATCAAAAGCTACATGGGACAGGCGTTGTCAAGGGACTGACTATTTCATGTGAGAATACCAAATCTATCATGATAAGCAGTGGTCTTGCCATTGACAAATCAGGAAACGAAATAGCGATAGACACAAAAAACAATATAAGTTTGGCTGAGTTCGACGCCAACGATCTGGTCACCGTAAGTCTCGTCTACGAGGAGGACGATGCAGACGAAATCTCTTCTAATAAAAAAAATAGATGCCAATATTCTGCATCTATCATCTTATCCAAGAATTCCGAAAGTGATGATGGCGTGACACTCGCCCTTCTGCATCTGGACGATCAGGGCAACCTGCTAGACGAAGCAATCGATTACTCGCAGACACAATATGCCAAAGGACAGGCGATGAGTGTCATTAAAGCCGAGAATTTAGATAACTCTTTACGAAGAGGGTGGGTGCGCATGCCATTTCGCCCAATTCCACTGGCAAATCCACTTAAAGGGGAGGAAAAACCGCCACCTTCCTTCAGAGTTGGTGCCACGGAATCTCGCTCGGCAAACGATGAAGATCCAGACGCCCCGGCTGACGCCGCCGGCACAATGGCTATTCCCATTCCACCGAGCGTCACCCAAGTGACCGCACTTCGGATTGCAGGGGAAAAGAATGAAGGTGAGATCCAGATAGAATTAATCAAGGGCGGTTGGAACCATAAGGAAAATAAACATTTTCGGAGAATAATAGTTGAAGAAACAATTGTTAAAGAAGAACCTTATCTTAAGACATTCCCAATTAGAGAAATGGATCTTGACTCCGAATACAATACCCTTTCAATCTGGATAAGGGGTACCGGTAAGACATCTATTTCACTTATTGCAGTTGAGTTCGTTTATTAAAGGGTACTTTGATAAATTTTACAGAAGGCATATGTTTGGTGACGGAGTCTTCGTTTATCTCCGAGGATAAAATTTTTATTATAAGGTGAATATTGCAAGAAAAAGAATTTTAACCCCTTTGGGAGGGATACTCAATAGTGGTCTCTTAGGAGTCGTATGTTTATTTTGGAAACAGAGATTGTCCGTTTTTATGTCAGGGCGTGCAGAACAACGAATGGATTAATCAGCAGAGATCTGTCGTCATGCACTCATTGGGAAGGTCGATCACTCCGATCTTAGCATGTGTGCCGTACAGGCTGACGAATTTGCGGCCCGGGTGGAGGAGCAGTGCATCCGAAGCGAACTGGAACTTGCCCTAGGCCAAGTTAAAATCCGGCGCCTACGCCCGGTACAACTGTGGGTTGGTGATAAGTAATCGTTTTTGGAGCAAACAGCAGAACGGGAAAAAAAAGGAATTAAGACCGCCTTTCAAAAGCTCGTGGTCCACCTGCAACCATGAAATTTATGTGTTAGTTGACTGCAGGTGAAAATGGCAACATTTTTGAACTGCTAGCAGGATTTATTTGAGATTTTTCGTGATACCCCTGGGATGGCAACTTCGCTGTTCTCGGCAAAATCCATTCTAAGAATTTACTCCATTTTCGACCTGCTGTTTGACAGATAGTAATTTCATGCCATGCAATACTATTGATGGGCAGGTTTCAGCTGATTATCAGATTTGATCGAGTCTGAGCATCAGGGTCCGTCAGATTAGATTCTGGTTTCTGCAATTTATATCCCCCTTGTGGGGTGTTAGGTACATCTCAAGGTAGGTTGCAATAATAAAAGGAGTTTAAATATTCTACGATCATTTCATTTCGCTACTCTCTGCTCTGCTGTTTTCCAGCCGGCTCCCTTCTTATGAGCACAAAAGAGAGTCCCGCAGTTTCATCTCGCATCTCTTTCCCAATAACTGCAATTTTTTTTATATAATCTGTAAATTTTTACAGATCCGGCGTTGATTTGTAATGGAGAGTGCCTTTTTATGCCTGACCAAAAACAAAAACATTGGTGTTCCTTGCAAAGGTGGTAAATATTATATATTTTAAGCAGCTTATACATTACAGATGTTAAGATATTTGCAACCTCTACCAATACTGCATCTGTTTTGTGGAGCCTTGCAAAATTGTTATTACTGCCGTACGAGAGCGTCGACACAATAAAAAAGATCTCATTCGGGCATGTCCGGTAGGTAACAAGAGGGAGACGAGACTTTGTCCCGGAGGAGCTCAATGATTGCCCAAATCCTGCAAAAAAGTTTGATTCCAACCTTTGCAATAGACCACAACCATATCATTACTCACTGGAATATTGCCTGTGAGCGACTGACAGGTATAGCAGCAAGCACGATTATTGGTACCAGAAAACAGTGGCTGGCCTTCTATATGGAAGAAAAACCAGTCATGGTCGATCTTATTGTCGATAATGCGTCGAAAGAGATATTGATCGAACATTTTGGTGAGAGAATTCAAGAGTCGACCGTAATCGATGGCGCCTATGAAGCTGAAGATTTCTTTCCCCGCCTGGGAGATAACGGCAGGTGGTTATTCTTTACCGCTGCCCCGCTAAAAGATGATCAGGGCAATACCGTTGGTGCAGTAGAAACTTTACAGGATATAACCACCCGCAAGCAAACGGAAGAGGCCTTATTCAACGCGCGCGTGGAATTGGAGAGAAGAGTTGAGGAGCGAACCTTCGAGCTTACAGCAATGAATGCTGACCTGAAAATGGAGATTGTCCGACGCAGGCGAGTTGAAGAGGCGTTACGGCTTAGTGAAAACAAATTCCGCGCCGTTGCAGAATTCACCTATGACTGGGAGTATTGGATAGATCCAGCCGGCAACCATGTCTACATTTCTCCTTCCTGTGAACGGATCACCGGCTATCGCCGGGAGGAATTTATCGAAAATTCTGGTTTGCTCACCGAGATAACACATCCAGACGATCAGGCAGAGTTTTTCCACCATCAGCACAAAGAAATTAAAAGTGAGGGAGCTTCGCACCTGGATTTTCGCATCATTACCCGGGAAGGCGAAGAAAAATGGATAGCTCATTCTTGCCAATCCGTATTTGGGAGCGCCGGCGAAAATCTTGGTCGTAGGGCCAGCAATCGCGACATCACCAAACGCCGGCAACTCGAGTCGGTTCTTTACCAAGAACGCCAAGAACTTGAAATACGGGTGGTGGAACGCACCAAGGAACTCTCAACTGCTTACGCCCGCCTGGTAAAAGAAGGTGATGCCCGCAAAAAAGCCTATGAAGATCTGAAAGAAAGCGAGGAGGAGCTGCGAAAACGCAAAAAGTTCATTGAAACCATCCTGGACAATTTGCCCATAGGGCTTGCTGTGCATACGCTCGATGGTGGGGCCGTTCACTATATGAATTCAGAATTTATGCATATCTACGGCTGGCCCAAGGAAGCCATGACCAGTTTTGATGCTTTTTTCGATTGCGTCTACCCTGATCCGAAATATAGAAAAGTGATTAAAAAGAGGGTTTTGCGAGATATATCGACCCGTGATCCGGCCAAAATGATATGGAAAAACCTTCTTCCCACCACCCAGGAGGGTGAACAACGGGTTGTCACGGTTCGTGGTATTCCGTTATTCGAACAGAACCTGATTATCTCCACCGCCCAGGATATCACCGAAAAACATCAGGTAAACGAGGCCTTGCAGTTCACCCGTTTTTCCATAGACCACGCCAATGATATGATTTACTGGGTCGATCCTGACGGCAGAATTGTTGATGTGAACGACACATCCTGCAGTAAACTCGGTTATAAAAGAGAAGAACTTCTGTCGATGACCGTGTTCGATATTAACCCTGGCCTGACTCTTGCTAAGTTTTTTAAGGATTGGGAATTTATTAAGCGGCAGGAAAACTGGCGAGTGGAAACCAGCCATCATGGTAAATCCGGGGAGGCCATTCCAGTAGAAATTCATATCAATTACATCGCCTTTAGCGGCAGGGAATATAATTGTGTTTTTGCCCGTGACATTACGGAGCGAAGGGAACTGGAACGTCTTGTTACCATTCAGGACAAAATGGGCTCCCTCGGACGGGTTGCAGCAGGGATTGCTCATGAAATCAGAAATCCTTTATCGACCATCAATATTTATTTAAGCATCTTGAAAAGGCTTCTTGCCGGTGAATACATCGATACTACAAATTTACCTGACATTAAAGAGGCTATCGTCGAAATGGATACTGCATCCCATAAGATTGAAACCGTCGTAAAAAGGGTTATGGATTTTTCCAAACCGAGCAAGCATACCATGCAGTTAATGAAGGTAAACCGATGCGTGCGGAAGGCTATCGATCTTTCGGCGGTGACCATTAGAAAAAGTGGGGTCGTACTGGAGGCGAAACTGGATGACAGCCTCCCTGAATGTTATCTCGATGGACAATTGATCGAACAGCTGGTGTTAAACTTGCTTACCAATGCGATAGAAGAATTGATGGAAGCCCAGGGAAAAAAGCAGTTGTTGGTACAAACATCAAAAAGAAGAAGTGGTGACGGACAGATGTATATTGTCATAACCGTTGCCGATTCCGGATCAGGGGTTGTTCCCGAACTACGTGACAAAATATTCGATCCGTTTTTTACCACCAAGAATTATGGCTCAGGTATTGGCTTGAGTATCTGTCACAGGATCATAAGCGACCACCATGGTTCTTTACATGTAGACACAAGCCATTGGGGGGGTGCCCTCATTACGGCTGAATTTCCTGTCAAAAGAGAGGCCACTCCCTGATGGAAGCATATTCCCTTTATATCGTCGATGACGAACAGTCTTTAGCCAAAGGAATAGCCTTAAGCCTGCAAAAAGACTATCGGACCAAATCTTTTCTCACCGCCGAAACTGCTCTGCATTCGATGAAAAAAGATATCCCGGACCTGGTGCTGCTCGATATAGGCCTGCCAAAAATGAACGGCATTGACGCCTTGCGGACGATAAAAAAAGAATATCCTGATGTTGTGGTCATTATGATCACCGCCTTTGAAGATATTCAAACAGTTATTTCGGCAATGCGGCTTGGTGCTTACGATTATGTGGTAAAACCTCTGCAGATGGATGCTCTGGAGGTGACTATAAAAAATGCTCTTGAAAGCATCAGGCTGAAAAAAGAAGTCCAATTCTTACAGGAAAAATATCTCAAGGAAAATCTGCCATTTTTTATCGGCGAAAGCAAAGTTATCCAGGATGTAATGCAGTACCTAGAAACTGTTGCCAAGAGCCCTGATACCCCGATTCTTATCCTCGGTGAATCAGGTACCGGCAAAGAACTCATCGCCAGTGCTATCCATTTCAGAAGCCCAAATTTTCAAGGCAAATTAATCCCGGTCAACTGTGCAGCCATTCCCAAAGATCTGCTGGAGAGCGAGCTGTTTGGCTATGAGAAAGGGGCTTTCAGCGGGGCGCATCCGTCCGGCAAAAAAGGTCTGATAGAACAAGCCGCAGACGGTACGCTCTTTCTCGATGAAATTGGCGATCTTGATCTGGCTGCCCAGGCCAAATTGCTGCGATTTCTGGAGTCGGGAGAGTTTTATAAAGTCGGTGGAACAAAAACACTCCACGTCCAGACCAGAGTAGTATCGGCAACCAATAAAAATCTTGAAAAAATGATAGATGAAGGCACTTTTCGCGAGGATCTCTTCTTCAGGATTGGGGTTGTTAAGCTTGAAGTCCCTTCACTGAATAAACGTCCGGAAGATATTTTGCCCATAGCCAAACATTTTCTGCTGGAATTCAGCAACAAATTCGGCAAATCGCTGACTGGTTTAACTCCAGAAGCTGAACAAGCGCTGCAGCACATTCAATGGCGTGGCAATATTCGAGAACTGAAAAACATTATTGAAAGAGCAACCCTTATCGCCAAAGGGCCTGAAATTACTCTGGAAAATATCGGGACCGAGCAGATTTGCCAAACCCATGAATCTCAGCATCTGGCTCATCAACAGCAGGTCACCTTACCCCAAAAAGGCATTGACCTGCCTTCTTTATTGGCATCTATTGAAAAACAGTACATAGAAGAAGCTTTACGGCTGACAGGAGCCAATGAGACCAGCGCTGCCAAACTTCTTCATCTTAAATACTCGACACTTCGCTACCGCCGAAGGATCCTGCAAATTCCATAGCGGCTCAGACGGTTTGCCAAAAAGCTGCAAAACTCTATCTGCAATTTTTTGTAGATTACTTTCTTTATCTCTTTTTAGAGTTTTATTTATTTTTCTTATCTATTTGAAATTACTATTTCTTTATAAATTTATCATTCCTGGCACAATCTCTGCAAAATTAGTTGTTGAAGGCTTGAGCAATGTCCAAAAGAACTGGGATTGGATCTACATTTTATAAAAATAAAAGGAGTCGAAATATGAAAAATATACTTCTGGCAACTGATCTCGCAACGGAAAGTAATCGTGCTTTTGGTCGGGCAGTAAAGCTTGCAGCAAATCTCTCGGCCAAACTGCATATTGTACATGTATGCCCGGTGTATGCCTTCTCCAGCAAGAAAAAATCTGCAATTTCTCTGAAACAAGATGCTGAAGATACCCTGAAAAATATTTTGGCAACGACCAAGGGAATAAAAAAATCGCAAACGACTTTTACCGTAATAGAAGGTGGGGAAACATTTTCAAAAATTATTGACCATGGCAAAAAAGTTAAAGCCGGCCTGATTGTCATGGGTATACATGGCAAGGTTAAATTGCTTGATATGTTCGTCGGAACCACTATTGAGAGGGTCATTCGTAAAGGAATTACGCCTGTTTTGATGGTCAGGGATAAACCGAAAAATGAGTATGGCAATGTTCTGGTCGGAGCAGATTTTTCAGATGGATCAACCCAAGCCTTTCATCTTGCTCTTGACCTGGCGCCAAAAAGTGCATTTCATCTGATCCATTCTTTTATGTATATGGGTGGTCATATGGCCAGATACATGGAAGACGTTCTGGCGGATCTTGCCAACGACAAGCTGGAAAAATATGTCGAAAAGAACAAAGGACTGCTGAAAAAGCATAAAGTCGCACCGCAAAACTTTCATTTTGGAACAGCGAAAGGTGAACCATACGCTTGTCTGCTTACTGCAGCTGCTAAGATTAAACCCGATCTTATAGCAATCGGCACCCATAGCCATGTCAGTCTTATGCCTTATACGCTTGGAGGCACGGCGCGAGAGATATTGTCCGATCCCCCTTGTGACGTATTGATTGCCAAAGGTTTGTAGGAAAAGGAGGGTCATTCAATGAAAAAAATCAAACGGATAATGGTTAGTGTGGATTTTTCCGACTATACAATAGAGACAATAGCGTCTGCACTCGCTATCGTCAAAGGACAGCAGACGGAGATTTTACTTCTTAATGTTATCAACAGCAAAGATATCGATGTTGTAAAAAATGTGAGTCATCATTTTCCTGAAAAGATCAATCCTGAGAATTATATAAAGATAATACAGACTGAACGGCAGAAAATAATGGGCAAAATGATTGATGAAAATTTTCAGGATCACAAGGCACAGATAAAGATTTTATTTCATGTAGGGATTCCGTACAAAGTAATACTGGATGCCATTCAATCCGAAAAAGTTGATCTTGTAGTTATCGCCAGCAAAGGCAGAAGTAATCTCATTGGAACGCTTCACGGCTCTACCGCAGAGAAGGTATTCCGACATTCACCTGTCCCAGTTCTCAGTGTTAGAAACCGGGAAAAATTCACTCGCCATCAATAGCCTGGGGGGATGACAATGAAAAATATCCAACGAATTGTGGTCGGCATTGATTTTTCTGACTATTCTCCGAAAATTCTCGAATATGCATCATGGGTAGCTGAAAATAATTCGGCCGAGATTGTGGCGGTAAACGTAATTAATCAACAGCGAATTGAAGAGGTGGGAATGGCGATTAATGATGAGCACTTCACCGGAGATATCGTGGCTAAATTTATACAAGAGGAGGAGAAAAAGCGACTGCTGCAAATGACTGAACTGATACAACAATGGGTCTCAAAAAAAGTTTCTTGCCGGGCAATCATCAAAAACGGTATTCCGGTTGAGCAGATTCTGCAGATAATCGATGATGAAAAAGCTGATCTTCTGGTCATCGGTTCAAGGGGCAGGACCAATTTCCAGGACTATATGTATGGTACGACTGCTGAAGATATTTTCAGGAATTCCCCTGTGTCCGTGCTGAGTTATAACATATGATGGTGTCGTAAAAGCTACCCAAAGGGCATAGAATTCTTCATCTTCTTCGTTGTACCCCAAGGGTTCTTCCTTTGGGGGTTGGATTTCACTACCATTACGACGTACCTTAGTACACCGTAATAATAGTAAAAGTCACACGCCTCGAATATGAAGTTTTTTTCTTAACCATCTCAAGTTCGCGCTTTTTACGAGTTTGTCACATAGAGTACAATGATTTTTGGCCGAGAAAGTAAGAAAAAACTCTCTATCCTTCCAGGTTTGTCTTAGATTTGCCGAATTTTCCATAATTTCCTTTGAATATCGCCTTGTTTTAGAGTATTGAAACTCTAAATTATATGATAGGGAAAATGGAGTCCGTTCCCCCCCGGTGTTCAACAGGATAGGATAAATGAAAGCAAAAAAGCTGTATTTTTTGCGTCATGGCGATACTGGCCTGCACGGGCGGTACATTGGTTCGACCGATGCGCCCTTAACCCAGGAAGGCAGGGAACAGGTGCGCAAAACGGCCATAGTGTTGCAAGAACAAGGCGTTGCTAAAATATTATGTAGCCCTCTGCTCCGTTGTCGACAAACCCTGGCGGAGCTCAATCTTCCAATTTTCTGCCAATTTAGCGAGCTGTTGCGAGAGATAGATTTTGGTCGATGGGAAGGGAAGAATTTCACCGAAATTGTTTGCAACGATCAAGAACTCGTTGAATCCTGGGTGGCAGATCCCAACCGTTTTTCCTTTCCTGAAGGGGAATCTCTAGCTGCTTTTTCCAGGCGTATAGCAACTTTCCGAGCCGAGATGGAAAGTATGGACGAAGATACGATTCTGGTGGTCACCCATGGTGGGGTTATCAGACATCTCCTCTGCCTTCTTCTTGGTCTGCAAGCAGAAAAGTACCTGGTGTTTGATATCAATCCAGGTTGTTTCTGTTCGCTTCGTCTGTATCCCGAAGGTGGGGTTCTTACTGGTTTCAATATTAAAGGCTGAGAGGATGGCAAAAATTATTCTTGTGACCGGAGGCGCGAGAAGTGGTAAAAGCTCATATGCTTTAGAACGGGCTGAGTCACTCTCGACACAACGTCTTTTTGTGGCAACCTGCCCAAAAGTTGATCCGGAGATGTCGGAGAGGGTCGGGCGACATCAGCAGGAGCGCCATGGCCGGGGCTGGGTTACAATTGAAAGTGAGACGGATTTAGCTACAGTTCTCTCGCAACAGGCCGAGGGGTTCGATGTTGTCCTGATTGACTGTATAACCCTGTGGGTGAACAACATACTTTTTACCGCTGAAGAGCGCAAAACTCACGTCGATGATCATCTCATTGGCGCGCTGTGCCGTGAATGGCTCGAGGCTGCACATAACTTTGCCGGCACGGTGATTTGCGTCACGAATGAGGTCGGGCTCGGTATCGTGCCGGACAATGCCTTGGCCCGTAAATACCGCGATCTCGTCGGAACATGTAATCAAACAATAGCTAGAAAAGCAAATGAGGTTATCCTGGTGAGTTGTGGGATACCTCTTGTTCTTAAAAAATAATACAACGGATACGATTAAGGAAAATGATGTCATGAGCCTTCTCGAAAGAACAATTGAAAAAATATACCCCCAGGATTCAGCGAGCAGAGATGCCGCAAAAAATCGGTTGGATAACCTCGCCATTCCCTATTGGGCTCTTGGCGATTTAATGGATTTGGCCATCGATATTGCCGGTATGACGAGAACAACTCGACCTGAGGTGCATCGAAAGGCTATTGTCACCATGGCGGGTGACCATGGTGTTGTTGCCGAAAATATCTCTAAATATCCGAGTGAAGTGACACCGCAAATGGTCTACAACTTTGTGGCTGGTGGAGCTGGAATTAATGCTTTGGCTGGGCAGGCTGGAGCTGAGGTCTTCGTGGTCGATATGGGAGTTGCCGCTGATCTGAAAGATCTGGTCGAACGTAATAAAATAATTAATAAAAAAGTTGGCCTGGGGACAAACAACATTGCCGTCGGCCCAGCCATGAGTATGGCCATGGCTAAACGGGCCGTTGAATCCGGCATCGATATTGCCAACGATTTATCAAGCCGTTTCGATGTGTTTGGTACCGGTGATATGGGAATCGGCAATACAACGCCATCGACGGCGATCGCCGCAGTTTGCACAGGTAAGGATGTTGCACAGCTAACCGGCAGAGGTACTGGACTGGATGACGAACAAGTCAAACATAAAATCTCGGTCATTAAAAGAGCCCTGGAAGTGAATAAACCAAATCCCAAGGATGGACTTGATATCCTGGCCAAGGTTGGTGGCTTTGAGATTGGCGGTCTCGCCGGCTTGATCCTTGGTGCTGCGGCAAACGGTAAACCCGTGGTTATCGATGGATTTATCTCTACAGCTGCAGCCTTGATTGCCTATAAAATTGAGCCGTTTACCAGAGATTATCTAATATTTTCCCACAGGTCCGTCGAGCCAGGTCACGAAGCGATGCAACAAGCCCTTGGCTGCAAAAAACCACTGCTTGACTTGAATTTTCGCCTGGGAGAGGGTACCGGAGCCGCGGTGGCGATGAACTTAATTGAGGGTGCAGTGGCGATATTGACCAAGGTGGCAACCTTTGAAGAAGCCGCAGTCGCACAAGCTGACAAATAACCAACTCAGGGTATTATGACCACCTCGGAAAAAAGACGGCCCCTTCGACTAGCGCAGCTGTGCACCGCAATACGGTTTCTCACTATTGTGCCGTTGTCCTGGCGGGCAGCAGACGACCTACACCAGTTTAAAGAATGTCTGCTGTTTTTTCCGATTGTCGGTGCGCTTATTGGTGCTGTGGGATACTTGGGGACAGCTCTATTACTCCTTTTTTTCCCCCAGCAGGTTGTTGCCATTCTCGCGCTTATTTATCTTGCTTTTATCTCGGGGTTTCTCCACCTCGACGGACTCTCCGATAGTGCCGACGGGCTGCTCAGTTCCCGTCCCCGTGAAGATTGTCTGCGCATCATGAAAGACAGTCGAGCAGGGGCGATGGGCGTTGTCGTGGTTGTCTGTATTCTCCTCGCCAAATATAGTGCCCTCAGCACAATGGCGCCTAAAACTCTGTGCCTGGCGATTTTTTTCATGCCTCTTGCCGGTAGAAGTGCGATTCTTTTTTCAATGGCTTACCTGCCGTATGCCAGAGCGGAAGGAGGCCTGGGCAGCCTTTTCTATTCCGACAGTAGCAAAACGGCAGCGTTTTTAGCCTTTTTGTCACTGGTAGTCTTTCTTGCGGTCTTAGCGCCGTCGCTATTGATTGTCACGCTCATCGCGGTATTGGTGATAACTCTTATTTTTGGTCGATGGTGCAGAAACTGTCTGGGTGGAGCGACAGGCGATACCCTTGGGGCAGTCTGTGAGCTGACTGAGGCGATTACAGCTGTCGCTTTTACCGCTTCCTTTTCTTTTTTATAACAGCAACCCAAGCAAACAGTTATGAACACCTTCGAACATGGCGGCAATATCCATAAAATACTTCGTGAAACACCAGAAAAAGACCAGCAGCTCCTCGATTTCAGTGCCAATATTAATCCACTTGGTCCTCCGGAGTGGTTTCGCCCGCTGATCAGCAGCCAGCTGGAAAATCTCATACACTACCCAGATCCGGAATATACTAGTTTTATCGAAGCTATTGCCAGGTACACAGGAATATCGACAGACCATATTGTCGTTGGCAATGGAACAACAGAGTTGCTGTATGCGTTTCTGCGGGTACTTTCCTGTAAACGGGTCGTTATTCCAGTGCCGTCGTATGTCGATTATGCAAGAGCTGCCCACGTAGCAGGATTGCCGGTCGTCGATTTCATTCTCCGGGAAGACGATGATTTTACTCTTGATTTGAAGCGACTCAGTGCAATTATTCAACCTGGTGATCTGGTAATCATTGCCACTCCCAACAATCCAACCGGAAAAAATGTTGACCACACTGAACTGTTGGCCCTGATCAAGGATTTTCCAGAAAGTTATTTCTTAATCGATGAGGCTTTTCTCGATTTTATAGAAGGAAGTCAATCGCTGGGCGCAACCGCACCGAACATTCTGACCCTGAACTCCATGACCAAATTCTATGGGGTTCCTGGCTTACGTATTGGTTATGGTATCTTATCGCCATCTCTTGTTCTGCGGGTAAAAGAGACTATGCCACCCTGGACGGTGAACAGCCTGGCCCAGGCGGTCGGAACTGCGGCTCTTAACGACACGGCATATCAAGTAAAGACCAGGCAGACCTGCAGCGAATTACGCCTGGAGATGGCAACGGCACTTCGTAACATTGCCCAGCTCAAAATTTATAGCTCCGAGGCAAATTATCTTTTTATCAAGGTTGTCAGCGGAGGCGACGCTGCTGCAGTTGCAGACTTTTGCCTAAAAAAACATGGCATTATGGTCCGTCGCTGTGAAAACTATAAGGGGCTTGAATCCTCTCACTTATTTTTCCGGGTGGCCGTTCGAACCCGGGGTGAAAACCTGCGACTGATTGAAGCACTCAATAGTTTTTTTACCAAAAATCCTCACCGGAAAACGCCGCGCAGAAAAGCAAGATCCATTATGTTTCAGGGAACGTGTTCTGATGCCGGGAAATCCATCATGACCGCCGCTCTGTGCCGGATTTTATATCAGGACGGGGTACGGGTCGCCCCTTTTAAAGCCCAGAATATGTCTCTGAATTCTTTTGTAACACTGCAGGGGGATGAAATGGGCCGGGCACAGGTGGTACAGGCCCAGGCAGCACGATTGGATCCGGATTGCCGGATGAACCCGATCCTGCTCAAACCAAATTCGGATACGGGAAGTCAGATTATTGTCTGCGGCAAGCCGGTCGGTAATATGTCGGTTCTTGATTATAACGATTATAAACCCAAGGTATGGAGCTCGGTCTGTAAGAGTTACGATGCCCTGGCGGATGAGTTTGATGTCGTCGTCCTCGAAGGTGCCGGTTCTCCGGGCGAAGTCAATCTCAAAGCCGATGATATCGTCAACATGAGAATGGCCCAATACGCCGAGGCACCGGTTGTTTTGGTGGGAGATATCGACAGGGGAGGGGTGTATGCATCCTTTGTTGGGATTATGGAGGTGCTTGCCGAGTGGGAAAGGCAGCTTGTGGCCGGTTTTCTGGTCAATAAATTCCGTGGCCAGGCCTCTCTGCTTGCAGCAGCCCATGACTATGTGAAAATGCATACAGGCCGCAGTGTAATCGGCGTTGTCCCGTATCTGAAAAACTTAGGGTTGCCGGAAGAGGACTCGGTCTCCTTTAAAAAAGGCAGCTTTAATAAGCAACACGCAGGAGACGGCATTGAAATTGTGGTCATCAACCTGCCGCATATCTCCAATTTCACCGATGTCGAGCCATTTTTAGAAGAACCTGATGTCACGCTTCGAATTGTCGAAAATGCGGCGGATATAGGTTCGCCACAGGCAATTATCCTTCCCGGTTCAAAAAATGTCATTCATGATCTCCGATTTCTACAAGACGGCGGTTTTGCCGAGAAAATCGGCAAGTGTCTGGAGAAGGGTAGTGAAATCATCGGCATATGCGGCGGATATCAAATGCTTGGTAAACTGATTCACGATCCTTACGAAATTGAATCCGTTGATGGACAATTGTCGGGCCTTGGTTATCTCGAGATGGAAACCGTTATTGAGCGCGACAAAAATCTTACCCGTAAATCCGGGATACACCAGCTCTCCGGCAAAAAAATCTTCGGCTACGAGATTCACCATGGAATTACATCCATAACCGGAAAACCGGTACTGCGCTTTGATGACGGGACCAGCTGCGGCCAGATGGAGCGCAACGAAAAAATATGGGGCTGTTATCTGCATGGCATATTTGACAGCGATGAGTTCAGGAGATGGTTTATTGATAATTTGCGCCAGAGGGCAGGAATGCAGCCGGCAGGCGAAATACTCGCTCCCTATAACCTGGAAATCGGATTTGACAGGTTGGCCGCCTGTGTGCGGGAAAATGTCGATATGGATGCGCTCTATCGTCTGCTGAAGATATAACGGCCGACAACACAAACTCCCTGTCCCTTATGATCTATTCTCTACAACTTCTCGCAGCAATTGTTTTAGACGCCCTTATCGGGGATCCACGCTGGTTTCCGCATCCGGTGCGAGGAATCGGCTGGGTGATTTCCCGGAGTGAAAAGATAACCAGGTCGATAACCAGTAATCTTTATCTGGCTGGAGGCATGACTGTTATTGCGGTGCTTGGCACAACGGCTGGTATCGTTTGCCTGATACTCTTTGCCGCCGGCTCAATTTCTTCGACCATCGAAGGATTTGTCGCTGTGTTTCTCCTCTATACGACCATTGCCGGAAAAGA
>CBDTUM010000023.1:0-42557 GCA_965363495.1 uncultured Desulfopila sp.
TGAGTGTTGAGCCGTAAAAATCGAGATCCGATCCAATGCTATTCGCTAAAAGGTTTTACTACCAATGCAGAATAATGTGGGACTAGAATTGGCTGGTTTTCGGGACGTAGCACCTCTTATTCGTTTTTTAGCAGGATTTTTTTTATCTTCTTGAGGGTTATCTTGTCGTCGAAATATCTGCTCATACCCTTTTTTTTAAGCTTGGAGACAATTTTTTCAGGGCTCAGACCACTCGCATGCAGATCATTAGCTAGTTGCTCACCTACAGATAGTTGTTCAATAACCTGAGTTTTCCCTGGTGTATACTCCAACTGCCTTGGGGTCATAGCTCGGATCTGCGTTAGGAGGTCTGCGATCATCTGATCTTTGATCTCAATCTGTTTCTCTAAGATCTCAACCATCTTGAGAAGTGCTGCTGCTTCGCCTGACCCTGCCCTCCGATTCTTGTGTTCATTCTCGTAAGAGCTAGGAGATTCCTGAGGATAGACATTGGAAGTCATTGTTTTATCGTGATTCTCTTCGTTCTCTTTATTCTCTTCTTCTCTGAGAATCTCTAGGAATCTCTGGGGACCACCTTCCGATATAGTGGTAAACATGGTCTGCCAAGAAGAGATTTCCTCTGAATCAAAGCGCTTAACCCTTCTCCCTGTTTTGCGGTCTACAGCCCACTTGAATGGACAACTCTTCTTTGTGGTATAGCGGGATAGTGTCTTGATTGAGACTCCTAGTAATTCTGCAGCCTGTTCCGATGAAAGATTATGTTTTCCCATAGATGTTCATTACCATGAGAATTCGAGAGAATCCATTATAATCTATTCTCCATGAACCCCGGATCGATGGTTAAAAAAAAGTCTATGGTTCTCGCTGAACTTCGAGTATCGAGACAGGGATGCAAAATAAAATAACATAACAGATGCTTACAGGCAGTACGCTCAAGGGGCATACTTAAAATACTCGCGATTTCATTTCTGGATATAATTAGAGAGAACCGCCACCTAGGTGATACTGTAACCTGTGTGCTGGGGCTCGTTATTGGGCCGCGCCATGTGGACAATTGGCTGAGAGGAAGTATTAATAATACTATCGGAGATGATATCTCATCAAAGTGATTGCCGTTTTGCATAAAGAGAGACATCGTACGCAAAAAAACGCTATCAAATTTTATGACACCTATGGAGGGGCAAGATGCTCGCACGAAAAATAAAACAAAACATTTACTGGATGGGTTCAGTTGATTGGGACAGTCGTCTCTTCGATTCCCTGGTCCCTCTTCCAGATGGAACAAGCTATAATGCTTATTTCATTGAAGGAAGTGAGAAGACAGCTTTGATCGATACAGATGAGCCCTCTATGGCCAGGGAATTAATGGCACAACTTGAGGGCATTCCGAGGATTGATTACATCGTCTCACAACATGCGGAGCAGGACCACTCTGGAACTCTCAAGCAGGTTCTTGAGAAATACCCAGCAGCAAAGCTGATTGTAACCCCAAAAGCAAAAGGAATGCTTCTCGATTTAATGAAAATACCGGAAGAATGTTTTATAACCGTTGAAGACGGAGAGACACTTTCTCTCGGTGATAAGACCTTGAAGTTTATCTATACTCCCTGGGTTCATTGGCCTGAAACTATGGTGACGTATCTGGAGGAAGATAAAATCCTGTTCAGCTGTGATTTTTTTGGATCTCATATTGCGACAAGTGATCTTTTTGTAACCGATGAAGGGCGTGTTTATGAAGCGGCTAAGCGTTACTTTGCCGAGATCATGATGCCATTTAGAAGTGTTATCAAAAAGAACCTTGAAAAACTTGAACCCTACGATATAGATATGATCGCTCCGGGTCATGGGCAAATATTTCCTCGTCCGGCGTTTATATTAGATGCCTACAGAGACTGGACACTGGGAGAACCTCGTAACACCGTGGTTTTACCCTATGTGTCCATGCACAATAGCACAAAACTGATGGTCGACCATCTCGTTGCAGCCTTGGTAAATAAAGGCGTAAAGGTCGAATTGTTTAACCTGACTGTAACCGATATCGGAAAACTGGCTATGGCCCTGGTTGACGCGGGAACAATCATCATCGGTACTCCTACAGTCTTGGCAGGCCCTCATCCTTATGCGGCATATGCTGCTTTTCTCGCAAATGCCCTGCGGCCTAAAACAAAATTTCTTTCTCTTGTCGGTTCCTATGGCTGGGGAGGCAAAACGGTAGAAACACTTGCCGGAATGATTCCCAACCTCAAGGTAGAGATTATTGATCCCGTTCTCTGCAAAGGTGTGCCTGGTAAGGACACCTTTAACGCTCTTGATAACTTGGCTGATATAATTGCAGAAAAACATAAAGAAAACGGCTTTGTTTAACGCCCGTAAAGGCGTATTGTCAATTACATGGAAGCACGAGTTGCAATCTTGGATGATCCTCGTTCTCCAGAAAAGACTTTAACCGGTCCGCTTGGTGGTTTGTGGCGTCTACCGGGGTGGTGATTTCAGAGTCATTTGCGAAATTCAGGAGAGGGTTGTCTGTGTTCTTGTTTTGAAAATCGGCCACCGTGGGAAGATATACGAGAGGCAATATGAGAGTGAGACCATTTGCAAGAGTGGACTAAAATGGGGGGGGCTGGAGCGCAACAAGTTCTGAAGAGCGACGCCGGAAATAATTCTTTCAATTGTTTTCGGTCATAAAGGGGTACCATCAGAGATGATGGTTTTATGGATCTAACAAACAGAGGACAACAACGTGTTTACAGAAGTTATTCAACCGCGATTCAGTGAAATGAATCCCGCCGGTCACATAGGGTTCACCGTTCTGCCAAGCTGGTTTGAGAAGGCTGCTGAAAAGGTCTATAGTATCTTCATGCCGGAATTGGATCCGAAAACTTGGTCTATCATTGTTGCCAAATTTGAGATGGAATGTCTGGCGGAAATCCATCATGGCAAAGAAGTGGTTATAGAGACCTCGATAAGTCGAATAGGAAACGCTTCCTTTGTTCTTTCCCAATCATTGCTGCAGGGGGAGCAGTTGGCAGCCAAAGCAGAAACCACTATGGTTCATTTTGATTACGGGGCAGGCAGATCAAGGCCGCTAACCAATGCGCACAGAGAGGCGCTTTCAGTTCATATGGCAACGGATTGAAGAGTGGCAGTAGAGGGGGAGGATGTTCGAGTGACCCTTTCGCAATGGATTCATCCAGGAAATAGTGGCCAAAGGCGATCTCCAACTGCAAGCTGATCCCGCAGATGACGGGGAAGCAAGAAGATTATGTATGTTTTTAGTACCATTTCGTTTTTTTATTTTAGACGTTCACCCATGAGGTGACCAATGGTTACGATTGCAACTCCTTCTTCAACGTTAACAGTGGTGTTGTTGAGCGACAGCCGTTGAGAAATCCGTAGCTGGAAACGCAAAACGGCACCACAAAATTCATGCCGACCTTGAGCCATGTAACAGTGGTTGCTGCACCACTTACTATCACATCACTCTGGTTGATGGTTGAGAGAATTAAGCCAACAACAAGCGCCACCGGAATGCAGGACTGCAGGGTCGTACCATGCAAAAAAAGCCGGAATGCTTCAGGCCAGGTTTGCCACTTCGTCTTCTGTGTGTCTTTTTTCATAAACTCTTCTGGAAAGCATGTTTACGGTCAGGTATCGATTCACAAGGAGTAATCGCTTATCCTTTCATCCAGCTCTAAAAGATTTTTAACCGTAATTGTGGGATCTATTCCCCATGGATCGAATACAGCCTCTGGTGAACGCCGAAGCCATGCAGACTTCATTCCAGCCGAGATTGCACCAATGACATCAAAAGGATTACTTGAAATCAGCCATGCACTACATCCTGTGGCCTCTGCCTGTCTTAAAAAGTGGCAATATGTTCCAGGGGAGGGCTTGAACGTCTTTATCTCGTCGACACTCACAACACCGAGAAACAAATCTCTGATGCCTGCATTTGCCAACAGCATCTCAAGAGCATCAGCCTTACCATTGGAAAATGCATAAAGGCGAAAACCGGCTGTCTTGAGCTGTGTTAACCCCTCTTTAACGTCGCTAAATGCGGGAAGCACGCGGTAAATACCCAAAAGTTCAGTCTTCTGGGCATCTGTGAGTGCTACTTTGTAAAAGGTACAGGTGTAATCCAGTGCCTGAGCTGTACAAATAGCAAAGCTCTGGTAATTTTGCATAAGTGCTCGCCGAAAAGAATATTCCAACTGCTTGTCTCGCCAGGTTTGAGAGAATTTCTGTGCATCATCGTTAATAAGATTTTGCAATGCTGCAACAACTCCGTTGGTATCGATCAGGGTTCCATATACATCAAAAGCCAGGGTCGTTTGCATGACATTCTCCTTCTGTTGATAAGGTTTTTCGTGCTTTAATCCCGGTAAGCGGGAAGAAAGCCGGGGTTCAGTACAATGCCCCTTGAGGGTACTCTTTTTAGTACCCCTTTGCGATATGCTTACGTTACATCATGTGTACTTTTTTCAGTCTTTTGGCTATCTCTTTGCCGAGGCTTATGGCCTGCTGCCATGTTTCTTTTTGGTCTTCAACCTGGCAAAATTTCTCAGGGGTAATTGCAGTATCGTCACCAAAGACCCATGGCAAAGCACTCATTGGACAACTCTGGCCATAGCCACACGTCATACATTCCGCATTACCTGTCACTTTAAGCTGACCCAATACTTCCATTCCTTCCATGGTCAGCGCCTGAGCAACTTGATTGCTCGCTTCATCTATTCCAGGCGCACCCCGGCCGATGCCGGTAACAACTGTCACTGCCAGTTTTCCACGATTGAGGCCATTCTGATGTCGAAGAGAAAAGAGTCTTTCAAGAAAAGCCTTGGTGAAAGCATCGATGCTAGCATAGGGAGGATATCCACCAACCACAATTGCCCCTGCATTTTTCACCTTTTCAGCAATTTCCTGAAAGTCGTCTTTCACTTTACATATATTGTCTTTAGTACAGCCAAGACATGCAATACACGGTTGAACCTTGCGCTTAGACAGCTTGATGAATTCTGTTTCAAGACCTGTGCTTTTTAAAACTGCCTGAATTGCCCTGTCTGTGTTTGAGTTTTTGATGGGGCTGCCCGAAATTCCAATTACCTGTGGTTTCATGTCTACTCCTTAGAAAAAGTGATTGATGATTGTTCTGTGAGTATACTAAATGATATATATCCAGGTTGTAACAGTTGCTACAATCTTTGAAAAATAATTGATATTGCCATAGTGTAGCGTTTTATCGACTGTTGCGCCCGAAGGAATACTAAAGTGGCGCGCAGGAGCGTTGAGTTGAAGTGCTGCCAGCAATACCGTTCAACTAAACGGAATATCTGGTAAAAATTAAGAGCTGTACCCGTTTTACAGATGGTTAAGTTACCAAGGAATACTTTTGGGAAAAAATAATTTGCACCCTCAGTTATAATCCGGTTGAAATAGCGCTGTTTAGACAATATTTTCTATTGCAGAGGGCTTTAAACTGTACCATTGGTCTATTTGCCGGTGACGACTAAACAGATTCGGTGTTGCTGAACGCTTCTCTACTATGTTGCTTACTTCGCCCTTGATGAGTGATATGGTAGAGCGGAGAACTGGGTGCAAAATCAGAAAGAGGAATGGATTGATGGTTGCCAAAGGGAACAAGGCATGAAAGACAAAGACATTACTTCCACTGAAAAAATTGACAGAGCGCTTCGAGAAAGATCTTCTTCCAGCGAGATCGCCTCTTTTCTCAAGGCCGTTGGTGCAGCAAGCCTGGCCCAGAGCGGACGACTGATTTTTGCACTGGATGCAACCAACAGTCGGCAACCGACCTGGGACAGGGCTATGACTATTCAGTCTTCGATGTTTGATGCAGTGGATAAGGCGGGTGGTTTATCGGTGCAACTTGTCTATTTTCGAGGCTTCGATGAATGTCGTGCCTCAAAGTGGGTCATTAATGCTGTCGCACTACGTGATCTGATGCACGGTATTGAATGTCGAGGAGGACATACACAGATTGCAAAAATTCTTAATCACGCCTATCGTGAAACAACAAAAGAAAAGGTCGCGGCACTGGTTTTCATCGGTGATTCGATTGAGGAAAGTATCGATTCTCTCTGTCAGAAAGCGGGGGAACTTGGTTTAAAAGGAGTGCGTTGCTTTTTCTTTCAGGAGGGGCATGAGGTGACGGTTGAAAATGGCTTTCGCGAAATGGCCCGACTTACCGGTGGCGCCTATTTTCGGCTTGGGCCTGATTCGGCGAAAGAACTTGCCGAGCTTCTTGGTGCGGTTGCAATGTATGCACAGGGAGGATTGAAAGCTCTCTCAAGCAGCAATAGAAAGCAGGCGCGTTTACTCCTGCAACAAATGGAGGAATGAGTTTTGACCTTTTTCCGTCTGGATAAGTAAATGGGATTGTATATTATATTGCTGTTGTTTGTGGGGATCTGCATTTTCTGGCTTATTCTGACGAGTCCTGCCCAAAAAAGTGCAGCAATTCTGACAAATGCCGGACCACTTCTTCTCATTGTGGTGGGAGGTGTGCTGACTTTTGCCCGGCGGGGGGTGATTGGGATGCCCTTGATATTTTTAGGTCTTTCGTGGTGGCGGCGCAATCGTGCGAAGCGACCTGCTTCCTACACCGGCGGCCGAAAATCAACAGTCCGCTCGACACACCTGGAGATGGAACTTGATCATGATACCGGGGAAATTGATGGCAGGGTGTTGACAGGTCGCCTGCAGGGGGCCCGTCTTTCTTCGCTCAATGAGCAGGAGGTGTTGTCGCTTTATCAGGAAATTTACTCCGATGCAGAGAGTGCTGCCTTGCTCGTATCTTTCCTTGATCGCTCCTACCCCAAGTGGCGCGAAAGTGTTGATCCCGATTCTTTCGAAAAGCAGGACAGTGGCTCTGGTTTTGAAGGTATGAGCAGACAGGAGGCGTACCAGATACTTGGCGTTGAGCCTGGTGCCTCGCAGCAGGAAATCCACCAGGCCTGGCGGCGACTCATAAAAGGAGTTCATCCCGACCATGGTGGCTCTGCATTTTTGACCGCCAAAATTAATGCTGCCAAGGATCTTCTTCTGGACTAAGACCAAAGAAAGAAGAGCAGAAGAGCTTCTGCTGCCGCTGCCCAGTAATTATTTTTTTGGGTGGGAGTTCGTAACTGGTTAGTGCCTTACTCCTGCAAGTCAAACGTGCCACTCGCCATTTACCCGGAGGATCAATGATCACCGTAATTGCTGAATTTAAACTTCCCCAACCGATCACCAGCCGTGAGGCTCAGGCGATTTTCTTGAGTACAGCTCCCAAATATCAAGGCATGCCTGGTCTCCTTAGAAAGTATTATTTTCTGACTCTGGACGGCAGCAAAGCCGGAGGCGTTTATCTCTGGCAGTCTCGAGAAGATGCAGATACTTTGTACACAGAAGAATGGAAAGCATTCGTGCGTGGTAAATATGGCTCCGATCCCGTGTTGACGTACCTCGACACCCCTGTTGTCGTCGATAATGTCCTCAATACGATTATCTCGGAACCGTAGAAAGACCATAATGCCATCGGGTCTTGTGCTGTCTCTTTTGTAGAGGATATTTACAGTATGGATGCGAGATTCGATAACGCAACTAGAGCCATCTCTCCTGTCGGGATAGCAACATCCTTCCTAAAACATTTACATTTACATTCATAAAATATTTCTATTGACGGTTAGGAATATTTCAATAATAATCTCTGCATAATCAGGTTCCACGCAAGTGGATGAATTGGGAATCCGGTGAAAATCCGGAACGGGCCCGCCGCTGTAACCGGGGACGAAAGCTGTCAAGAAGCCACTGATATGAAATATTGGGAAGGCGGCAGTGAGTAGCTTGAACCGGAAGTCAGAAGACCTGCCTGATAACAGTTTACAGTTGCTGTAACTCCGTGGACAAGGGTTAGAGTGCAAGAGACGAGGACATAACAGGGCATCCCCGGATCAATTACTATTGGTCCGGGGATTTCTTATTTCCGGATCCTGATGAATTTTAAAGGAGAATGGCATGAAAAAGTTGAACGTCTTCGTCGCAGTATCAGCTGTATTGACGGTTTTGTTGGTTGGCTCGGCATTTGCTACTGCACCCCATGGTGTGAAAAAAGAACAAAAGAAAGGTATTCTGCTGGTCGCATTTGGCTCAAGCGAAAAAAGTGCCCAGGTTTCTTTTGAGAATATCGATAGAAAAGTTAAAGCTGCCTACCCGGACATTCCCGTAAAATGGGCGTTCACCTCCCATATCATCAGAAAAAAACTTGCAGGCCAGGGAAAAATGCTTGATTCTCCCGAAGTCGCTCTCGCAAAAATGATGGACGAAGGTTATACCCATGTGGCAGTGCAGTCACTGCACACCATTGCCGGTGCTGAGTATCATGATTTGCGCAAAGTCGTTGGTGCCTTTCAATCGATGGGTGGCTTTGAGTCAATCATCCTGGGGTACCCACTGATCGCCACCCAAAAAGACATGGTGCGAACCGTTGACGCCATTCTGGCTACCATTCCCAAAGAACGTAAAAAGGAAGAAGGAGTCGTCCTGATGGGTCATGGCACCCATCATCCTGCCAATGCGTTTTATGCAGCTTTGATGTTTCAGCTGCAGTTGCGAGATCCCAATGTTTATATGGGTACGGTTGAAGGCTATCCCGATCTCGATACCATTCTTGAGCTCCTCAAAAAAAATAAGGTCAAAAAAGCCTACCTGCTCCCGTTTATGTCAGTTGCCGGGGATCATGCAAAAAACGATATGTCGGGAGACGAAGATGACTCCTGGAAGTCGATCATCACCAAAGCAGGTATTGAGTGTGTACCGGTTTTAAAAGGAACTGCAGAATATGACCAGTTTGTCGATATCTGGGTTGATCATTTAGGTGGGCCGCTGAGTCATTTTTAATACATTCTATCAGCCAGCAGGACGGATTCAGAGCTTCCTGGCCACAACAATGGATAAAGCAGGGCATCCCCGAATAAAAATTTAGTGGTTCGGGGATTTTTTTTCATACTGTTTCGCTCTGCCACTTTGTCCAGGCCCAGGAGGTTATCGTATCGCTCATTTACCCTGATGATGTAAATACTCTTTATGGTGCAGAGATAATGGAAGAAAGCAAAATGTTTGAACTTGCCGATCTTGTTACGGAGATGAGGCCAGTCAACCATCCATATGAACAAGGGATTTTGGGACAAAAAGGTGTCGAGTTTTAGGTAGCTGTTTACCTTCTTTCACCTCAAGCAACGACCAAAAGGGGTAATCGTCACATGATGATTACCCCTTTTTCATAGGGCAGTGAGTGCAGGTTTGGGCTATAAAAATCCAGGGAAGGTTCTGCTTCCTCCCCTGGATCTTAAAGCATCTACCACGTGCCTTTGTTTTCCATGGAAGCCCAGGGTTCTCGGACGGGTAGTTTGTCTCCTTTTTGAAGGAGTTCTATGGATATCTGGTCGGGAGTGCGGATAAAGGCCATATGCCCATCACGGGGAGGCCTAAGAATTGTTACGCCCTTATCTATCAGCATTTGGCAGTATTCGTAAATATTTTCTACGCTGAATGCCAAGTGTCCAAAATTATTTCCTACACCGTAATCATCTTGTTGGTCCCAGTTGTGCGTCAGCTCAATCTCGGGCTCTCCTGGAGCCGTGGCAAAATAGACCAGGGTAAATCGCCCCGCTTCGTAATCTGCTCGTTTTGTTTCCACGAGACCAAGTATGTTGCTGAAAAAATCGGTGGATTGTTCAATGTCTTTTACGCGTACCATTGCGTGGAGGTATTTCATGGGTTTTCCTTGGGTGATGTTATGAGTATTAGTGTATACGCATCAACGATGCTGCTCGAAACAATTAATCACTTTTCACTGAAAGGGTAAAAAAAACACCTTGGAGCAGGGCAAACCAGCAACTATGTTATACAAAAAAAGGATACAGAGAGACATTCCCATGCACGGATATTATTGGTACGACTTTATAGGCAATGTTGGAGTTTTCCTGATCCTGCTTGCCTATCTCATGCTGCAGCTCAATCGGCTTAACAACCACTCGCTCTCCTACAGCCTTATGAATTTATGTGGGGCATTTATGATATTGGTTTCATTATACTTTGATTTTAATCTCTCGGCATTTATTATCGAGTTTTTCTGGCTTCTAATCAGTGCAATCGGCATACTGAATATTTTCAGGAATCGAGAATCTGCAGTTTCATAACAACCATGACCTGGTCCTACGAGCATTGAGTCTGCCAGACTAAACCTACAGTATTTTTTCCCATAACCCATCTGCGATGGAGATATCTTATGAGTATGCTCTTTTCACCTCTTGAACTGCGAGAGATCACTTTTCGCAATCGGATATTCGTCTCGCCCATGTGTCAATATTCCAGCCATGACGGATTGGCCAACAACTGGCATCTTGTCCATCTTGGCAGTCGTGCCGTTGGTGGTGCCGGGCTGGTCATGGTTGAAGCAACCGCAGTCAGCCCTGAAGGCCGAATCAGTACTTGCGAGCCAAATAAATATCTTTCTGATAGTAACACTGGTCAATAGCATAAGTTATCGATATGCAGGAATCCACTTCGCAAAACAGATCCTTTGTCATTATTGCCGCACTTCTGGCACTTTTTTTGGGGGCATTGGATGCCTTGATCGTCAGTGCGGCAATGCCTTCCATCGTCACCGATCTCGGCGGCATGACCTTGTACAGCTGGGTCTATTCCGCCTATTTTCTTGCCCGCGCAGTTTCCTTGCCTGTCTTTGGCAAACTGGCCGACCGGTACTCCACCAGAGGGCTTTTTCTCTTTGCCATCACTGTTTTTCTGCTGGCGTCGCTTGGAGCTGGCGTCGCCCCGTCCATGTTTATGCTTATTGGTGCCAGGGTCTTTCAGGGCATTGGCGCCGGCGGAATATTTGCCCTGGTATATATCGTGCTTTCGGATATTTCGCCCCCAGGTGAACGCGGCAAGACCCTGTCGTTTGCCAGTTCGGTCTGGGGGATTTCATCAATTATCGGTCCGACCCTCGGCGGTATTATCGTCACCTATGTCTCCTGGAGATGGATTTTTTTTCTCAATGTGCCGCTGGCCCTCTTATCCCTTGCAACAATAGGTCGCTGTCTGCAGCAACAGACCCGCACTCTGAAAAAGGTGCGCTTGGATATAGCCGGTATAGCCTGTCTATCCTGCTTTATTCTTTGCTTTCTGACGATCTTTATCATCGGTGGGCGGAGTTACGGCTGGTTGTCCCGTGAAATCCTGGGGCTTGGCGCACTGTCAGTTCTTTTTGCCGTACTTTTTATAATTATTGAAAAACGGGCAGCTGATCCGGTGCTCGACTTACGCTTTTTCGCTCGGCCAGTCTTTGCTCTTGGCAACGGCGCGGCCTTCTGCGCCAGCTTTGCAATTTTTCCACTCTTTGCCTATGTTCCCCTCTTTATCGAAGGGACCCTGGCCAAAACACCCATGCAGGTGGGATTGATTATGCTCTCCCTGAGCCTTGGCTGGTCGGGAGGTTCTCTGGTACTTGGCCGATTCGTTGACGGGGCAGGCAGTAAACAGGCTGCTGTACTGGGTGGGTTTGTACTGGTTATCAGCAGTACGGCTATGCTATTTTTTAACCCACAAACCTCTTTGACTGTCTGTTTCCTGGTCTTTCTGCTGGCTGGTCTCGGTATGGGGTTTGTCACCTTGTCAACCCTCTTGCTGGTACAAGCAGATCTTGCCAATGTCAATCTGGGGGTTGCGACGTCCTTTCATCAGTTTGCCAGGACCTTAGGCGGAACTATCGGGGTGGGTATCTGCGGAGGTGTGGTGACCACCGGACTCCTTCAGAATCTGCAAGAGTCTTCTGCCATGATTCCGTCCGCGGTTATGGATTTGTTGCATAAGAGCATGGAGAATATTTTTCGCGAAGAATTCAGGCGTATGCTGAATGAGCAGAGTAACGCTCTGCTTTCTTTGGCCGTATCGAACGCGATGTCGGTGGTTTTCTGGATTATTTTCGGCGCGACGCTGCTTTGCCTTGTTTGCACTGTGCTGTTGCGCAAGAAAATGGTGCCTGCCGGTTTAAGCTCACCTGCAGCTAAAAATCCATAGAGCTCTCTTTGATCTTGATACCACAATGGGAGTATTGCCCATCAAAATCTTATGCTTAGTTTACTCTGATGTAACAGGAATCCTCTTACTCATGAAATCTTGATGGGCACGCCACGGTTTCTAACGCTTGGCAAAATTTCAGATGTGATTCCGAAACTGGCAAGAAATGAGAATTGCTATATTATTCCAATCAATGGGGAGCAGAGACAAATATGAATATCCAACTACTTGAATCAACAGCAAGAGCCATGGTGGCCAAGGGCAAGGGGATTTTAGCAGCAGATGAAAGCTTGCCAACCATCGAGAAAAGATTGAGTTCCATTAATGTCGAGGCAACAGAAAAGATGAGAAGGAGCTATCGTGACCTTCTTTTTACAGCGCCTGGGATTGAACAACATATCAGCGGGGTTATTCTCTTTGACGAAACCATACGCCAGCAAAGCCTGGAGGGAAAACCTTTCCCCGTGCTTTTGGCCGATCGGGGTATCATCCCAGGGATTAAAGTTGATTTGGGACTTACAACTATTCCGGGAACAAAGGAAGAAAAAGTCACCAGGGGACTAGACGGGCTTGAGACGCGGCTTGAGGAATATCGTTCGCTTGGCGCTCGATTTGCAAAGTGGCGCGCTGTCATCAGTATTGCAAGCCATAAGCCGACGCCGCTCTGTTTGCATATCAACGCCCACGCTCTCGCGCGCTACGCCGCCCTCTGCCAAGAGCATGACCTCGTCCCCATTGTCGAACCGGAAGTATTGATTAACGGCAATCATGACATTGGTCGCTGTGCAAGGGCTATGGAAAAAACACTGCAACAGGTCTTTTCGGAGTTGGTGCGTCACGGGGTGTTGCTCGAAGGTATGATTTTGAAACCGAGCATGGTTACCTCAGGAATTGACAATCCAGATCAGGCGAATATCGATGCCGTCGCCAAGGCAACAATCCGCTGCTTTAAGCGCACTGTTCCTGCAGCAGTACCAGGTATTGCTTTTCTATCTGGTGGGCAGAGTTCAGAGTTGGCCACTGCGCATCTGAATGCCATGAATCGTCTTGGTGGCATGCCCTGGGAACTGAGTTTTTCCTATGGCAGAGCGCTTCAGGAAAAAACGCTCTTGATCTGGCAGGGTAAAGACTCGAACCGGGACCTTGCCCAGAAAACTCTTCTGCATAGAGCCAAATGCAATGGAGCTGCCCGTTTTGGCACCTATTCAGAAGAGATGGAGAATCAATAGATTACCGTGGAAGACTCTGCTTTTGGGGTTATTGTCCCAGGCCGGCAATATACTCTTCAGCAAGTGCAACCTCCTCTTTGCTGCCAATAAAAATGGGTGCTCTGTCATCTTTGCCCTGTGGTAAGCGGTCGAGAATCGCGCCATGCCCGTCGGAGGCGGCGCCACCTGCCTGTTCAACCAGGAAAGCCATGGGATTTAACTCAAAGGAGAGGCGGAGTTTGCCATTGGGGTACCCTTGCAGATGTGGATACATAAACACCCCAGTGCCCTTAACAAGGATCTGGTTAATATCGGGAACAAATCCGCCGCTATAACGAAGTTTGCAACCCCGTTTTTCCAAGTCCCGGACATAACTCTCGATCTCTGGAGTAAAAAGGTTTCGCAATCCTCCGGGAGAGTAGATATGTGCCTGTGGCTTGATTTGCAGGTTTTCTTTGATAAGGGTGTATTCCATCAACTGGTTCATACCAAATTCATGAACCCCATCACCGGTACTATAAACCAGGGTAGTACGCGGGCCATAAAGAATATACATGGCAGCTACCTGTTTCCGTCCCGGCTGCATAAGATTACAGCCTTCAAATATGGAAATGATAGTGCCGACGGCCAGATTTACGTCCACGAGTGAAGACCCATCCAGGGGATCAAAGGCGACAGAATATCGACCGTCGCAGTCCGTCGATAGACAGATGATCTCGTCGGCCTCCTCGGACAAAACGTTGCCCACTACCCCAGAATGCAGAAGGCG
The DNA here is from genome assembly GCA_965363495.1 of uncultured Desulfopila sp. GTDB lineage: Bacteria > Desulfobacterota > Desulfobulbia > Desulfobulbales > Desulfocapsaceae > Desulforhopalus_A. Next base: position 14,056 of record CBDTUM010000023.1, read on the forward strand.
TTTGGTCATAATTCGATCTGACAGGACGTCTAACGCCAACTGTTCTTCACCATAGAGATTTGATGTTCCGGCAACTCCTAAATCTCCTGTTCGAATCGAGTTGATAATATAATTGGACGCTTCGGCTATCTCACAAATAAGGTGAACCAGATCGTCTTTGACAGCACGCCCGCGCAAATGTCTGCGAAGATTGATCTGAAATTTCGTTTTTCCGCGATTACTCATAATCTCCCTTCAATTCGTTGAATTTTGATTTTTCCGTCTGTTTATAATTGACTGATTTTTTTAATGAAGTGAATCCAATAAGAACTATACTCACAGAAAACATATGCAAGATAGAAAAATAATCATGAACCAGTCTGTTTGCGGCTAAAATAAAGTACGAGAGCCACAATCTGTACAACGTTGATAACTTGGATCCCATTGAACAAAAGGTCAACCGCTGCGTCCAGAAGAGTACTTCGCTGCGTGACGTGGAAGCGTGAACGGCGGCTCAAAGAAGAGGTAGAATATGGCAAATTTTGCGGATTGGCATCGAGACCAACCTTGTTGACCACTCTGGCTTCCATGACGACAAGAGGCTGATCGACGGTGACTACGCTGCCGACATCAATCAGGATCTTGACGATATTTCCCGGGGTCGGGGCGTCCACCTCTGTCCCTTCGACGGCTGGAGCAGCCGTGGCGTCCAGAGCAGCTTAACACCTTCAAATAACATTGCGTTTGTGCCTCGGTATTGTGGAAAGATTGAATGAGAGTGATATGGTAAAAAATAAAGGACCCAAAACTACACTAAGAAGGGGATCGAATAAAAACATTAACGTAAATAGAAAAAGCAAATGCTTCTATTTATACGTCATTATTTGCATGTGATTGTTTATGATCAAGACAGCGTACGGGAAAGCAAACAAGCATATGAGCCTTGGGAAAATGATACCACAGTGTACCACACTGAACGTGTGTGGTACACTTATTTCAGTTAGAAATCATACTTCGTAGGCGGCGTAATCGGTTTTTTCTCCAAGGAGAAGATCTATTTCACTCTGGATAGCTTTGCGTTCCTCGTTGTTCAGCCAGGCATTCCAGTCTTCCAGCGATCGCCAGGTGCTTATTACCATGCACTCGTCTTTACTATCGATTCTCTTTAATGTCTCTCCGTAGATATAGCCGGACTGGTTTAAGGTTAAGCTACGCAGCTTTTTCAGTAAAACTGTGAGTGCAAGAACATTTTTCGGTGAAACCTGTCGTCTGATGAAAATTTTAACTGTCATATACATCTCCTTTTAGTTAAATTTGCTTCGGAGCATAAGCTATGATACATAACAGTAAATGTACGGTGTCTTTTTGTTATGCATAAAGTAATTATAATGTGCATAACTAAAATTGTAAAGGCGGCCCGTTGTTTATCGGTGAGAAGTTCGTTCATTGCAAGAAAATGTATAAATTCGCAATGATATCCTCGTTCATCCATCTCGAGGCTGTTCCGGTTTAGAGTACGCATTTGGGGGTAGCTCAGCCTGTTTATCTGGTTATAATTGTCCGCGCTGCTTCCATAGCCGGCAGTTCCGGCGACCCAAAAACCAGAGCTGGCAGAATTAAAGACAGGTTGCTTCCTTACCAAAAGATCTAACAAAATAAGTGTTTGCTACGCTCGTGCTGCTGAACGGGATGGGAGAAATAGATGATCGATTCGTGTCGTCATCTTCTTGCAGAACAAGAAAAGAGCAGGTAAAAGAAGGCATCGACTGATTTATCAGGGCAGGTGGCAAACGACATTACATGGAGAGTTATGAGCAATAAAACAATACCACTCAAAGAGAGAATCATAGTTGCGCTGGACGTTGGGAGTCCAGAACAGGCTAAAGAGATAGTTAGAAAATGCGAGTCACATGTCTCTTTTTTTAAAGTAGGGCTCCAGCTCTTTATGGCCAGCTGGTTTGAAACTGTCGACTGGCTGGTTGATCGCGGCCATAAAGTTATGTTGGATCTGAAGTTTTTTGATATTCCGGAGACCGTCAAACTGGCCGTGGAACAGGTTAATAGCCGCGGCGTGAGCTTTGCCACGATCCATGGCAACGACCCGATAATTCGGGCGGCCGTCTCCGCCAGGGGTGATATGCAACTTTTGGCAGTAACAGTCCTCACCAGTTTTGGCGAGGAGGATATGCGGGCGATGGGGATGACCCAATCGGTGGCCGATCTTGTCTATTTCCGGGCCAAAAGAGCCTTGGAACTCGGTTGTGATGGCGTTGTCTCTTCAGGGCTTGAAGCCGAAAAAATGCGGCGGGAGCTCGGCGAAAAACTGCTTATTGTCACCCCCGGTATCCGTCCGGGTGCAAATGTACAAGATGACAGTGATGATCAGAAACGAATAGTCACCGCCGGAATGGCGATTAAAAATGGCGCCAGCCATGTAGTGGTTGGTCGGCCGATTACCAGGGCGGTCGATCCGATTAAGGTTATCGAGCAGATGCAGCAGGATATCATTGCTTCTGCTCAGTAATTGATAAGCACTCGGTCCATCGTATGAATTATTCATCAATCGCCAACGTTTTTGGAACGTTATTGATCGTTACCGGCTGTTCCATGTCCCTGCCTGTGCTCTGTTCCTTGCTCTATGGTGAGGATGATCTTACAGCCATTATTGTTTCCTCCCTGATTATTATCGGGCTGGGTATCCCACTGAAGCGGATATTTAGAAACAACAATACCTTACATATCAGAGATGGTCTGTTCATCGCTACCTTCGGCTGGATTATTATTTCCGCTTTTTCGACCCTGCCTTTTATTATCCATGGAACCATCCCGTCGTTTACCGATGCCTTTTTTGAGATGATGTCCGGCTACACAACGACCGGAGCAACTATCCTCACAGATATTGAGGTCGTTCCCCATGGTTTGCTGTTCTGGCGAAGCCAGACGCACCTGCTCGGCGGTATGGGGTTTTTGACCCTTACTCTTCTCTTTCTGCCCCATGGTATGAGTGGGGTGCGGATCTTCAGGGCCGAATCAAGTCCGGGACAGGTAATCACCAAGGATAAATTCAAAGCCAGGAACAAGGATACTATGGTCTGGCTCTGGGGCATTTATCTCGTGCTCAACATCCTGCAGACCCTGTTGCTGTCCCTGGGCGGGATGTCCTTGTTCGATGCACTCTGTCATGCCTTCGGCACCATTTCTACCTCCGGTTATTCGACTAAAAATGCCAGTCTGGGGTATTATAACAGCGCGTATTTTGACTGGGTGACCATTTTTTTCATGAGTTGCGGCGGAGTGACCTTTGTACTTTTCTACCACATGGTCAAGGGAGAGTGGCAAGTTGTTCGGAAAAACACCGAATTTCGCTGGTATCTGGGGTTTTTAGTCTTTTTCTGTGGGACAGTAACCCTGCTTCTCTGGTTAAACAACAGTTACGACAATTTTTGGGACTCTCTTCGCTATGGAACGTTTCAAGTGGTGTCGATTCTCACCACCACTGGATTTACCACCACCGATTACGAGATGTGGCCACAGGCCGCCCAGATGTTTCTTTTTGCGGTCTGTTTTTTCGGCGCCTGTGCCGGTTCAACGACGAGCGGTATCAAGGTGGTGCATTACGTCGTCATTGTAAAACACATGTATTCCACCATTAAAAAAATCTTTTTGCAGCCGATGTCGGTGCATACGGTTCGCTTGAATGGCCGTCCCATCGACGCTTCGATTATTGATCTGTCGATCTGCTATTTTATAGTCAATATCTTTCTGGTTATTGCCGGTGGCTGTTTTATGGCGCTGAGCGATCCTGTTGATTTTTTGACCGCAATCAGTGCTGTTATAGCTGCTTTAATGAATATTGGACCGGGGTTTGGTGCGGTGGGACCAAGCGAAAATTACGCGTTTTTTTCAGATATCGGCAAGTGGTTTCTCTCTTGGAATATGCTGGTTGGAAGACTAGAGATGTTTTCTGCACTGGTAATATTTTTTCCTGCCTTTTGGAAAAAATAACCCTGGAAGAGGCCGATAGAAGTTTCCTATGCCCTTTGGGTCGTTTTTACAACGCCATCAGGCTTAAGCTATAAAGAGTTTTCTTACATCTTTCAGGTGTTTTGAGGTACAGATGACGATGACTGCCTCGGCTGCTTGAATATGGGTGCTGCCGACGGCGATCTGCCACTTGTTGTTCCGAAAGACGGCACCAATGATGAGTTTGTCATAGAAGAAACTATCCAGTTTTGCCAGCGGCCATTTGGTGATGGGCGATTTTTCAGCAGCCACCAGCTCGACCACCTCGGTATCAAAGCCATGCAGATGGGCGACCGAGAGAAATTCACTTCTCCGGATGAATTTTAGAATTTCATTGCCGGCCATTACCTTTTTATTGAGTGCAATGTCTGAACCGATGGTCGCCGCCAGGACCAGATAGTCTTCTTTATTGACCAAAGCAATGGTCTTGCAGTCTTTTGCTTTGCCGTTTTTAGGCTTGCTTTTCTGCTTGAGGTGTTTGGCCAGCAGGCATGTCATGATATTCGTCTCATTTTCTCCGGTGGTGGTTACAAAGGTATCGGTATCGTGCAGTCCGGCCATACTCAGGACATCACCATCAGAGCCATCACCATGGAGGACCTCGGTGTTTCCCAATTCGAAGGAAAGCTCGACAGCCCGCTGCTCGTTCTTTTCAATCAGTTTCACCGATACCGATCTTTCGAGCAGCTCGGCAACTCTGGTGCCAACCAGGCCACCGCCGAGCAGCATGACCTTTTGCTGGCGCGATTTGCGCACGCCGGTGAGTTCCATCAGGTGCGACAAATGTTCCTGAGCGGCCATGATAAAGATATGGTCCTGTGGGAGAAGAACCTGGTTGCCGTTGGGGATAATGGTGGTGATGCCGCGGGCAATAGCGACTACCCGGAACGGCAGCTCACTGTACATTGCGGCTATCTCTTTCAGATTCCGGTTGGCCATTGGTGATGATTCGTCGATGCCTGAGGCCAGGAGCTGAATTTCTCCCTGGGCGATATCTATTATCTCGTTACTGGAGTTGATCTGAATAAGTCGGACAATCTCCTGGGCCACCAGTTCTTCCGGATGAATGAGCAGGTCGAGTTTTAGATCGCTTGCGGTCAGCATCGAATCAGGATTACCGAATTCGAGAGACCGAACTCTGGCGATTTTTCGTTTGATCCCGAAGCGATCAGCAATTTGGGAGGCCATCATGTTTACTGCATCGTTGTCGGTGACGGCGATGAGGTAGTCCATTTTTCCTGCTTCGGCCTCTTTCCAGCAGTTTATGCTCATAGCATTACCCTGGATAAGCCGTGCATCAATCTGACCGTCGGCATGCATGATAAGTTTAGGGTCGGATTCAATTACGGTGATGGCGTATTCTTCGTGGACAAGCCGCTTTGCCAAGTATAATCCAACGCCGCCAAGGCCGAGGATAAGGATATTTTCCGGTGCAGCAGTTTTCTTACCAAACATTAACGCGCCTTTTCAGGATACTTTGCAGGACAGGTGCTTGATGCACCAATGGAAGATCAATTATTAATTTAAGGTACATCATCTCATGAAAACAGAACTCAATGACAGTTCAATTTTGTATTGCAGGCGTGGCCTCGGCCTCGTTTTGTGCTGTCTGCACCGGGTGATAGTGAACGAAGACCCTGCGCATCGAGTCGATTTCGTCAACCAGCATCTGTTCAACCCGGGTAGCGATTCGGTCGCCCTCAGCCACAGTGAGATCCGGAGAAACACCGATGGTGATGTTCACTACCATATAAAGGCCGAATCTATGACCTTGAATTTCCTCAAGATCGAGCACTTCATCTAATCCTGCAAGTTTCTTGCGGATTTCCTCAGTGAGTTTTTTGCCCGGCAGGGTGTTCATCAGATCGGCGGCCGATTCGCGGATAATCTCAACTCCTGTGAAACAGATGATGATGGACACAATTCCGCCGGCCAGAGGATCGACCCAGAGGAATCCCAGGCGGCCGAAAATGATACCGATGGTCGCTGCCATGGCTGAAAAAATATCGTTACGGTGATCGGCGGCAAGAGCCATTATGACGTTATTGTTGGTCTGTTTACCAATCCGCAATGTCCATAATGACAACCAGATCTTGAGTAAAACAGTAAAGAGGGCGATCCACAGAGCCAGCTGCGATGCGCCGGTAAAATTGCTTGCCCCGGTTAACAGGTCGTAGACATTGTTGATGGATGCCCAGAAAATAGAGATGGCTGTGGTTATTACAAAGGCTCCGACAACGACTGCAGCGATCGATTCGAGCCGGTCGTGACCATACGGGTGTTCTTCGTCGGCGGGTTTGCCGGAGAGTCGCATGAAAATATTGACGACTATGCCATAGGCCACATCTGAAGTTGAGTTGATGCCGTCAGCCAGAAGAGCCGGGCTGTGGCCGAGGATGCCTACGCTGGTCTTCAGTAGGGCGAGCAGTGTGTTGGCAGCCAGGCCGATGTTTATCGCCAGGATACTTTTTTGCTGACGCTGGTCAGGTATCATGATGTCTTTACTTGTCTTTGCTGTTATCTGTACCATCTTCAAGAAGCCAATTCTCTTTCAGATAGGTAATGCCGGTGTGGTTGGTCAGGTCAAGCTGTATCGGCGTAATGGAGACATTCCCGGCGGCAAAAGTGTAAACGTCCGTGTCCTCTCCAGGGTCGGCGAGCGCAGTGCCTCCCCCAATCCAGTAGTGTTTGCTGCCTCTTGGATCAAGGGTTTCATGAATGGAATTTTCCCAGAGTCTTCTACCCTGGCGGGTCACTCTGATTTTTTGGTAGACCTCGCCGCTGGGAATGTTGATATTGAGCAAAGTATTTTCAGGCAGGGAATTACGGAGAATTTTTTCGGCCATGCAGACAGCAATCTGCATGGCCGCCCGATAGTCATAGGGTGCCTCTCCACCGACTGAAAGTGCCATGGATGGAACACCGTACATAGTCCCTTCAATGGCTGCGGAAACGGTACCGGAGTAGGAAATATCATCGCCGAGGTTGGTGCCGGCGTTAATCCCTGAAACGAGAAGATCCGGTGGCTCTGGGAGCAATTTTTTCAAGCCGAGGGCGACACAGTCGGTGGGTGTTCCATTCACGGTATAAAAATTATCGGCCAGCTTCTGTATTTTGAGAGGGCGATTCATGGTGAGAGAATGGGAGACTGCTGAATTGTCGCGGTCCGGAGCAATGACAATTGTCCGACCGATTTCCTTCATAGCCTGCTGCAGCGCTAGAATGCCCGGACTGTGGATACCGTCATCGTTGGTTATTAGTATTGTTTTCATTGTGGTGTCGTTTTTACGGTTGTTTCCATCGCGACAATGTCCCAGAAAGACTGTACCAATGGGTTCCGTTTGTTTTTTGCATAGGTGCAGGCGGCGACAGTGAAAGGTTCAAGTTTTGGTGATATTTCCAAGATTTCCACCTCGTTTGCTAAGCTGCTCTGGTCCAGGACTAAACGGGGAACGATACCGACCCCACAACCCATGCTGGCCATGGCAATAATGGCTTCATTGCCGGAAACCTGTGAATATATATAGGGGCGAACTCCCTTGTCTGCAAACCATTTCTCAGCTCTGGTTCTGCTGAGACCATCGGCGGGCAGAATGACTGGTGTTTTGGCCCAGTTTATCGCACCTGCGCAATATACGATAGTTTCCGGAAAGAATCTGCCAAAAATAAACAGCAGCGGTGTCTTGAGGAGTTCGATAAAGTCAAGGCCATCATGCAGATGATCGGGAAGGGCGGCAATGGAGATATCGACTTCGCGGGAATGCAGTTTGTTGAGAGCTTTTGCCGCGTCTCCTGTCTGGACATGAATCATGACTTCCGGATGAGCCTTCCTGAATTTTCGGAAAATCTGCGGCAGGATGGAGAGAATAGCCGTAACAGAGCAATAAAGAGAGAGTTCGCCCCGGAGTACGGTATCGCTCCGTAACTGGCTTCGCAGCAGGTGCCAGCTGCTGATAGTCTCTTCACAATATTCTTTAAACAGTATTCCGGCAGGAGTGAGGTGAACTGATCGGTTGTTTCGAAAAAAGAGCGGTTCGCCCAGATCATTTTCCAGTCGCTGAATCGTTCGGGTCAATCCCGACGGGGTGATGTTGCACTCCAGACTGGTACGACCGAAATGGAGGCTTGAGGCCAGGTGGCGGAAGAGCTCAAGTTCCCGGATGTTCAAGGTATTGATCCTTAGGTGCTATCAATTCTGCTGTTGCAGTGTATCTGTTTCAGAGTATTGAGAGATGATTGTTGCATAATCTGCAATACAATATCACGAATAAATCACTTGACGCAATAAAAGATTATCAATATATCAGTTGGGAAATAACTGCTGTTTGGCGAAGATAAAAAACAATACAGATACAAGGAGATAAAAATGACTTCAAACTATTTTAATACCCTGCCGTTGCGTCGGCAGATAGAAGAGCTATCCAAGTGCCGCTTCATGGAGGCAGCCGAATTCAGTGGTGTTGACTACCTGAAAGGGAAAAAACTGGTCATCGTTGGCTGTGGCGCTCAGGGCTTGAACCAGGGATTGAACCTGCGCGATAGCGGCCTGGATGTTTCCTATGCCCTGCGGCCGTCGGCAATAAAAGAAAAACGTCAGTCCTGGAAAAACGCCACGGAGAATGATTTTACGGTCGGTACCTATGAAGAATTGATCCCTCTTGCCGATCTGGTGATTAACCTCACTCCTGACAAGCAGCATACCAACGTGGTCTCGACGGTTATGCCGCTGATGAAAAAAGGAGCCTGTCTTTCTTATTCTCATGGCTTTAATATTGTCGAAGAAGGTATGCAGGTTCGCCAGGATCTGACTGTTGTTATGGTTGCACCAAAAGCACCGGGGACCGAAGTTCGACAGGAATACAAACGGGGCTTTGGCGTACCGACGCTTATCGCAGTGCATGGGGAAAACGATCCGAACGGTGAAGGCTGGGATATTGCCAAGGCGTATTGCTGCGGTACCGGCGGTGACAAAGCCGGAGTACTGGAATCGTCTTTTGTCGCTGAAGTAAAGTCGGATCTCATGGGCGAGCAGACCATCCTGTGTGGTATGCTGCAGACCGGTTCTCTGCTCTGTTTTGACAAGATGGTCGAAGAAGGCATTGATCCTGGCTTTGCTGCCAAGTTGGTCCAGTACGGCTGGGAAGTGATCACCGAATCCCTCAAGCTGGGCGGCATCACCGCCATGATGGACAGGCTCCCGAACCCGGCCAAGATCAAAGCATATCTTCTTGCCGAAGAGCTGCGGATCATTCTGCAGCCTCTTTTTGAAAAGCATATGGACGATATCGCTTCAGGTCATTTTTCTAAGACCATGATGGAAGACTGGGCAAATGATGATGCCAATCTCCTCAAATGGCGCAAGGAAACCGGAGAAACCGCATTTGAGCGGGCAGTCTCTTCCGATGTTTCAATCAACGAGCAGGAATATTATGATAAAGGCATCTTGATGGTAGCCATGGTCAAAGCCGGCGTGGAGCTGGCCTTTGATACCATGGTCGACTGCGGTATCAGAGAGGAGTCGGCTTATTACGAATCTCTGCATGAAACACCTCTTATCGCCAATACTGTTGCCAGAAAGAAACTGTACGAGATGAACGTAGTTATTTCCGATACCGCTGAATATGGCAACTACCTTTTTGCCCACGCGGCCGTCCCGCTCCTGCAGGATTTCATGAAGACCATTGGTACCGACGTGATCGGCAAGGGCCTTGACCTCAAAGACAACGGGGTCGATAACCTTGATCTCATTCAGATCAATGAGGCCATTCGTTACAGCTCTATCGAAGCGGTTGGCGAGGAGCTCCGCTCGCATATGAGTGCCATGAAGCCGATTATGTAAATCTTTTTTAATAATCTTATTCTTGCAAAAGAAAAGCCGCAGGCCTCTGAAATCGTTATTGTATTTTAGGGGCCTGTGGTGTTTTGTGCAGGTCGATTTAATGCAAAATTTATTGGTGTATAGATTTTGTGAGATAAATGTGAGGACTGGCAGATAATCTTTAAGGAAATGAAAACGACATCTTTTGTTGCGCAGCAAATTGATACGCAGAAAGTTTTCAAGGTACCTAGTGAACAGAAAACTCTTACGGCTGTGACGCCGCCAATATCAATTGAGATAATTCAAAAGGAGATCACATGAAACGTATTCATCTACTATTTGTCGCCCTTATTACCTGTACCCTCGGACTGGCTGCCATATCAGGCGATTGCTACGCCGCATCAGCGAAAAAAGATGGGTCCGCCGCAATGAGTCAAACAGCCACTGTTGCGAAGAAACAAATTCCCCATGATGTGAATATAAATACCGCTGACAAGGAGATGCTGACCCAGCTGCCTGGAGTCGGCCCGGTCACTGCCGACGCGATCCTCGAATATCGTACTGCCAGCGGGCAATTTAAAAGTATCGATGAACTGACCAATATAAAGGGAATTGGCGACAAGACTCTGGCCAAATTGAAACCGTACCTCTATAAACTGTAAACTTGCGATTCGAGATGATATCCCCCCGGTAATACGGCATGTAATCCGGGACTCTTTTCAAAACAACGAGAAAACAATTTGAACTGTACTAACAGCTCCTTTGCGTGGAGATTTTCGCAAGGGAGCTGTTCTCTGCTTACTGTTTTGCTTCCATTGGGAAGTTACTGCTCTGCCATTCCCTCCATCCGCCCTTCAGGGCATAGACGTTCTTATACCCATCGTCAATGAGTTGTTGTGCCAGCCTGGCACTTGTGTATTCATCTGGTCAGGCACAATAGAGAACAATAGTGGAATCTTTCGGTAATCTCATAGCAAAAGAGAGATTCCCGTCAGGAACCCGCATGGCATCTTTTATCTTCATTTCACTGGCATTCCAGTCTCTGTCCTGTCGAACATCCAGGATAACCAGATTTTTGGATCCCTGTAAAGATTTCAAAGCTTCCTTGTCCATTTTCGGCACCGACTCCGCAAAGAGCGGTGTCGCCGCTAAAAAAAGCAGAACAGTGAGTAAGGAAAATATTCTTTTCATGATATGTCTCCTTGTGAGTCTTAGTGGCTTACAAATTAGATATTCTTGTTTTTTGCAGAAAAAATGCACTCTGGGTATGTAGACCCCCTCTAGGGGCATTGAAAAGCTTATCGTGGATCGTGCTTTTGTAACACTGGATACAGTAAGGCAGAAGCAAACATTGGCAAGCTGTAGAGCTTACGGATATGCTTTAAGAGAAAAGGGGTATTGCTGAGCCCGGACGAACAGCAATACCCCTGCACCACCCTGATCCGGTACGGAAAAAGGTATTGGGCCGGTTGGTACAGGGAATATGCACTGCAAACCGATCTTCAAAAAAGATTGTGGCTTACGGTACTAAATCAGGTGCTCATACGCGGAAACACCTTCTTCCATGGTGTCGAGCAGATGATTAAGTTCATTTGATTGCGGGCCGTTGCATTCGTGAAATTCGACACCGACCACCAACTCAAAGACCGCTGTCGAATCCAGGTAGTCACTGTTCGTCTCCCACATCTTCCTGACTTTGAGCTTCTTGATATGAGAACCTTTGGCATCAAGAATATCGATATAGAATTCAGGAGGAAAAGTATGTGGATAGAGACAACCGAAACAAAATCCATCGTTACTGATATCGAGTATTTGTCCAGTTCCCCGTTCCGTTATGGCCAGAAGATGAAATGTCTGACGACGGCTAATTTTTCTTTGTTCCGAGAGATAGAGAGCCTCTGGTTTATGATGGATGTTGAGCGCGTTCATGCTGTCCTCCGTATAGTTGCCGGTCCCAGAAACTACATGCGGATCGTTGTTAATTGTCTGGGAAAAACATTCCTCGACAAAAGGCAATTATCTACTGAAAATTTTCAAGCAAATTATGTGCCGAAATAAGATATTGAAATATTCAAATTAGTTAGGTTTGGAAGGGCAAAATATACACACTTAAATAGTTCAAAATTTGCTCTCGCAAGCCCTGAAAGTGCAATTTTTGCACAGCGTGAAGGTGCGGATTGCAGAACTGATGTGTGGAGAGCGGGGGGTGTTTATTGCGAAGAAATGATTGAGGGGAAGTTACTGCAGGTTAGGACCACTGCCTAGGTCGCAATAGAAAAGGGGAACGCTAGCGAATCTTGGTCTTCATGTATGTATTGCAGTGTGGTGGGGAAGTGGTTTTTTGAAATGCTGGGGAAGCAATTTCCAGCGGCACTAAACCCTCCGAAAAGAAGGGGTTAGTACTTTAGAAAAAGCTCAGAATGCTTTTTCTAAAGTACTAACCCCGCCCAAAATATTTGTGGGGTAAGTTTCTTCACAAAATAATTTTCCCGAAAAAGCACAAGAAAATTATTTCTAAGTCACTAATCAGCTTTCCAGAAATCTTCTTTAACGGCGCCGCACTTAGGGCAGACCCAATCTGCGGGGACGGCCTCCCATGCAGTTCCGGGATCAACGCCGTTCTCATAATCACCTTCGGCCGGATCATAGATGTATCCACAAGGGCATTCCCATTTTTGCATTGTTTTCTCCTTTTTGAGTGGCTGAAAAATTATTTGCTTGTTCTAAAAAAATAATCTCGCAATGAGGTTTGGAGCTAGTAATTGCCGCAGATTAATAAGAATGATTGTCATTGTCAATGATATTCATTTATGCGCATCGGCGGCGAGGCTGGTTCCCTGGTCATATCTTGGGGATTGGCTTGCAGTTTTTTATAGTCACTTTTCCCTGGAGTAAATTTCCTTTGGAGTATTCTGTGAAAAGGCAGGAATTAGTCTTTGGATTAAAATTCTCAATCCATAAGTTGTCATCTTTCCAGGTGGCCCCGATATGATATTGGCCTGTCGGTACCTCGATGGTCATGACGCCACCGTAGTGCTTGACAAATACCTGCTGCAATCGGAAGTAATAAGTGCCCCACCCTAGTGCAAGAATTACCAGAGCGAGGATTGTGCCGATTTTCCACTTGTCGTTTTTTGCACAGACGGCAAAAAGTCCGCCTGCAACAAGGATGACAGCGGTCCAGTAAAGATAGGTGATCATAGTCGTACTCCTTTTGATGAAGAGTTTTTGCTTCGGCATTGCTGAGTGCGGGTTGTTACAGACCCTCTAGACAGCAGAGTGAAGCGTATTGTAAACGTATCCAAAATCTTTCAATAGTGCGAAGGCGTTGAAGCCTCTAAAATCCCGGTCAAGTTGTGTTGAAATAGAATTATTGTCAGTCGTGCTGGCGCACCGTGTTCTACCTTGTTATGTATCTGCATAGCGGATCATCTGAATATGGGGAATACCATCTTCCTCGTACCCATCCGAAGCCACACAAAATCCGAAATTACTATAAAAATTAATAAGATACTGCTGCGCAGAGAGGGCAATAGCTGAGTTCGGATACAGTTTGTCGATACAGTGCAGACATTTCGTTATCATTTCTTTGCCAAAACCTCTTCCTCTTGCATCGCTACGGGTGACAACTCTACCGATAGTTGGCAGGCCGCCACGTTTTCGAGGAGACAGTATCCGGAGATAAGCAACCGGTTCGAATTGTTCGTTTCTATCGTCTAAGCCCAATAAGTGGTGGGCATTTTTGTCCTGTCCATCGCAGTCCTGATAGACACATTGTTGTTCAACAACAAAGACCTGTTGCCGCAATGTGAGGATTGCATACAGCTGGGCTGTTGTCAGTTCCTCAAAGGTAAATAATTGCCAGGTAATTGCCATGTATTTCCTGCAGGGTGGTTATATTTGCAAACGGCTTCCATCTGAAGTAGCCGCTTCTTTTTCACATTTTGCTTACCAACTGTATCAAAAAAATGCTAAGCTTCTCAGTTGGTCAGCTGATTGTTATAAAAACTTGCACGGTTCAAATAAACCTTGAAAAGAATGAACATGAATCGATTGAGTGCTCGAAATAAGCTGCTTACTGCGCTGGCTGTCATCCTCTTTTTTTCCTTTGCAGGAGTCAGTTTCCTGAATTATAAGATCACCCGGGCTTCAATTCGTAAAGAAATTTTACGTAATGATCTCCCGTTGACCATGAGTAACATATACTCTGAACTCAGTGCGGATCTAACGCGGCCTCTGCTCGTCGCATCCGCCATGAGTTCAGATGCTTTCTTAAAGGATTGGGTGTTGGAGGGAGAAGTCGATCCGGCCAAGATCACCCGTTACCTTGTTCAGTTGAAAGAAAAATATGGGTTTTTTACGACTTTTTTTGTCTCGGCAACGACTGCAAGATATTACCGATTCTCCGGCATGCATAAAAATATTTCGCCGGAAAATGAGCATGATATCTGGTATTATAATTTTCTGGCCTCGGGCAAGGAATATGATTTTGATGTAGACAGTGACGAGACTGCCGGCAATGCCCTGACTGTTTTTATAAACTATAGGGTGGTTGACGGCAATGGAAGACTGCTTGGCGTGGCAGGAGTCGGATTGAATGTCGATAATGTTTCTCGGCGAATAACAGAGTATCAGAAAAAATATGACCGGATTGTCTATCTGACGGATACTCAGGGAATTATTCAGGTACATCCCGATAAGACACTTATAGAGAAAAAGAAGATTTCCGAGTTGGCAGGGATGGCTGATCTTGCTCAGGCAATTCTCAAAAAATCGAACGATTCGGCTAATTTTGAGTTTTATCGCAATGATCGTCACATATTGCTTACCGTCAGGTATCTTTCATCGCTTGACTGGTTTTTGTATGTAGAACAGGATGAAGCCAAATCTTTGGCGATTGCCCGTAAAAATTTTGTTCATACTGTATTAATCGGCCTCATGGCCTCCGTGGTAATTATCATCCTCGCCCTTGTGACCATAAATCGTTACCAGGAGCAATTAGAGGCAATAGCCATGTCAGATGAATTGACTGGAACAGCCAATCGGCGGGCCCTGGAGCTGGGGTTCCGGAGGATCCTCTATGATCATTCCAGGACTGGTCGATCGTTCAGCCTCCTCCTGCTCGATCTCGACGGGTTTAAAAAGGTCAATGATATCCATGGTCATATAATCGGCGATCGTTTTCTTGTCGAGCTTGTGGCATATATAGTGGGGAGCATTAGACCGACAGATATTTTAGCCAGATGGGGAGGGGACGAATTTGTTATTTTGACCAACAGTGCCGGTAAAGAGGCCGGAGCAGTAGCAGAACGAATCCGCCACACGGTGAAAAATGCAGAGCTCGCCGGTCCGGAGGAAATGCCAGATGATCCGAGAAATCTGGTAACTGTCAGTATCGGTCTTAGTACCTACATAGATGGTGACGATCTTGACACAATGCTTTACCGTGCAGATCTGGCGATGTATACATGTAAGGCTAGAAATGGTGACTCAGTGGCGATCGCCGTTTGAGTAAGCGTGCTCAGGTGGTACAATAATCGTCCGTTAACAATTAAAACTATTCCAAGTATAAAAAATCTCCCATGATACGAGCAACTCTAGCATTACTGGCCAGCATTTTAACTGCGGTGCAGGCGTTTGCCATCTACCTCCAGGGGCAGACACTTTGTTTCAATACTGGCTGTGCCATCGTCGACAGTCTGACGACTGTGTCCCCGCTGTACTTCAATCTTGCGGGTTTTCTGTTCTTTCAGGTTCTTTTCTGGTGCTTGTTATGGGGGCGGGACGGCTCCGAACTCTGGCATAAGCTGGTTAGGCTGTTACTCCTGGCAGCTCTCTGCGCCGAGGCTGTGCTGGTATTTTTTCAATACCAAATTGCTACAGTTTTCTGCTCATACTGCATCCTCATTCTGGCCTTTATTGTCTTGTTAAATATATTGAGTGGACCGCGTCAGATTTTTTGTGGGATAGTTCTTTTTTCTGCTGTAACCGTTGCCTGTTTCAGTCTTCAGTTTCAACAGAAGGCAGGGGCCGGAACGTCTCTTGATGAGGGAAGCTTGGCGATGGTCGCAGGAGAACGGCAAGAAATAAAACTGTATCTCTTTTTTTCTTCCACCTGTCCTCATTGCGAGAAGGTTATTGATATTCTCAAAGAAGAAAATAGTTGCCCCGTGCGCTTTAATCCACTTGAGCGTATTGATACATTTACCTTTCCAGGCGTGCAGTATAGTACAGAGTATCATCCCGAAATAAATGTCAATTTCATGAAAAGTCTGGGGATAACAGAGATTCCTGTTCTTGTTGCGACACAAGAGCAAAAAACCCTCGTTCTGAAAGGAGAACAGCAGATTCGCCAGTATCTCCATGAAAATTGCCGGGAGAAAAAGACGGTTGATTACAGCGGAACCAGCAGCTTGGGACCGGCGGGATATACCATTGTTCCTCCAGGGGAACAATCGACCAACGATGCTTGCAAAGTGGAGGCCGACTGTGACACCACCGTGCCGGTAAAAGCCGTGGGGAAGAAATAGCCGGATAGCTGAGCGGATGTGTCTTGTTTATCTCAGCAGATCTGCCAGTTCTTCTTGAGTAAGCATTGATCGTGGGCTTGGGTTGCGTCGGTCGGGAACGGTTCTTTGATCAATGTATTTGCGACGGTCAACCCCAAGTCTGCGTTTGATTAGAGAGCGTAACCACCCGTAAAGGCTTCTGTCTTTTTTCAGGTTGCGGTCGCGTCTATCAGACCGTCGTTCAGAAACTGAGCGACGCTCGGATCTTCTTCGATTGCTGTTAGGCTTTCGACGTTCAATCCCATCCCAATTTTTATACACGGGAGGGTTCATAATATCTTCTGTCCTGGTGAAGTTTTTTATTGTCGGGTGTATTTGCCTCGTTCAGTAGTCATCGCATTATATACTCTAATACAATTGATGCAAGCTCCATCCTGCAGCATCGCAGTCTCGTTGTTACGGGGTATGTACCGTCGGATAATCTATCGACCTTGCTTATAACGCATCAACTGTTGACATTGTTTGCTAAGTGCCAATCAAAAAATGAGCCGAAATTCAATAAAAATTCGATAAGATACAACCGATGCTGGTTTACCCGACCTTGCACTACCAGAACGGTGGTGTCAATGTGAATGGCGACACCGAGACCTGTGTTCCCGGGCTCTATGCCGCCGGCGAGAAAATACTCTCTCTTTTCGTTTACGGGGGGAAGAGATTTATTTTTGAGATGAATAAGATCGGATGGATCCGTCTCATCCTGAACAAATACCGATACAGATGCATCATCTGCTGCGGTATTTTTTAGAACATCTCGGGGGAGCAGACAAAAAGCGACGCTAGAGTTGGTTCGATAAATATGGTAGACTAAATCGTTAAGAGAAGAGGTGATAGGCTGGCGGTTCATTTTATTTTGCGTTAGAGGAAAAAAGAGGTATGAGGACAAATTTTATTACCACGGTTTACGGGCCGGATATCCCCGGGATCATCAAAGCACTGGCCCAGACTACCCGCAGTCAGGGGGGAGAGTGGCTTACCAGTAAGGTTATTAAACTCGATAGTCGGTTTGCGGCCATAATGAGCGTGCTTGTAGATAAAGAGCTGGAGATGAACCTGAAGTCGACTCTGGAAAAGAAATACCCCAGACTCTGTTTCGTCTATGCCGCAGCAAAAACAATCAATCAGAAGATGACTAAAAAAATAAACCTGGTTGTTGACTGCATAGATCGACCCGGTCTGACTGCGGATTTGAGTAATATCCTGGCCAATCTTGATATCGAGGTAGAAAACATGGAGTGTGAACGTTTTGTCATGGACGGAATTCACGATCCTGTTTTTTCCGCCCAATTAACACTGGCTGTTCCTCAAGAGTCCGAAAGCGAAATTATCGCCGGAGAAATCGAAGCTCTGTCGGAAGATGTCCGGGTAAACGTTCTGTAACCTCTCCCCGTTAGTGCCTTTATCCTGAAATTCTGTCACTCTTCTCAGTACTCTCTTGCGGGTACTAAAGTGAGTACCCGCTTCTTTCCAGTTTACCGGGGGCAGAGAATCATTCTACTCGCTTTCGTCTTCGCAGAGTGATTGATGCAAAGCACGTTGCGCCTGGACAAAATGGTCCCGGTGCATAGTGAACTGCATGTTTGTCTGTCTCGATGTCTGGGCAACGGTGAGAATATTGATACCAGCGTTGGCCAGTGCCCTGGTGGCTTTGGCTAGAATCCCCGGTTTGGCGATATTGGAGCCGATGGCGCAGACGATGCCGACATTATAGGTGGCGACACTTTCAAAACGCTCATTCATGTCTTTGATTAACGCAGCAGTGCAGTCTTTTTCGTAAACAACCACATCAATGGTATTGGCATTAGTCGCTTTGTTGATATAACTGATATGATGTTTCAGGAGGATTTGCATTATCTGCATGTCAAAACCAACTTCACCTACCATGCGGGTATCGTGGATTTCGAGACAGGTAACCGCATTCGAGCCGGTGATCACCTCGGTTTTTGACTTGGGACAAATGTAATCTTTGGTGATCAGGGTGCCACTGTGACTGGGGTCAAAGGCGTTCTTTATGCGAATGGAGATACCAGCGGTTTCCAGCGGTTTCGAGGCTTTTGGATGAATGGCCTCCATGCCGACATCGGCGAGTTGATCGGCCACATCGAAATTGGTATTGCAGATCGGGTGGACTTTGTCTGTGCCGATGATCATTGGGTCGCCCGAGCACAGATGGTATTCTTTATGAATAACCGCCTCAGCGGCATGCAGCAGAACAGCTATTTTAGAAAAAGTTACCTCAGAATATCCACGGTCAAACTCCCGCATGATCCCTTCCGTACCTTTGGTATAGCCCGTTGCTATACAGATGGTTTTGGATGGATCGAGATCCTTGAAATTGTGTTGAATGCGCTGGTCAATAGTTCTTTCACTTTTGTCCTGCCAGCCGCTCAGGTCGACAAAGGTGGCGTCGTAGCCGAGGTTTTGCAGGATATTGGTGCTATTAAAGGCGCTGTGCATCTCGCCAAGGGAGGAGAGGAGTTCTCGTGCGGCGAGCAGCACCTCGGTGCGGTTGACGTAGCCTGAGGAAAGCAGGTTGTCCATACTTTTAAGGATGTTGACGGCAAAAGCAATACGTTCGCAGATAAAGCGATCCGCGACATCTACTTGTAGTCCTATCCCCTCAAAGCTGCGATTGAGTTTACAGAGCTCGTCTTGCAAGTTGAGTATCGCTGGCTCGTAATCGTCGCTCTCGGCAAATGCCTGGTATATGCCGGAGCGAGAGGTCTTTTTATGTTCGAGCAGCTCGTTGGTGATACCCGAATATGCCGAAACGACAAATATTCTGTTGAAAATATCGTCCTTGTCCCGAAGAATCACGTTATCGAGCACTTCCCCGAAGCGAGACATCGTCGTCCCGCCTATTTTTTCAACACGAAGCATTGTATTACGCATTACGTCTCACCAGAAAAAACGAATATTGATGGCATCGTAAAAAGATTGAACTCCTTCTACGCTTGATATTTTCAATTTTTTACCGCGACCGCATCCTATCGCAAAGGTTTTCCCGCTGCAACTTTTTTCCAGTAGCGGTGGTTGTAATTGTCGATTGTTATTGCTGTCCTGATTTGGTAAGAATCGCTTGCAATCTCCTGCTCATGAATCATGGAAAGCCGTGGCAATACGACACTATTCATGGTAGATAATCGTCTGGAATACATCTATGTGGCATAGCCATCAACGAAAGACCTGCTCTAACTAAATGTTGGCCCATGGACTACTCGAAACTGAAACTTTCTCTCTTCCTCCTGATAGCAACCATCGCTTTTGGTACCTTCGGATACGTCGTTTTTGAAGATATGCCTCCTTTTGAGGCCTTCTATATGACACTGATTACCATCAGTACCGTTGGTTTTTCCGAAATTAAGCCTCTCTCGGATGTCGGTAGAATTATCACCATTATTATTATTATTCTGGGCATCAGTCTTTTAACTTATACCCTTGGTCAGGTTGCACGCATATTTGTTGAAGGTGAATTGAGGAAGGTTCTGGGGAGAAGAAAATTGGAAAAGCAGATTGCAGATCTGAATAAACACTACATTATTTGTGGTTACGGAAGGATAGGCGCTACTATTGTGCGGGAACTGGATGCAGCAGACATTCCTCTCGTGGTTATTGATCAGGATCCAGAGTCTATTGACGAGCTTGAAGCGAATCATACGCTCTATCTTAATATGGATGCCACCACCGATGAAGCCTTGATTGCTGCCGGACTTGATCGGGCTCAGGGGTTGGTGACAGCGGTCAGCTCAGATGCCGACAATGTTTTTATTGCGCTTTCCGCCAAAGGTCTGCGACCGGATATTTTTATTCTGGCCAGGGCGTCCGATGTAAAGAACGAAAGTAAACTGCTGCGTGCCGGGGCATCCAGAGTCGTCTGTCCGTATCAGATGGGAGGCAGGCGCATGGCAGAAATTTTACATAAACCAACGGTTGTCGATTGGCTTGACCAAGCCATGATGCACACGGAACTTGGCCTGCAGATGGAAGAGGCAATAATTCCGGAGCATTCGCCTATAACCGGCAAGACTGTTGTCAGCAGTAATCTCCGCCAGGATTTCGGAGTGATCATTGTCGCAATCAAGAGAAAATCAGGGGAAATGGTGTTTAACCCGGGGCCTGGCGAAACCTTTACCGCCGGCGATGTCATTGTGGTCATTGGTAAAAAATCCGAAGTGCGGCGGATGAACGCGGTTATTTGCTAAAAAGGATAAGAGCAACCAGCATGGGCTCAAGTCCGCCAAACGCAGAGCGACTGCGAGGTGTGCAGAGGCTTATTGCGGCGGGACAGTGGAACGTTTGACCGGTTCGCAGCTCAAGTCTGCAGCTGCAAGATCACGGCATTGAGCTATGGCCCCAATGTAGGTATAAAATGCGCCGACGTAGAGATAATAATCGCCTTTTGCCGTGCCGAGAATGTAAGGCATGACGCCTGCCTGCCTGGCTTTAGTATAAGTCTTTGCGAGTTCGTTTTTATCCGTAAACACCCCCACACGAGCAGTGTAATAGGTCGGTTTAATAAACTTGTCGACCAGTTTGCTCTGCTCCAGATACTGGTGTGCTGCAGGCATCGTAGAAAAAATTCCGGTGAAGATTCGATATCGTATACCCCTTTCCTCGAGATCCACTTTCACCCAATATGCGGAGAGACCCTGTTTCCGGTATAAAGATGTTGCCCGTTCAGCGATTTTCTTTTCCTGAAAAGTAGCAAGCAGAATCGAGAAAGGATAATCGCCTACCGGTAAGGTCGTCACCTCGAGTTCAATGAGGGACGAAAGTAGTTGGTCGATCTTTTCTTCGGCAACTGGAGTCGTTTTTGTTGGAGGAGCCATAACCACCTGTTCCTGTTCTGGATAAATCTCATCGACAGGTGGTGCCGGAGGGAGAGTTTTCACCCGATCATCCGTTTGTATCTGCTGTGTCTGTTTGGTCTCTTCGATTTCTTGAGTCGTGACAGCAGTCTCTTGTCCGGTTGTGTTCTCAGGTGCTGGTGGCGACACTTTATCCGGAGCAAGATATGGCTCAAGATCGACGGTGGCGAGAAGCACGACAACAGTACAAACCAGGAGGGCAAAAGTAACAATGATTTTTTTCATGGGGTTCTATGCAAAAAAGTCCGGTTCGTCGAGCTTGAATTACACTACGAGAATATAACGAATTTTTACCATTTGTTGGCTGGAAGATCAAGAAGCCGATTGGATAAAGGAGTGGTGAGGTCAATTGTTCGCCGCCTGTTTGTCATTCCTGTTGACACAATTCACCAAAAGTTTGTATTTAAACAATCTGGATGTTTGATAAATATTGATCCTTTTTGGAGGCAAATAGATGTGGAAAAATGTTAAGGCAGCTCCGGCAGATTCTATTCTTGGGCTGACTGATGCGTTCCGTAGCGACCCAAGTGCACAAAAAGTTAATCTCGGCGTAGGCGTATATAAAGATGAGGAGGGTAAAACTCCCATTTTGAAGTGTGTGAAGACCGCAGAAAAAATTCTACTGGACAAGGAAAGAACTAAAAGTTACCTGCCCATTTCCGGTGACCCGATCTACGCTCAAGAGGTACAAAAACTCCTCTTTGGTGAATCGACTGAAGTCATAACCAGCGGTCGGGCCGTTACCGCCCATGCGCCGGGCGGGACGGGCGCGTTGCGGGTGGGTGGTGATCTTTTGAAGAAGTTTTATCCTGCGGCCAAGGTGTGGGTCAGTAAACCGACCTGGGCCAATCACAAGGGTGTCTTTCAAACCGCTGGTTTTCAGTTGGCGGAATATGATTATTATAACCCGGAAACCAGAGATGTTGATTTTGGTGCTATGACGGCCTGTCTTGAACAGGTTCCGGCCGGTGATATCGTTTTGCTGCATGCCTGTTGTCATAACCCGAGTGGAGTTGATCTCAGTGTCGACCAGTGGCGTCAGGTTGCCGCCATCGGCAAAGAAAAAGGCTGGATTCCCTTTCTTGATTTTGCCTATCAGGGTTTTGGTGAAAGTGTTGAGGCGGACCGGTGCGGAATTGAAGAGTTTGCCGCAACCGGTGTTGATTTTTTCATTGCCAGTTCTTTTTCAAAAAACTTCGGTCTCTACAACGAAAGAACCGGTGCTTTGACCATAGTCAGCCCGACTTCCCAGGATGCAGCGGTGGCCATGAGTCATCTGAAGACCACCATCCGGGTCATCTATTCTAATCCGCCGGCCCATGGCGGCCTGGTGGTGGCAACAATTCTCAGTAACCCTGAATTACATAAACAGTGGTTAAGCGAACTCGCCGGGATGCGCGATCGAATTAAGGCAATGCGGGTAGCATTGGTTGAGGGACTTACCGCGAGGGGAGTGAAAGGCGACTTTTCCTCCATCATCAGGCAGCGCGGCATGTTTTCTTTCAGTGGTTTGTCCGATGAAATTGTGGCCTGGCTGCGGACCAACAGGGCTATCTATGTGGTGGGTGGCGGTCGGATCAATCTTGCCGGGTTGACCAAAGCAAATATTGATTATGTCTGTGATGCCATCGCCGAGGCACTTGATAAGTAGTTTTGCTCGAATCTCTTATAAAAAGAAACGGTCATCAGCGATAGTATCACTGATGGCCGTTTCTTTTTCACCTTTTTGGTTTATGTGAGGTAAACGTTCACCGGAACACCTTCGAAGACAACATAGCTTGGATGTGTAACTGTTAATCGAGTGCTCCAGGTTCGTTCAAGCAGGCCCCTGAGCTATAATTGGTTATGTGAAGGGGCCTGATCGGACGAAGATGGGGTGCTGGTGAACGGTTACTATGCCAGTTCCTGTTCCGTTCGATTTATAATCTCCTCCTGATGTTCTTTATCCAGATCAACAAAGTAATCGCTATAGCCGGCAACCCGGACGAGAAGGTTGCGGTATTCATCGGGATGCTGCTGGGCTGAGCGCAGGGTTTTGGTATCAATCACATTAAACTGTATATGGTGGCCCCCCAGAGTAAAGTAGGTGCGGATCAGACCACCGAGTTTGTCGAGGTCTCGCTCGGTTGCCAGAACGCTTGGCAGAAAGCGTTGATTGAGCAGCGTTCCACCGGATTTCAGCTGGTCCATCTTGCTCAATGATTTGATCACCGCTGTCGGACCGTTGCGGTCGGCACCATGGGAGGGTGAAGTGCCGTCGGATTCGGGCAGGTGCGCAAACCGGCCGTTGGCGGAAGCGCCAAGCATTTTGCCGAAGTAGACATGGCAGGTGGTGGAGAGCATATTCAGATGATAGACCGTCCCTTTGGTATTGGCTTTGCCATCGATGGTGTCATAGAGCGAGCTGTATACATTTTTCATGATAGTATCGGCCCGGTCATCGTCATTGCCGTAAAAAGGCGTTCTATTCCAGAGTTTCAGGCGTAATGGCTCCTCACCTGCAAAATTGTTTTTAAGGACGTCAAGGAGTTTCTCCAGAGACACCGAGCCGTTGTCGAACACATGGGTCTTGATGGCCGACAGGCTGTCGGTGACCGTACCGATGCCGCAACATTGAATATAGTTGGTGTTATAACGTGGCCCGCCATCATAGTAGTCTCTGCCTTTCTCGATGCAGTCATGGATGACCACCGACAAGAAAGGTGCCGGAGAATACTTGGCATACATCCGTTCAATGTAGTTGTTGACTCGTATCTTGAGCCCCACCACATGTTCAAGCTGTCTGGTAAAAGCAGCATAGAGTTCCTCGTAGCTGGTGAAGGTTGTGGGGTCACCTGTTGCAATCGAGACTCTTTTACCGGTGCGTTGATCGTGGCCGTTGTTGAGCGTTATTTCTAATATTTTCGGAATGTTGAGGTATCCGGTGAGGATATAGGCTTCTTTGCCAAAAGCTCCGGTTTCGATACAACCGCTGGTCCCGCCTTCCCGGGCATCTTCGAAACTTTTGCCGACCCGCACCTGCTCCATCACCACGGCATCGGTATTGAAAATAGAGGGATAGCCATAGCCTTTGCGTATGACCCTGGTAGCCGCTTTCAAGAACCGCTCCGGGGTTTTGTTGCTGATATGGACACTGGGTTGGGGCTGCAGTAAATGCAATTCATCAGACACTTCCAGACAGAGAAAGGATACTTCGTTGCACGCATCGCCGCCCGCTGCATTCAAGCCGCCAAGGTTGATCTGGGTAAAATCGTTGTACGTACCGCTCTCTTTAGCAGTGACGCCTACCTTTGGTGGTGCAGTCTGGTTGTTGACTTTGATCCACAGACAACTGAGCAGTTCTTTGGCTTTTTCCCGGTCAAGCAGGCCGGCCGCTAAGTCATTTTCATAGAAAGGCTGAAGGTGTTGATCCAGATGACCGGGAGTCATGGCATCCCAACCGTTGAGTTCAGTAATTATGCCGAGATGGACAAACCAGTACATCTGTAGGGCTTCATGAAAGGTTCGTGGCTTATGGGCCGGAACCCACCTGCATATTTCAGCAATCCGGTGCAGTTCTGCCCGTCGTGCCGGATCCTCCTGTTTTGCTGCCATCTTCTCAGCAAGTTCTGCATGGCGTTCAGCAAAAATGATAGCCGCATCACAGGAAATAGCCATAGCCTGCAGCTCTTCGGCCTTGTCCGAGGCTTCCGGGTCGTTCTGATAATCGAGGCGGGTAATTCTGTCGGCAATTTGTTGCTTAAAATCGACCATACCCAGGGTGTAGATAGTGCCGTCCAGGGCGGTATGACCCGGTGCCCGCTGTTCCATAAATTCTGTGAACAGCCCGGCTTCGTAGGCGATACGCCAGTCTTCGGGAATTTCACTGAAAATACGGTCACGCATGGACCGTCCCTGCCAGTAGGGGATGACCTCTTCCTGGTAGCGCTCTATATCTGCTTCTGCAACGCGATAGCTGGTCATGGCCCTGGTGTTTAAAATCCGCAGATCTTCAGCACTGTGGCAGGTCAGCTCTGGAAAGGTTGGCACCACTTTTGGTGCCGGACCCCGTTCACCGACGATGAGCTCTCCTTGGCCGATATACAGACTCTTTTTTTCACACAGATATTTGAAACAGAGGGCGCGTAGCACGGGAAGAGAGTATTTACCGCTGTTTTCTTTATAGAACTCGGTTTCCAGCAGCGCCCGTTCAATAGAAATGGATGGTTGGGTGGCAAAACTCTCTTGACGCAAGAGTGCTATCCGATTGTGCATATTATCCTCCGATCTGTACATCCGATAGGTAATTTTTCAGCAGTTTGACTGTTTTGCTCAGCTGCTCCTGCGAAGGGACGGTAAACTGCATTCCCTTGTATTTCAGGCCCAGTTTCTTGTACTTGGCGGTCGCCGCAGGATGATACGGTAATACGTCGATGCCTTGAACGCTCTTGCATTTGGCGACAAAAGCGCCTGTTGCTTTTATATTTATTTCGTCATCATTGATGCCGGAAATAAGCGGGATACGTACTCTGATTGGATGTCCGCTTTCTGCCAGCTGCTGGAGATTATGCAAAATCAAGTCGTTGGCTACACCGGTATATTGCTGATGTCGTTTATTGTCCATGAGTTTCAGATCAATAAGAAATAAATCAGTATATTCGGCAATACGTAAGAGCGTTGCGGTGGGCGCAAAAGCGCTGCTGTCAACGGTCCGATGGATTCCAAGAGCAGCACAGCCCTGCAGCAAAGCCAAAAGGCTTTCCGGCTGACAGAGCGGTTCTCCACCGGAGATGGTGACACCGCCGCCGGACTGATCATAAAAGGGTACATCCTTTTGTATCTCGCGCAACAGGTTTGCCGTTGTCATCTGCCAGCCGGTGGGCTCATGAGCCAGGGCGGGGCAGGTCTCGACGCAATTTTGGCACAGGGTGCACAGTTGGTCGTCCCGGCGGATACCTGTATCAGTACGTTGCAGAGCCTTATTCCCACAGTTGCTGATACACTCCTCACAGCCGACACATTTATCGTTGCGGGTAACAATATTAATACTAAAATCAATTCCTTCTGGGTTATGACACCAGTGGCAGCTGAGGGGACAACCTTTGAAAAAAATGGTTGTCCTGATGTTCGGGCCATCATGGAGCGCATACCGTTTGATAGCGAAAATTGTTGATTTTATCTCGTTCATACACTTTATTAACAATAAATATCATTCTCATGCAACGGAAAATTCTGTTTTTTTTGCGCATCTTGCCCCAAAGAACCACATGTACGTAAAGGCGATACAGGACAATATTTGTTGTATACCATCAATGTATGCCATGACAAGAGATTGTCTAAAAGCTAAAAAAAGATTATACGAAAGATGACGGTAAAATATAAAAGTTTGTAGAGTTGGCCGAAGTCCAGCCTGGAAAGCTGCTACATGTCCATTGAAGACAGCGGAATAGCTAGTGCATGGTGCATGCGACAAGAGGGAGAGCATACTATGAAAATGCTGGTTGTGTTGGGAAGTCCCCGAAAAAATGGCAACAGTGAAACATTGGCCCGTAAAGTTGCGGAAGCGGTGGAGCAGGGAGGGGGCGCAGTTGAATATATCCGGCTTAACGACCTGAATATGCGCCCGTGCCAGGGCTGCGGGGGGTGTGAGAAATCCGGCGACTGTGTCCTCAAGGACGATTTGACGCCAATTTTTAAACAAGTAGATGATGCGGATCGTATATTACTGGTCAGTCCAGTGTATTTTTATGGCCTTTCTGCCCAATGTAAAATATTTGGCGATAGATTCCAGTCGCGCTGGGCCAGAAGATATCTGCTCAAAGAAAGATTTCGTGAAGGCAAGGGACGAAAAGGATATCTCATATCTACTGCCGCTACCACGGGACCAAAGATCTTTGACTGCAGCATATTGACCACCAGGTATATTTACGACGCCATGGATGTAGAATATGGCGGGGAGCTTTTGGTGAAAGGGGTCGACAAGCGTAAAGCGGTGCTGGAAACCCCTGACGAAATGGCTCGGGCAGAACAGTTTGGCCGGGACATTGTCGAAGGTCGTGTCTAACTGGTTTCTTCCCCTGTTGAGTTACTAATTCTGCTCAGGAGAATGTCGGCCAATTCCTCTTTTGACAGCTGGGCCGGATTGTATTTGTTGCCTGTTTTATCGACTATCTTGCTAATATCGGAGGTTGTGACGCCAAATTCGCTCAGGCGCGGCAGGTTCAGGTCTATAGCCAGACTTTGTAGCTCGTGAATGAAATAATCTTGATACCAGTCATCCGTCTTGTGCTGTTGGTCACTGAATATCCGGCCAAGGTTTGTATACTTGCCAAGGGCCGGGTGAGCTGTACTCTTCTCTCGCAGGTTCTTTAAGGTGAGAGCATTCGCTGGTGCCATGAGTGTTCCACAGATTACCCCGTGGGGGATAGAAAAAAGACCGCCGATAACCGAAGCAAAGCCGTGTACAGTGCCGAGACCGCTATTACTGAGGACGACCCCCGAGAGCAGCGCACCATACGAAAGATCGGTTCTGGCCGGGAGATTACTGCCGTCGCTACAGACGACACGTAAGGATCTGCGGACAGCCCTGATTCCTTCCAGGGCCAAGGCCTCGGTAAGAGAGGAACTGTTGGTGGAGAGATATCCTTCAACCAATTGAGTAAAACAGTCCATGGAACACGCCACAGTAAGCTTTGGCGAGCAGGACAGCGTTAAGCTCGGATCGACCAGCGCAATATTGGGAATGTAATTGTCATGGCGGAGGGAACTCTTAAATCCCTCCCTGCCAACAGAACTGAGCACTGCGTTACTGGTTGCCTCACTACCGGTTCCCGAGGTAGTTGGAATGGCGATGAAAGGGAGTTTCCTGCCGCTGGGGCTTGTGTCTCCCACCCCTTCCAGAAACCGGGTAACTTCTTTTTTTTCTGCGAGCATGGCCGAAATAGCCTTACCGCTATCGAGGGTAGAACCGCCGCCGATGGCGATAACCAGATCAATCTTCTCGCAGGACAATTTGGTAACTATCCTATCAATCATTGGCGGAGAAGGTTCTGAGCCGATGTGTACAGGTTTGACTTTGCAGCCAAGTCTGGCAAATATATGCTGTACCAATTGATAATGATCGGTTTCCAGAAACGAGCGGTTGCCGAGTACCAGCAGTGGTCGGGACCCGAAACGGCTGATGATCTGCTCAAGTTCTGCGAGTTTTCCAGAACCAAAAATAATCTGGGGAGGAGTTTTAAGGCTGAATGCGGAAATCATATTTTCACC
>CBDTUM010000024.1:0-41322 GCA_965363495.1 uncultured Desulfopila sp.
AAGGATTACGTCTTTCGAGACGGGGAAGTCACGGTTTTTTTAACCAGTGCATAATCTTTTGAAGAGGTTACATCCCTTTTATTGGGTTTGATTTTTGCGGGATTATCAAAATAAGATATGTTAAAAAATTTAGAATGATATTTATGGGCGTGGAACGAAATCATCAATGAGTAGCCAGGAAGAAGCTTCCTGGCAAAGTTAACAATACAGAAAAATTACGACAAAGGAAGGGGAAAATGCTGAAAAAAACTGTAGTACTACTGTGTAGTTTACTGACCCTGGTTTTTGCCGGGAGTTCGTTTGGTGCCGATACATTGGTTAACGGTATTGACGCAAATTTTCCACCATTTGCTTTTATCGACAAAACCGGCACGCCAAGTGGCTTTGATGTGGAAACCATGAACTGGATTGCCAAGGATCTCGGTATGGAGGTGACCCATCAGCCAATCGAATGGGATGGAATTATCACCAGCCTGCTCACTAAAAAAATCGATATCATCGCATCAGGAATGAGTATTACTGAAGAAAGAGCCAAGCAGGTCAACTTTACTGTTCCGTACTGGGTCATTCAACAGGTTATGGTCACCAAGAAAAGTTCTCCGCTGACTGTTGACCAGGCTTTAATCGGTAAAAAAACCATTGGCGTGCAGCAGGGCACATCCGAGGCCAAATGGCTGAAGGAAGAAGCGCCGAAAAAAGGATGGAATTTTGAACTCCGCTACTACAGTTCCTCACCTCTTGCCATAGAGGATGTACTGAACGGCAGGATTGATGCGGCAGCAATGGACGATGCTCCGGCAAAAGACGCTGCCTCTAAAAAAGACGTACACATTATCGGTACTTTCGGTATGCATGACGAAGAATTCGGCTATGCTGTTCGTAAGGACGAAAAAGAGCTGCTGGAAAAAGTGAACAAGGCACTCACTAAATTTATGGCCACTCCTGAATGGAATAAACTGATTGATAAGTACAGTTTAAACAAATAGAACCAAAATAAAGATGGATTCACAGCAGCGCTCTGATGTGAATCCGTCTTTTTGCCTTTGTGGAACTGTATACCCGTCATTGCTGCAACCACCCTTGTCTTAATCGTCCAGGTAACTCGATGCAAAATGCGCTATCCGTCGTCATTGATTCCTTGCCTTATCTCCTGCAGGGATCATTTCTTACCGTGGGGATAGTGGTCTTCGCCATGTTTCTTGGCCTTCTTATCGGTATTTTCATGGCGGTCGGCCTGGTTTATGGCAATCGGTTTATCCGATATATATTAACCGCCTACGTTTGGATATTTCGAGGCGTGCCGGTGGTGGTTTTGCTCTTTCTCTTCTATTTCGGCCTCTTTTCTTTTCTGGGCCTGAATTTTAGCGCCTTTGCCACGGTCTCTATCGTCCTGGGCATGACCACTGGAGCCTATCAGGCGAATATTTTCAAAGGGGCGATTTTGTCGCTGCCTCAAGGTCAGTTCAAGGCTGCCAGTGGTCTTGGCATGAGCGATATGCAGGCAATAAAGAGCATTGTGCTGCCCCAGATACTGCGTATATCCATTCCGGCCTGGTCTAATGAATATTCCATCATCCTCAAGGATTCCGCCCTGGCCTTTGTTATTGGGGCACCTGAGATTATGGCCAGGACCCAGTTTGTCGCCTCTCGTACCTACCAGCACCTGGCACTGTACATTACTGCCGGGATTATCTATTTTCTCCTCACCTGGGCCGGGGTCATCGGCTTACGAAAACTGGAACAGTATGTCCGAATTCCGGGCTACTCTAACCATGGAAATTAATGATGACTGAAAAAATGCCGATTCTGCGGGTGCACAATATCACTAAATCTTTTGGGGAGAGCACAATTCTCAATTCGGTAAGCATCGAGTTGGCAAAGGGCGAAATAAAGGTCCTTATCGGTCCTTCCGGGGGAGGTAAAAGTACCCTGCTGCAATGCATTAACTGTCTGGTCGTGCCGGATGCCGGTGAGATCGAGCTGGATAGTGAACGCATCCAGTTCACCCGGAAGCAGGACATCTACCGGTTGAGACAGCAGATTGGTATGATTTTCCAGGATTTCAATCTCTTTGATCACCTGACTGCCCTCGATAATATCACTATTGCCCTGCGTAAAGTAAAAAAGCTGACGAAAAAAGAGGCCGAACAACGGGCACGACAGGAACTGGAGCAGGTCGGCCTGGGCGACAAAGAGAGCCTCTATCCGGCGCAACTTTCCGGAGGACAGAAACAGCGGGTGGCGATTGCCAGAGCACTGGCTATGGACCCGAAGATTTTATTGCTTGATGAACCGACTTCCGCTCTGGATCCTACCTTGATCGGCGAAGTCATCAGTGTCATCAAAGGTCTGGCCGTCAAAGGGATGACCATGATCATGGCCACCCACCAGATCAGCCTGATCTATAACCTGGCCGATGAAATACTTTTTATGGAAAATGGCAGGATAGTTGAACAGGGTCCTCCGGCTGCACTCCTGGCTGCCGGCAATAAAAGTAAATCCCAGGGGTTTTGTGACCGGCTCAACGAACTCTCAGAGGTGGAAGGGTAATCGTGGAACTCTCGCCCTTTTACCAGGATCTGTTCACCAGCCTCAACCGCGGGCTGCTCATGTCCATTGCCCTTATCGTGCCTTCGGTAGTGGGCGGAGTCTTTATCGGTATTGTCGTCGGTGCCATACGTACCTATGGCAACCGATTGCAGAGGACAATCGCCGATTGCTATGCGGCAGTATTTCGCGGGACACCGCTGGTTATCCAACTTTTCGTCCTCTATTTCGGCTTACCTAATCTTGGCATTTACCTGACGCCCTATGTTGCAGCTGTTCTCGGCTTTACCTTTTGCAGCGGAGCCTACCAGTCGGAATATGTGCGGGGTGCACTCTTGTCGATTAAGAGCGGTCAATACCTCGGGGGGCAGGCCTTGGGCTTTACCACTTTCCAGACCATTGTCTGGATCATTCTCCCCCAGGCGGTGCGCCGGGCAATTCATGGCTGCGGCAACGAGATCATCTATTTGATCAAGTATTCCTCTCTAGCATTCATCGTCACCTGTATCGAACTGACCGGAGAGGGTAAAACCATTGCCACCGAGTACTTTCGTTTTACTGAGGTTTTCGGCATTATCGGCCTGTATTACCTCGGGTTAGTTTCTCTCGCTATTATCATTCTTAAAAAAATTGAACAGCGTCTTTTTATTCCAGGCTTTGGTCAGAATTAAGATCCTGTTCTCATCTTTTATCTTATCCGCCATGGTTCAATATTCTCCTGTTACCGACACGATTAAAGCTGCCATTCAGCAAAGAATCGCTCCAGCGTTGATTCTCGACAGCCCTGAAGAACTTGCTCAATGTGCCGGCGATGCTTCCACCCTGACCTACACCCCCGAGCTGGTTGTCCGTGCCAAAAGCGTCGGTGATATCCAGGCCTTGCTGGAACTGGCCAATATTTACCGTTTTGCTGTCACCCCGCGCGGCGGAGGGTCGGGACTTGCCGGTGCCTGCCTGCCTTCTCTTGGTGGAGTAGTGCTGCTTACCGGAGGACTCAACCGAATTACGGCGATTGACGGTAAAAATTTTATCATGAAGGTTGAGCCGGGGGTTATCAGCCAGCAGGTACGCGAGGCCGCAGATGCAGCAGGCATGTTTTACCCGCCTGATCCGGCCGGTATGGATCTAAGCACGATCGGTGGCAATGCGGCAACCGACGCCGGAGGCCCGGCCTGTGTCAAATACGGTACCACCCGTGATTATATTCTTGGCCTGGATGCAGTTTTGCCCAGCGGGCAGCTGATCACCACCGGGGTACAAACGAGAAAGGGCGTTGTGGGCTATGATCTGACGAATCTGCTGGTCGGCAGTGAAGGCACTCTTGGAATAATCACCTCGCTGACCTTAAAGCTGCTCGCCAAGCCTGCTGCTACCAGGGGGATGATGTGTGTTTTCCGGGATATGGTCTCCGCCATGAACTGTGTTACGGCTGTTATGATTCAGGGATATCTGCCCAGTGCCATAGAATTTCTTGACCATCGGTGTCTGGCTCTTATCGGAGAATTGCTGCCTTTTTCTCTGCCTGCCGGCAAATCTTCCATCTTAATCATTGAGGTCGATGGACCAGAGAGCCAGGTGGAGGCAGAAATGGAGGCAATTTGCTCAATTGCCCGGGCACAGGCAGCTATTGATCTGATAAAAGCCAATAGTACCAAGGAACGGGAAAAGATCTGGGCGGTTCGTCGTCAGGTGAGCCTGCGCATTCATGACTATGCAAAGCTGTACATTCCGGAAGATATCGTGGTCCCTCTTACCGCTATTGCCGAACTGGTTGATGCGCTGCCTTTTTATGAAGAGAAGTACGGCATTGAGGTCTTTGCCTTTGGTCATGCGGGGGACGGCAACATCCACCTTAATATAACCACCCAGAGCCTTGACAGGCAGGATTTAGCCCACGAAGGTACCAGGGCCTTGCTTGAACTGACTTTGCGGCTGCAGGGGACCATTTCAGGCGAACATGGTATTGGTCTGGCCAAGGCGCCGTATCTGTCGATGGAGTTGTCAGAACACAGTATCGAGCTGCAGAGAAACATCAAAAAGCTGTTCGATCCCAACCTGGTGTTAAACCCCGGGAAAATATTTCCAGAAGGTTAAGGCAGGGCCATGGATCCTATGACACATTCTCGGCACAATAACTCTGCGACACGTCTCAGCAGAAGAGTGCGCAACATTTCTCCGTCAGCCACCAAGCAGATGGCGCTTCTCGCCGCAGGAATTGGCGGCTGTGTTTCACTCGGCCAGGGAGTCCCTTCCTTTGCCACGCCGCCGCATATTGTCGAGGCGGTTATCAGGGCTTTACGAGAAGACCCCGGCAGCGGCAAATATTCGTTGCAGACCGGAATGCCCGCTCTGAGAGGACGGATTGCCCAGTATATGCTCGATGAAAAAAATGTGCACCTTGACCCGGAAAGTGAAATCTGCGTCACTGTCGGCGGCATGGAGGCGCTGCTGGCCACGGTCATGACGGTAGTCGACGAGGGAGATGAGGTTATTTTGCCTTCCCCGACCTATGCCTCGTATATTGAACAGGTTCAACTCGCCGGGGGCATTCCGGTATTCGTGCCGTTGACCAGTACCTGGGGCCTGGATCTGGCGGCAATCAGTAAGGCGGTTACCGCCAAAACCAGGGCCATAATGCTCTGCAATCCCGGAAATCCGACCGGGACAGTCTTTTCGGATGCTGAGACCATAGCCCTCTGCAAGCTGGCGCTTACCCATAATTTTGTGGTCATAACCGATGAGGCTTATGACTATATGGTCTATGGCGGTGTGATGCCGCTCAACCCGCTCAGTATTGATGTATTTCGCAATAATGTAATTTCTATCGCATCACTTTCCAAAAAATATGCCCTCACCGGCTGGCGGGTCGGTTGGGTCGCTGCGACAGGGATGTGGATGGAACAAATCATGAAAGTCCATGACGCGACAGCCATCTGTGCCCCGACTCCATCGCAGTTTGCCGCCCTTGCCGCCCTTGACGGGGAGCAGCAATGTGTAGTGGTAATGCGCGATGAGCTGAGCAAACGAAGGGCTCTTTGCTGCGCCCGGCTCGATAAGCTGCAGAAGTATTTTTCTTATGTGCCACCCAAAGGTGCTTTTTACGTCATGGCCAAATATCTTTTCCAGGCAGCCTCTTCCCAGGAGGTGGCCACCCGTTTGCTGGAGGAGGCAAAGGTCATCACCATCCCCGGCGCTGCTTTTGGTCAGGGCGGTGAGGGACATTTACGCCTTTCGTTTGGCGGCGAATTGTCGGTGATTAATGAGGCCTTTGATCGCATAGAACACTGGTGCATGATTACAGAGCCCACCTTGCCCTGATCCCGCTGCCAGCTTATATTCTCAACTATCACGCGAGACATCAGAAGTTACAAAAATGAATTTATAAAAACCAGCAATTAAAATCAGGAGGCAATTTCCGTGAATAATCTCATTGTTGCCTGCTCATCATGCGGCAAGAAGAATAGAATTCCGGCAAGTAAACAATTTCTGCAGCCAAAATGTGGTCATTGCCAGGCCCCGCTCAATATGACCGGGCAAGGCGTGCCGGTTGAACTTGGTGACCATGACTTCCATGACTTTATCAAACAGGCCCCCATACCGGTTATGGTCGATTTTTTTTCGCCAACCTGTGGTCCCTGCCGGACAATGCTGCCGATAGTCGATGCCATGGCCAGGGAACATACCCAGAGGTTTATCATCGCCAAGGTCGATACCAGCAAAAACCAGCAGATTGCCGCATTTTTTAATATCCGGGGAGTTCCAACCTTTATGTTTTTTAAAAATGGCAGCCTCATCGACCAGATTGCGGGGGCTGTTGCCCAAAATGTTCTGGAGCAGAAGCTGCGTAGTTTATAAGGTATTCTGCTCTCTTCCTGCCTGATGGCGTCGTCAGCTTGTTCAAGCTTTCAATAGAACAGCAGGGAAAGTTATGGGTAGAATTGCTATCGGTGGTACAGGAGTGTTCACTCCTCCATTTCCCGTCGGCAATATAATTGTGCGGTGGATAGTTCTTTTGTAGAAGAGGGCGTAGCAGGACGATAAAAACAAAACAGGCCTTTAACGATTTCTCGATAAAGGCCTGTTTCATATGGCGTCCCCAACCGGATTTGAACCGGTGTTGTCGGCGTGAAAGGCCGATGTCCTGGACCTGACTAGACGATGGGGACAAAATTCCTTGGTGGGTCGTGCGCGATTCGAACGCGCGACTCTCTGATTAAAAGTCAGATACTCTACCAGCTGAGTTAACGACCCATGGAGGAAGTCTTTATACATGGTCAGTAATAATGTGTCAATAAGTTTTTTGTTGTACTTCTTTCTTTTTTCATTGGTATTCCACTTCATCAAGTGTCAGTTTATCTTGATTGCCCAGGCACAACAGTATAAAAAAGTTGAGACCCTGAGCAGGGAATGCTATATGAGAGAGCAGTATTTGATTTCAACCAGCGGCTGATGCACAGCCAGTTGGTTTGGGTTTGCTTTAACAAGCAGAATTATCGCAGCAGGCTTTTAGCTGTCTGTTGTTTTATATAATTACACCAATCTCTACCAAGCGGTTTGATATGGGTTTATTGAAGGGTTCGGCAAGTTTTGTACGGTTTTCCGTGCTGGGCGAGTTGCCGGAAAACACCTTGGATTTTATTGCCGAGAGGATCGTCGCCTTTTCCTTCCAGGATATCGATGACACTTATGATGAATACTCGATAGGCTGGGTTTCTATCTTGAATATGTTTGATTCAGAGTTTAAGTATGCCTCCTACGCTGCCGGGGATTATATCACCCTGACCATGCGTATTGATGAGAGGAAGGTCTCTCCGGCGATACTAAAAAAGGTCATTCAGAAAGAAGAGGAGAGGATACGCCTGGAACGGCAGCTGCCGAAGTTGAGCAGGTCCATGAAAGTTGAAGTGAAAGAACGAGTCAGTGTCGATCTTATGCGTAAAGCGATACCGATACCGTCAATTTTTGAACTCTGCTGGAGTCTTAGCGATATGACCCTGCTCTTTTTTTCAACGAACAAAAAAGTGCATGCCATCCTGGAAGATTTCTTTAAAGAGAGTTTTGGCCTGCTTATTCGGCAACAGATTCCCTACACAACAGCAGAGCATCTGATCGATGAAGAACAATTGGCTGTGTTAGAGAGGATAACTCCCGAGATCTTCGTCTGATGGCTCAATAAAAATTACCCAAAGGGCATAGAAATCTTCATCTGCTTGGTTGTGCCCGTAGGAAGTGTCCTTTGGGTACGATATTTCTCTCAAGACGAGGTACTCTCGTACGCTGTAATGAGAGAAATATCGTACGCCTCGAATATGAAGTTTTTTACTTTAGCAATCCAGTTATTAAATAGGTGATAAAAGCGTGATGGATTTAGTTGATCTGATTGTTGAAAAACGATTTCTGGGGCAGGAGTTTCTGACCTGGCTCTGGTATAAAAGTGAAGAACGCGGCGGCAGTGTTGAGCTTCCGGGTGTAGGGGACATAACGGTCGTCTTTGAAAAACACATGCTGCTTGAATCCGGGGAAGGGGAGTCGACCGAAAAAATTGTCTGTACCGGCCTGCAGGCTGAACTGCAGGAGGCTCGAACCGGCCTGCGGATGGGCAAAAAACTTGAACAGGCCCGGATAGTCCTTGGTCATAACGACTACGAGTACAGCTTTACCCTGGCGGCTGCTCTGATGGAATTTAGAGCTGTGCGCCTGCCCAAAACTGAAACGACTGAACAGGATAAAAGTGATAACCCGGAAGAAATTGAAGGGATGACCCTGGAACGTATCTATCTTTTTGAAGAGCTCATCAAGTTGGTCAACGGGCTGTTCAAAATGTTTCTCGATGTGCGCCTGGGTGCGGAGTGGCGTAATGAGTTGGAGAAAATCCGGTCCTGGGTAGAAAAATCAACCGTTGTCGATGTGGAACAACCATAAATGATACTTTTGTAAAAACCTCAAAAGAAGAATTTTTACGACACCATCATAAACGTAAAATGAGCATTCAGGGACGCCATGGATTTTGAAACAGTAATCGGGCTGGAAATTCATGCCCAGCTAAAAACAGCAACGAAGATTTTTTGCGGGTGTTCCACCAAATTTGGTGCACCGCCGAACAGCAACACCTGTCCAATCTGCCTGGGCATGCCCGGGGTTTTGCCGGTGCTCAATAAAAAGGTTGTTGAGTTTGCCATAAAATTCGGGCTGGCCACCAATGCAAAAATTAACCGTTTCAGCCAGTTTGCCCGGAAAAATTATTTTTATCCGGACCTGCCCAAAGGCTATCAGACGTCACAGTTTGATCTGCCGATAATTGGCTGCGGCGAGATCGAAATAGAGGTGGATGGGCAGAAAAGAACTATCGGCATTACCCGTGCCCATATGGAAGAGGATGCGGGCAAACTGATTCACGACGAGGTCGAACCGGTCTCCTATGTCGATCTGAACCGGACCGGCACCCCGCTCCTGGAAATCGTTTCGGAACCGGATATTCGAAGTCCTGGCGAAGCGGCTGCATATCTGAAGAAAATCCACGCTATTCTTCGCTATCTTGATATCTGTGACGGCAATATGCAGGAGGGGAGCTTTCGCTGCGATGCCAATATCTCTCTTCGCCCTGTTGGTCAGGAGGAGTTGGGTACCCGGACCGAACTAAAGAACATGAACTCGTTTCGAAATGTCCAGAGTGCCCTGGAATTTGAGGTTCGCCGGCAGAGGGATATTCTTCTTGAGGGCGGCAGCATCACCCAGGAGACTCTGCTTTGGAATCCCGATAAAAATTGCTCGGAATCGATGCGGAGTAAAGAAGATGCCCATGATTACCGCTACTTTCCCTGCCCGGATCTGGTGCCTATTGAGATCAGCGAGGAATGGATTGAAGAAGTGCGTCGCTTGCTGCCGGAACTCCCCGATCAGCGAAAAGCCCGATTTATTGAACAGTACGACCTGCCGGAGTACGATGCCGTACTCTTGACAGCTGATCGCGAAGTAGCCGAATATTTTGAAGAAACGGTCAAAGGTGGGGCACTGGCTAAAAAAGCCTCCAACTGGATCATGACGGAGCTGATGCGGGAGCTGAAAGGGGAAGACATCTCTTCCTGCAAGGTGAGTCCGCCGCAGCTGGCAGCTCTGCTAACGATGGTGGAGAAAAACACCATCAGCGGTAAAATTGCCAAGACCGTTTTCCTTGATATGATGGTGAGCGGAAAAGATCCGGCAACAATTGTCAAAGAGAAAAATCTGGGCCAGGTGTCTGATGTGGGAGAACTCCTGACGCTGGTCAAAGAGATTGTCGCCGCCAACCCGGCTCAGGCAGAAGAGTATCGCGCCGGAAAGACCAAATTAATGGGCTTTTTTGTCGGCCAGCTGATGCAGAAAACCAAAGGGCAGGCCAATCCGCAACTGGCTAATGAACTTTTTTCCAAAGAGCTTGGCGGCTAAAATAGGCTGGTACGGTGGACAAAGAAATCTGGCAGAAAAAAGGGGAGGGCCATCGGGCTCGATTACGTGATCGATTTCTGGTCAGAGGTCTTGACGGTTTCACTGATGCGGAGATTCTGGAGCTGCTGTTATCTTTCGGTACCCCGCGAACTGATTGCAAAGAACCGGCCCGCCTGCTGCTGCACAAATACGGTTCGTTTGCCAAGGTTATTGAAGCACCGATTGCCTCACTTCAAGAGGTCAAAGGGATCGGGCCAAAGAACGGCTTTGCCATTCATTTTATCCATGCGGTGGCTAGCTATTATCTCAAAGAGCGACTGCATGGCAAGCGCTTTCTCCATTCCTCCCGGGAAGTGGCCGACTATCTGATTCATTCAATGCGCGGCCTGAAAAAAGAAGTTTTCACCGTCATCTTTCTCGATTCCTCACATGCCATAATCGATTCGGAGATCGTCGCTGAAGGCACCCTCAATGTCAATACTGTCTACCCCAGGGAGATTATCAAAAGAGCACTCGAATTTCATGCTGCAGCCTTGATCATCGCCCACAATCATCCTTCCGGCAGTCTGCAGCCTTCGACCCAGGATATCAAACTGACCAAAACCCTTGCTCTGCTCTGCCGGTATATGCAGTTGCAATTGCTGGATCATCTGATTATCGGCGATGGATCGTATAGTTTTGCCGACAACGGATTGATGGACTCGGTCAGAGTGGAGTGCCAGACCGCAATGGATACTTTTGGCCGGTAATGACTGCACTGTATCTACATATTCCGTTTTGCCGCAGCAAGTGCCACTATTGTTCTTTTAGTTCCTGTGCTGGAGCTCAGGAGCTGTATGGTCCCTATGTTGACGCTCTGATCATGGAATTGACCCATCTTGCTGAACAGCATAGAGCAACAGCAACCCAGGGCCTGGACACCATGTTTATCGGAGGGGGAACACCCACCTGTTTGCCGGTTGAATTGTTGCAAAGGGTGATCAGCTCCTCGCTTGAGCTTTTTGGCGCCGTACCCGGTGCGGAAATCAGTGTGGAGGCCAATCCCGGCACGGTAGATAGAAGATATTTCGAATCACTTCTTGGTGCCGGAGTAAACAGGCTCTCTCTTGGCGTGCAATCGTTTGATGACCGGGAACTTGCCCTGATCGGACGAATCCATAACGGGCAGGAGGCCTGCTCGGCGATCGAGGCCGCAGGAGTTGCCGGTTTTATCAATAGAAGTATGGACCTGATGTACGGGTTGCCCGGTCAGACCCCGGGCTCCTGGCGAAATTCCCTGGCACAAGCGCTTTCCTTTGATCCAAAACATCTCTCTTTATATCAATTGACGATTGAGCCTGACACCCAGTTTGACGTTTTTATGCAAAACCACACCATCAGCCTTCCGGTAGAAGATGACATACTGGCGATGGATGACATCACAACGGAACTGTGCAGTTCTGCCGGACTTCGTCTCTATGAGACCTCAAATTATGCAGCGGAAGGGTACCAGTGCCGGCATAATGTCAATTATTGGTTGAATAACGACTACCTGGCTGCCGGAGCTGCAGCAGTAAGCTGCCGGCTCGGAGTGCGGGAGCGGCGGATTGCCGATCCAGGTGCGTATATCCGTCGGATAAACCGGCAGGGATCAGTTGTGGTAGAAAAAGAATGTCTTTCCCGCGAGGATTCTTTTCGCGAGACGGTGATCATGGGGCTGCGCATGGTAGAGGGAGTTTCGCGCAGCACTTTACATGAACGATATGGCATGGATCTGAGTGAGTATTATGGTGTACTTCTGCAAAAGTTGCTTGATCCGGGCTTTGTGGAGTTCACTGCAACCCACCTCCGCATCACGCAAAAGGGCTGGCCGCTTGCCAATCAGATCATGGCCGAGCTGGTCTGATTGCCGGTGAAGACATGAAGCTTTTTACTTTACCATCTGATGTTTAAGGTTTTTGCGAGTCCATAAATATATGCAAAAGAGCTCTTTTTTTCAGGCTCTCGGTATTGAGCAGGGAGATGTGGTTTGTTGTATTGGGGCCGGCGGGAAGACCTCGCTCATGTTGCATCTGGCACAAGAAGCCAAAGAGCTGGGGCTGAAGGTCCTGGTAACCACCACTACGAAAATATTTATCCCGGATACCGACCGGTACGATGCCCTTGATCTGAGTGGGGAACTGTTTGCTGCAGGTTCGGTGCCTGTGCCCGGTATCTCTGTCGGCGGCCGGCCAGACCCTGTTGCCGGTAAAATGAGGGGGGCGGAGACGGACCTGCTTGCGGTGCAGCGACAACTTTTTGATCTGCTACTCATTGAAGCTGATGGTGCTGCCCAAAAACCACTCAAAGGCTGGAACGCCACTGAACCGGTTATCCCCGAGTTTACCACCAGGACCATCGGTATTATCGATATAGAGACTATCGGCAGGATCATCTGTGCCTCCCTGGTTCATCGTCTGGAAATTTTTTCCGAGCTGACCGGCGGAAAAGTCGGCGAACCGGTCACCGTTGACCATCTTTACCACCTGGTTGTCCACCATAAGGGTTTGTTTTCCAGGTCCCGGGGCGAGAAAATCCTGTTTATTAACAAGGTAGAGTCAGCAATGGATCGCTGCCATGTTGATCAGTTGCGGGCATTGCTGCCCAATCTGAAAATTGTCGCCGGCAGTGTGCACCGGGGAACGGTCTATGTGTAGGCTCGATACGATCATTATGGCATCCGGCCTGTCTAAGCGGATGGGCTGTAATAAATTGCTCCTGCCGCTTGGAAGATCGACAGTTGTTGGTCAGTTTTTGTCCAACTTTCCTTATGCACTTTTTCAAAGAGTTATTTTTGTGTACAGCGATCGGCAGGTTGCGGTAATTGCCGGCAATTATCCGGTAATTTTGTGCCATAATAAGGATCCCGAAGCCGGAAAAAGCCACTCTATCCAGCTGGGATTGTCGATGAGCACCGCAGCAGACGGTATTATGTTTGCTGTGGCCGATCAGCCGCTTTTGACCAGTGAAACTATCCAGACTCTGGTCGAGGTGTTTTGCCGACAAAACCCCAAAAAAATCATTGTTCCGGAGGTGGCTGGTCGACCAGCAAACCCAGTGATTTTTCCTGCCGTCTGCCGTCGTGAATTTGCCGAACTACAAGGTGACTTGGGTGGACGGCAGCTGATTATCAAGGAGCCAGGACGAGTCTGCCCTGTAGCTTTTGCAGCTGGAGATGAATTTTGTGATGTTGACACCCCGGAGAGATATCAACAAATGGTCACAAAATGGTCGTTTGGTAAGGAAGAAAAGGAACCAGATTCAAAGAAAAAGGATAAAGAAGAGACAAAATAACTAATCGCGCTACATAACTCCGGTAAATTTAAACTGAAAGCGGGGGAGATGCTTGCGGTTTCATCCCGCTGAACAGCGCGGGATAAGTACCTTCACCTAAATCCTCCCTTGTAAAAAGCCAAGGAAGGATTTCATAAGGTACTAAAGAGACAGATAGTCATCAGGCAGCTGCCCGGCTGATTGCAGTCCGTTGATGGAGCTGTTGATATGCACCTGTAACGCCTGACAGGCTTTTTCTGCATCGTGGTTGGCGATGGCATCAACAATGTTCTCGTGTTCTTTTGTGGGACAATATTCGATCTTGTAGAAAGGATCATAGAGAATGAGGAAGATCCGGGTTCGGTCGAGAAGCTCGTGAATAGAAGAATAGAGGACACGGTTTCCGGAAAATTCGGCAAATTTCAGGTGTAAAGCGTCGTTGACCGCAGAGTATTCATCCAGGTTGTTTTTATCGAAAACCTTGAGCTCCAGTCGAATGAGCTCGCGAAGTTCCTCGATCTGCTCGGCGGTGACGGAGGGTACTGTGAGTCGGATCGCCATCATTTCCAACTGGGCACGGACCAGAAAGGTTTCTTGGATCTCCCTCTGGGTCGGGGTGATAACAAAGGCTCCCCGATGCGGAATACTTTTTACCAGTCCTTCTGATTCCAGGCGCTTGATGGCACTTCGCACCGGAGTACGGCTGACACCTAATTGCTGGGCCAGGGCAACTTCGACCAGCTGGCTGCCCTGCCTGATATATTTTTTGCGTATGGCTGCTTTCAGTTTCCCGTAAACAGAATCCTCAGATTTTATTTTCTCTATCTTTTCCATTTCTGTCCGATTCGGCTCCATTTTTTAGAAAAAGAAGCAAAAGTAACTATTTCTTTAATCTACACAAAAATAGTTGACATATCTATGCTGAATATCGTAAAAATATTTTGTGTGCACATATTGTATACAATTTCTTGTGGCAATACCACTGTTACTTTATCTTGTGGCGGGATTACAAATTAATTTTATTCTCATCTAGGATAGTTATGTTTAATAAAATGATTGCCGGTCTTCTTCCACACATGCCGAAAAAATTAGTGTGGATGGTTTCTAAACAGTACATCGCTGGAGAGACGCTGGAGCAAGCGATTGTCAACGCGAAGAAATTGAATGCAGAAGGTATCCAGACCACCATCGACGTCCTGGGTGAATTCATTACCACTCTTGCTGAAGCTAAAGCCAATACAGAAGAGTATCTGCAGGTCATCGAAGCCGCAGAAAAAGCCGGGGTGGATGGAAATTATTCGCTTAAACCGACATTCTTCGGCCTGCTTCTGGATAAAGACGTCGCCTACCAGCACATTCGAGAGGTTGTTGCCAAGGCCGCATCGTATAATAATTTTGTCAGGATTGATATGGAAGATTCTCCCTGTACCGACATGGAGATCGACCTTTTCAGAAAACTTAAACAGGAATTTCCCGCCAATGTCGGTCTGGTCGTCCAAGCTTATTTGAAAAGGACCCGCCGGGATATCGAAAGTTTTAAGGATCTCAATAGTCCGGAGCACCCTGTCAATTTAAGGGTCTGCAAAGGAATCTATATTGAACCGGAAAAGATCGCCTATAAAAAATACCACGAAGTCAATAGTCATTTCCTGGATGATGTTGAATGTATGCTACAGGAAGGGATGTATCCCGCTATTGCCACCCACGATCAGCCGGTCGTTGAAGGTGCGTATAAACTTATTGAAAAATATAAAGTTGCCAAAGATAAATATGAATTCCAGATGCTCTACGGCGTAACCCCGGGCTTAAGGAAATCGATCCTCGACAAGGGGCACCGTATGCGGGTCTACGTGCCATTTGGTAAACAGTGGTTCGGCTACAGCACCAGAAGGTTGAAAGAGAACCCAAAGATGGCTGGAGTGATTATTAAAGCCCTATTTAATAAGGGCTAACCTTACTAAAGAAGAAATAAGTCGAAGAAGTACCTT
Source organism: uncultured Desulfopila sp. (assembly GCA_965363495.1). Classification (GTDB taxonomy): domain Bacteria; phylum Desulfobacterota; class Desulfobulbia; order Desulfobulbales; family Desulfocapsaceae; genus Desulforhopalus_A. The sequence continues at coordinate 15,252 of CBDTUM010000024.1, forward strand.
AAGAAGGAATATTTTAAGTAAAAACAAGAAAATATTCAGAAAGGCACTACGTTACTCAAAAACGGAGCTTGATTATGAACCTTATGAATAATGCAGTCATCAGTACCCCGAAACCGGTAAATGAACCCATTCTCAACTATGCACCAGGGAGTCCGGAAAAAGCGGCTATTAAGAAGGCACTGGCTGAGATGTCTGCCAGGCAGCTGGAAATTCCTCTTATTATCGGGGGAAAAGAGGTTAAGACCGGTAATCTTGGCAAGGTCGTTATGCCCCATGATCATCAGCATGTACTGGCCACGTATCATAAAGCAGGTCCTGCCGAGGTGCAGCAGGCAATCGATGCAGCGGTAGCAGCTCAGCCGATGTGGCAGTCTTTTCGCTGGGAAGAACGCTGTGCCATCTTCCTTAAAGTCGCCGAGCTTCTGGCGGTAAAATATCGGGCCCTGATCAACAGCGGGGCGATGCTCGCTGGAGGAAAAACGGTCTTCCAGGCAGAAATTGATGCCGCTTGTGAATTGATCGATTTCCTGCGTTATAATGTGCGCTATGCCCAGGAAGTCTATCAGAAACAACCGGAATCCTCCCCAGGGGTGTGGAATTTTGTGCAGCATCGGCCGTTGGAGGGTTTTGTCTTTGCCGTGACGCCTTTTAATTTTACCGCTATTGCCGGTAACCTGGCAACTGCTCCGGCCATCATGGGGAATACGGTGGTCTGGAAGCCCGCATCGTCTCTGGTCTATACCCCGTATTTGATCATGCAGATCCTTGAAGAAGCGGGCTTGCCGCCGGGGGTTATTAACTTTGTGCCTGGCTCAGGTGCCAGTGTCGGTGACATCTGTCTGGCTGATCCGAATCTGGCCGGGATTCATTTTACCGGTTCGACCCGGGTATTCCAGCAGATGTGGCAGACCATTGGGACAAACATCGGTAAATATAAAGCCTATCCGAGAATAGTCGGCGAAACGGGGGGCAAGGATTTTATTTTTGCCCATAGCAGTGCGGACATACCATCACTGGTGACCGCGCTGGTCAGAGGGTCCTTCGAGTACCAGGGCCAGAAGTGTTCTGCCGCCAGCCGCGCCTATATTCCCCGTTCTCTCTGGCCTGAAGTAGAGACTGGATTGAAGTCGCAGATCGGCAAGATCAAAATGGGACCACCAACCGATTTTCGCAATTTTAGTGGGGCGGTAATCGATAAAGCAGCCTTTACTTCGATTTCCGGCTCTATCGATTACGCCAGAAACAATGCCGGTGGTGAGATTATCATAGGCGGAAACTGTGATGACAGCGTCGGTTATTTCATTGAGCCAACCGTCATTCTGGCCACTGATCCGCACTTTAAGACCATGGTTGAGGAAATTTTCGGACCGGTCCTTACCATCTATGTCTATGAAGACGAAAAATATACCGAGACCCTGGAACTCTGTAATACATCTTCGATTTACGCTCTTACCGGCGCTATCTTCGGAAAAGACAGAGCGGCGGTAAGCATTGCTACAACAAGGCTTGAACACGCTGCGGGCAATTTTTATATCAACGATAAGCCAACCGGCGCGGTCGTCGGCCAGCAGCCTTTTGGAGGGGGACGGGCCTCGGGAACCAATGATAAAGCTGGCTCACAGGCGAACCTTATGCGTTGGGTTTCCACGCGTACTATCAAAGAAACATTTGTACCTGCTGCCGATTTTAGGTATCCTTTCATGGAAGAAGAGTAGTGGCAGGCAAAGCCTTGTAGTGACGAGCAAAGAGACGACGATCTCGGTATGAGGTCGCCGCAAACAGTAAAAAGTTGATCGCTTATTGAAGATCAACATTCAAGAGGGCGTAATGGCCAAGAAGAAACTAAAGGAAATAGTAATCAACCGGGATTGGTGCAAAGGGTGCGGTATCTGTGTCAGTTTCTGTCCGACGAAGGTGCTGGAGCTGGATAAAACGGATAAATGCATCGTTGTCCGGCCGGAAGACTGCATCTGTTGCAAGATGTGCGAACTGCGCTGTCCGGACCTGGCAATCGAGGTGGTGACAGAGGAAGGTGAAAGAGATGAGTAAAAATATCCGATTTGTACAAGGTAATGAAGCCTGTGTCGAAGGGGCGATCTATGCCGGTGTTGATTTTTTTGCCGGCTATCCGATTACCCCGTCAACGGAGATAGCCGAACTGCTGTCAGCACGACTGCCGGAAAAAGGCGGCAAATTCATCCAGATGGAAGATGAGATTGCCTCCATGTGTGCCATCATCGGCGCCTCACTTACCGGCAAGAAGGTGATGACAGCGACCAGCGGTCCTGGTTTTTCCTTAAAGCAGGAGGCTATCGGCTATGCCTGTATGACGGAAATTCCCTGTGTTATTGCCAATGTCCAGCGAGGTGGCCCATCAACAGGTAATCCAACGCATGTCAGTCAGGGCGATATCAACCAGGCACGGTGGGGCACCCATGGGGACCATTCTATTATTGCACTTACCGCCTCGAACCATCAGGATGTGTTTGCTATGACAGTCGATGCCTTTAATATGGCTGAGACCTACCGTACACCTGTTATTTTGCTTTTTGACGAAGCAGTCGGCCATATGCGGGAGAAGCTGGTCATCCCTGAAGAGGGGGAACTGGAGATTGTCGATCGGCTACGCACCTCGCTTGGCAAAGGGGTCGATTATCATCCCTATCTGCCGCGGGAAGACGGGCGGTTGCCAATGTCGGATTTCGGTGGGGAACACCGCTACAATGTGACCGGACTGTTCCACGATATGTGGGGCTTTCCCTCCAACAACCCGAGGGTGGTCAACGAGCTGCTCAGGCACCTGGTGGACAAAATTGAAAACAACGTCCACGCCATTACCCGTTATAAAGAGCACTTTATGGAAGATGCGGATTATGTGCTGGTTTCCTACGGCTCCTCGGCTAGATCGGCTATCCATCTGGCCAAGGACAGGCGGGCCAAAGGTGAAAAGCTCGGTGTTCTGGAGCTCCAGTCCATCTGGCCTTTCCCAACCGAACTGGTCCGGGAAAAATGCGAACATGCCAAGGCTGTTCTCGTCGTCGAGATGAATATGGGGCAGGTCATGGCCCAGGTTAAAGCTGCTGTACGTAAACCAAACAGGGTGTTTCTCGCCAACCGGATTGATGGGCATCTTATCACCCCGGCAGATATCAAAAAACTCCTCCGGGTTATCCAGGGGAGGGGAGTATAATATGGCAGTTAACGACTATTTACGCGAGCGGTTTTTCCCGCATATGTGGTGTCCCGGCTGCGGTCACGGCACCATCCTCAACTCGCTCATCCGCGCGGTTGAAGAGCTGCAGTTGAATAAAAACGAGATCGTCATGACCTCGGGGATCGGTTGTTCGGCGAGGATCTCCGGTTATGTCGATTTTCACTCCCTGCATACCCTGCACGGCCGGGCACTGGCCTTTGCCACCGGGGTGAAGCTTAGCCGGCCGAATTTGACGGTACTGGTACCGATGGGCGACGGCGACGCCCTGGCCATTGGTGGTAATCACTTCATCCATGCGGCGCGGCGCAATATCGACATGACCGCCATCGTCATGAATAACCGGATCTACGGTATGACCGGCGGCCAGTTCTCGCCCCTTTCCGGGCCAGGCGTAAAGGCTACTACGGCGCCCTATCTGACCATCGACAGCAGTTTCGATGTGGTTGAGCTGGCCAAGGCGGCCGGGGCCACTTTTGTTGCCCGTTCCACCGCCTATCATGCCAAGGAGAGTACGGAACTGTTGAAAAAGGCTATCCTGCATAAGGGGTTTTCCGTGGTGGAGATCTTGTCGCAGTGCCCCACCCATTACGGCCGGAAGAACAAGGAAGGCGATGCGGTCAGCATGCTGGAACTGCATAAGACCAATACGGCGAAACTCGGTTCCAAAGCCCTGGAAGAGAACCCCAACCTCGTCCCCCGCGGGATCTTTGTCGACAAAGATCGGCCGGAATACTGTACGGAGTATGACAAGATAATCGCCTATGCAACAAGGGAGAAGCTATAATGAACAAAGTACGACTGGTATTCTCGGGCTCCGGTGGGCAGGGGGTGATAACTGCGGCCATTATCCTGGCTGAAGCAGCGGTTATGCATGAGGGAATGAATGCCACCCAGTCCCAGAGCTATGGGGCGGCGGCACGAGGCGGCTCGACCCGAAGCGATATCATCCTCTCCGAGAGCGAGATCGATTACCCGGAAGTCGAGCAGCCCAATATCCTGGTCTGTTTGACCCAGGATGCCTACAACAGTTATTCCTCGATCATCAGGCCCGGCGGTATTCTGCTGACTGACAGCCGTTATGTGCAGGTAGTCCGGAAGATAGATGCCAAGCAGGTCGAACTGCCGATGTATGACCAGGTTATGGAAAAAATCGGCAAGCCTGTGGTCTTTAACATCTGTGTGCTCGGGGCCCTCATCGGCATTACCGAGGTGCTCAAGCCGAAGTCAGTTATGGCGACCGTCGCCAAACGTGTCCCCAAGGATTTTGTTAATTTAAATAATCGGGCTTTTGATCTTGGCCTGGTGTTGGGCGCCCAGTACAGCTGGTAATTACTTAACCATCACAAACATTAAGTTGTTACGAAGTTCAATATTTACTGGTGGTTTGATGGCTCCCTGTCGGCAGTTTCTGCCGGCTGGGTGTTTTTATTGAAAAGCTTTTAGGCAGACAGGGCAGAGGGAAGACAGGAGACAATATGGATACTTTTCCAAACAGCTATTCTTCGATTACCAGAGGCGAAGATATTATTGCCAAAGCCGAGAGTGTCGGCCTTGATCCACGGGTTCTGTACGAGGCCGTTATCGATCTTTCTTCGGAGGGGTTGCTCACCGCAAACTGCATCAATATGGCCGCTGGGATTCTTCTTGAGGATATCGGGCTTCCACGCTATTTCTTTGAACATATCCGTAAAGCTGCTCTTGCGCATCTGCTTGAGTCCATCGCCACTTCTATTAAAGTGATTGATGGCAAAGTGATGCTTTACGGTCGCGTTGCACAGATCGATTTTGATGCTACCCAATCGAGTGTTGCCCAAAGGGTAAGGATTGCGACAGAAGAGACTCGCGACAGTATGGAAGCGGTGCTTGAGGGGTTGATAACCGGCCACCGCCGGGAGTATTATTACAGCCCGGACAGCAACTATTATACCTACATTATCCGACCAGAAACCGTTAATGATTATACAAGGGAAACCTTTAAAGACTCCCGATTTCTGTTTGTTCTGGCCGGGGATTATTCGGCAACTCCGGAGCCTACCAGAAGAAGGTATGAAAAAGTCTTAAAAGAGTGCGAAGAATCGATTATTCCTCTTATTGCCGTGTTCAATCTGCCGGAGACAGGCGAGACCAGGTTGATGTTCAACTCCGATTTTGAGTCACCGCAAATTCCGGTGTTGCGCAAAATCCTTGCTGACCACGATTTGACCCTGGTGCGTGCCTACTGGGAACCCTACCTGGGACAGGCATCGGTTCCCTCATCTATCTGCACTCTCTATGTTAACGGTGAACTCACCAGAAAACAAGAAGAAGGGGTCGTCACCGACCTTCGCTCCTACCTTTCTTTTTCTGTGAGTTCCATCAAGGAGCTGTATCTGGACGACCGGATTACTTTCCAGGAAATGCTCTTTGCCGGCAACGCCATCGACTTTACCCATCTGTTCGTTTTTAAAGAAAGTGAAAATGTCACTGACCGGGATATTCTCGATAGCCTGGTCAGTAAAGACCAGCGCGAATCGTTTGCCAAGCGTATCCAGAGCTCGAATAAATCGACCTACGGAGCCCCGGTCATTATGGAAACGGTGACCCACCATCCCGATCTTATCAAATTTCTCCATGTGCTTTTTGAACAGCGCTTTGCGCCCGAACGGATCAAGGGAGCGAGAGGCATCTCCGAAGAGGAGCTGCAGCGAAAGTGGCTGGAATTTGATAAAATCATTGCCGGCAGGTTTATCGATTATCCGCTTGGTTACGAGATCTTCAAGTTCATGTTCAAAATTATAACCTGCACCCTGAAAACCAATTTTTATAAGCCGGAAAAACGATCGTTTTCCTTTCGCTTCGACAACAGTATTCTTGACCCTCTGGTCTTCAGCAGGTTTGTCTTTGGCGTCTTTTTTGTCAACGGTCATTATTCCTGTGGTACCCATCTGCGGGCGGCGGATATTGCCCGTGGCGGCCTGCGGCTGATCCGGGTGTCCCGCTCTAACTACGACAGCGAGCTGGACAATGCCGTGCTTCTTAATTACGCCCTCGGCCCCAAAGCGCAACGATTAAAACATAAAGATATCTGCGAAAGCGGCTCAAAAGGAGTGGTTGTCCCCCTGCCGCAATATGCCAGCTACAGAAAGGAAGCCCTGAACGACTACACCGAAGGAGTTATGGACCTGATGCTGCCGGACAGCTCCGTTGTCGACTATTACGGCAAACCGGAGATGGTCTTTTTCGGGCCGGATGAAGGTACCGCGCCGCTCATGGACGATGTTGCCTACCACGCCCGGGACAAGGGATACCAGTACTGGCGGACGATCACTACCGGTAAAAGTTTTGGTATTCCGCATGATACCTATGGTCTGCTGCTGGGCGGTGAGACGTTTGGCCTCTATGATCAGGGGAATGAAGGCGTTGAACTGCAGGTAGATGGCCGTTCGGTTATCTTGACCAATGACATGGAAAAAATCTTTGCCGAGGTTGGCCAAAGCATAGCCGTTTCCGGAATGACCACAACGTCCATCATGGGATCGTTCAGAACGCTGATAGAGCATTACAACGCCAAGGAAGAAGAGCTGAATCTTATGATTACCGGTGGTCCGGACGGCGATCTCGGTGCCAATCAGATTCAATGTTATAAAGGCAAAATCTGTCTGATCATTGACGGTGGTTCGATTCTTTTTGATCCGCAAGGACTCGATAAAAAGGAGCTGATGAAACTGGCTTTTATGCGCAACTCTTCGCCAAGGGCCAATTCTCTTCTGTTTCCAGTAGAAAAATTAAGCAAAAACGGTTTCATGGTGCCGCTAGGGGCGAGCAATGTCACCCTGCCGGATGGGACCATAGTTGAAGACGGGGCCCTTTTTCACCGAAATTTTCTCAGTAATCCGGCGCACCGCAAATACATCAGCGAGGCGAATATCCGGGCCTTTATCCCCTGTGGCGGTTTTAAGGATACGATAAACCAGGGGAATATCCGCCGGTTCCTGGAGCTCTTTGGTGAACTGCAGTTTATTGTCGAGGGGGCAAACGTCTTCTTTGACGATGCTGCCAGGCGGTATATCGCTACCCAGACAAACATCAAGCAGATCAAGGATACTACCGCCAATAAAGGCGGCGTTTTCAGCAGCTCGATTGCCGAGGTCCTCACCGGTTTTCTCTTAGAGGAAGACTACGAGGATAAGCTCCTTAACGATAGTGCAACACGATGGGCCTTGACCAAGGATATTCTGCAGCTGGTTGATCGCTATTCCTGTATGGAAACCGGTTTGCTCTTACGTCTCTATGATGCCGATCCGTCAGTTCCGCTTTTTGAGTTGTCGGAGACCACCAGCGAGCAGATCTTTGCTCTACAGGATCAGTTGGAACTCCGTCTTGCCGAGATCCTTGCAGACAGCAAACTGGTCTGGCAGGTTATGGTCCACTATATCCCCTCAGTGCTGTGTGAAAAGCTCGGAGAAAAGCATATTATGGCCATTCTGAACGCCGAGCAGCTCCAGCCCTACAGGAATGCTATTATCACTAAGAAACTGGCGTCAATGGCCTTTTACCGCTTTGGAGAACACTGGCAGGAGTATCTTGAGGAGATCGAAGCCGCTTTAATGCCTTCGCTGCATAAAATCTTCGTCGATTAAGTCTGCTAACAAGAGGACTGCCTACCGGTGGTCCTCTTGTGTCTCTTTAAGTCGGCGATATGCATCATCTGCTATAATGCGCAGCGGCATAACATCGCTTGCACCCCGTATTACCAAAGAGGGATCAACTCGTACACAGGCTCCGGCAAACGAGCCTGCAACGGCAAAGGAACATACCTGAACATTCATCTTATCTATTTGCGGCAGACGGCATAAGCTCTGAAAAATCCTTTGCCGGCTGCCAAAACGCCCCTCTGTTTTGCCAATAATATCATTTGTATCTGTTATGACGATATTTTCCCCGGCACGGCCTACAATAGGTTTTTCCACGAAGCCACTTTTACGTAAATCATCGGTCAGTTCAAATTGCGAGTTGAGCAGATACGGGTGCTCAGGAAAGAGCGTCCACATCACGGGTAAGATGGCCTTGTTGCTTGGGATGAGCGTCCAGAGAGGTTCGTGCACCATAACCTCGGGTCGCAATAAAACATCCACAAGCCGAGGTGATGCCGATGAATTAAAACTGGTATCAGCTACATCGTGCTCTTCCATCTCCTTTCTCACTTGATCAAGGACTGTTTCCCACGCCCACGTCTTCCATACCCGTTTTATTGGAATACCTTCTGCATCAACAATTTTGCCGTCATGCCAATGAACATCCGCCAGTCCGTGTAGGATTTTTACAGTGATTTCTGCCCCTTCCATGGTCGACTTCATAAAAAGAGCATGATAGGTTTCTTCATCATCTATATCCTGCATAATGTGCAGGATATCTTGAATACCTCGTGCTTTCCATGCTCGAACCAAACAACCATAAAGTTTTTCACCAGGACTACGCCCTATCGTGCATCCATAATGCGCAGCCCATTGTGCTTGCAAGCGAGCAGCTTCAAGGTAACAGGACGCTGAATCTGCATTATATTCGTATGCTTTGAGGCCGTTTTCGGAGACGCTGAAATCAAACCGACCGGTGATCATCGAGTTTTTTCGATTATTCCATGAACTGCGTATTTTCGGCCAGAGAGCCGCTGGAATGCGAAAATGCTGGAGTAACTGGTTATCATTTAAGACATGCTCAGTGGCCCGCATGAAAAGATGATGCAGTTCATTTGTTGCCCGTTTGAGTTCTGAAAAAGCTGTTTCAGAAAGACAAAAGTATTTAAGAGCATTCTTGGGATCAGTCGTAAGAATATGACCGGAGCTTGCCACATAGGCTGCTCCAGCGGGATCATTGGTGTCAATCCAGGGTGAACTGGCTTGTCCGGTATCGTCCACTGCGTCCATAATTGGCGGAAAAATTCCCTGGTCGATATCGGTTATTTCTTCAGAAAAAGAGTCATCATCCGTTTGCATAACCCAGCCGAGAATAGAGGCACCTTCATGGCATGGTTCAATCCAATATCCTCCGTCTTCTGTTGTCCTGGTTTGTAGTTGCCGTGAAAAAGTCTGTCCTTCAGGCCAAACATTGTTGTCAGCATTCTGCTCAGCAATACGGATGTACTGATCATGCACCTCCGTGACAATAGCAACATGGCCGGTTACTTCGAATTCACCTGTAGCATCCCAGATCAAAAGGCATCCGGGTTCAGGTCGCCGTCGCCCGCCATTTCTGAAGGAACGAAGCGGAAGAAGGCTTTCATCGCTATGGTTCTTGACAGTACGAAGGCGGAAAATGTCGTAGGCCATGGAGACATCGTCAAAAGTATACTGCCTGTTAAGGTACAGCCAGCGCCTTACGAACTCGACACATTGCCATTTATAACCCATAAAAATGCCGTCGATAAACGATCGGTACGCCCGTCGATTGGGAAATTCATTCGTATCGGCCGTGGCATAATCAGAGGAGTATATCGGGACATCGCCTGGGGCATTGCCAAGCAGAGTGCCAAATTTTGTTTCGTTCATTTCAAGTGAGTGGGTGATAAGTAATTTGAGTGTCGATCTGGGTAAAGTTTGTCGGCAGATTCGTTTGTTGTCTGAGGATAACGATACGCATTGGACAGTTATTTACCAGACTGCTGGTAAATATTTCATTTATGTCTTTATGCCAGATGGTTACGTTGTTGTGTCATTCAGCTGTTTGGCGTGATTCGACGCTTCATCGACTTTTGCCTGTTCCCGTGCCACGTTGCGAGAAGATTTTTCGATCTCTGCTTCAATTTCCCTACGTTGTTTTTCAAGTTGTTCACGGGCGGCATCATCCTGGGAGTCAAAAGGTGCTGCCAATTGTTCCAGGACAGCAAGGAGTTTTTTATCGTTTTTTTGCTGTTGGTCCATCGCCTTTGCCAAACGTTTTTGAAGATCCTGCAGGGTGTCTATCGCCTCAGCAAGCTGCCCCGCAGCACCTTCCTCAGGTTCAGCATCAAGGTCGATATCTGTTGCGGCCATCACCAGTGCCACCGGCGGAAGTCTGGTCAGCACTCGTTCAAGACTCAAGCCGCTGGTGTCGGTGAGCATCGATTTTCTGATCCGAAACGGCAGAAAGACCAGGTCGGAGCCGCCTGACTGGGCAGTAACCGTTTCGGGCTGCATGTCTGGAACCAGAAGCGGTTGAGCCGGGATCCTGGCGTCATCGAGCTGCTGCTCGACAAGGGCTATTTTTTCGCTCAGATCTGCAGAATTGCCGACGGTCAGCAGTCGGATGGTTGCCCCGTTCCAGAAATCGCTGCGAGTCATCAGATAGGCAAGAAGCAGCATGAGTCTGCTGCTGGCATCATCGTTCCACCAGACATCGATGATGCGCTCTTTTTTCTCTTTATCAAAGAGGTGTCCCGTCCGTAACAGATCACCATGGAAAACCACGAGGTTGTAGCCGCTGCGAAAGGCCAGTCGCAGGGTGTTGCCAAATTTCATGGCGGTCAGTCCCGGAAAAGACGTCATTGTCTCTCCATACCAGTTGCAGAGCACAATATTGCCTTTTAATGGTCCGATGCCGTAGCCCTGCAGCATGATCTCCAGAGCTTCGCTGAGGCTTGGGCCGGAGACGACCAGCGGGAAGATTTTCAATTCTTCCTCCCGTATACAGCTGTTCAGCTCTGCCAGTGCCGTTTCTTTCTCTTTGACGATCTGCAGTGCATTCCCTGCAATGAAGGTGACCGCACTGATCAGTCCTGTGGTACCTCCGATCCATTCGGCAAAACGGAGCAGGAGAAGTCTGCGTTCTGAGTCTTTGGTAAAGGCGAGGATATTGGGTCGCCAGTCCCGATGATGTTCCGCTTCCCCAAGGGTGGTCAACAGTTGCCGCCGGATAACCTGCATGGCATGGGAGCGACCGCTGTCGGCCCATCTGGCAGGTCTCTCCTTGCTTTTCACATACTGATAGATGGCGGCAAGGATGGCCATGGCGACGAGGCCGTACTGCACATCAAGTGCAAAGATGACGCCTACGCAGACTAAACATCCGAGGAGACTGAGATATTTGTTGAACCACCGGAAACGGGGACGAAAGGATGGGCTCTCGCTGTGGGCTTCATACCAGGTGGCATAATTGAGCAGCCCATAGGAAATAAGAAAGAACATGGAAACGATGCCGGCCACCAGGTTTAACTGGCCGAGCAGAATAACGACGACAGCTACAGCAGAGGTGAGCAGGATTGCCCGGCGCGGATTATTGCTTGCCCCGGAACCTTTGGCAAAGGGGGTCAGAATTGGAAAAATCTTATCCGCGGCCAGTGACTGCAGGATACGGGGCCCACCGAGAAAGGAGGCCATGGCCGAGGAAAGTGTGGCTGCGATAACCCCGGCATCGATCAGAAAATCATAGCGGGACACCAGTTTGATCGACTGGTAATTCTCAACCATGACCCTGTTGGGCAGCACTCCGGCAAAGACGATGACCACAGCAAAATAAACCAGAATAGAGAGTCCCACGGCCATAAATGTACCCAAGGGCAGACTTTTCCCTGCATCGCGGAGGTCACCTGACATACTCACTCCCTGGGTAAAACCGGTTACCGCCGGGAAAAAAATGGCAAAAATAAGCCAGAAGGGCTGCGGTACGCCGTCCGGCGACCAGTTGGCCAGAAACACCTGGCCCTGCCACTGGGGAATACCGCCAAGGAAAAAAGACAATAAGGCGGCTACCAGGAGAACCATGACCAGGTATTGAAACTTCGTGGCCCAATCGGCGCCAAGCCAGGCGAGCACAAAAATGCCGGCAACCGCCAGCATGGCGATAAGCCGGGATGAAAGAAAAAAGTCCGGTCCGAGGATGGCGGAAAGGGCCTCGGCAAAGCCGATACAATAAAAAGCCACGGATACCGACTGGGCCAAATAGAGGACGATGCCGATGGCCCCGCCAAACTCCATCCCCAACGTTCTGGAGATAAGGTAATAGTCGCCGCCGCCTTTGACTTTCATATTGGTGGCTATTGCCGCGAGGGACTGGCTGGTCAGGATGGTTATCACATTGGCGATGGCAATGATAAGCAGCGCTCGCCCAACCCCTCCGCTGCCGGTTACGTAGCCGAGTCGTAAAAATAAAATGATGCCGAGGATAGTCAGGATGCTGGGCGTAAAGACACCGGCAAAGGTACCGAGTTTTCCAGTGTTTTCCTGATTCTTTTCTTGCTTGGGAGGTTGTTTCTCCTGTTGCGGTATCGGGCTCATTGCTTATCCAATTTTTACTGGGATTTGGGGAAGGGCCTGTCGGAAGAATACAGGGAACGGGTGAAAAAAAATCTTTATCTGCTTATGCAATTGTCTCTGCCGTTTAAAGCCATTAGTATGAAAGCAGTTACAATTTACAAAGAAGGGGATGCGAATGAAAGAAGAATATAATTATACTTTGACTGTCCCACTGGATGATCTGGCTGAAGCAGAAGTGTTTCTTGTCGAAGTCCAGGAAAATAACCCGCAGATGCGACTGAGCAGAAAACCGGACAGTAGAGGCAACGCCCGGTTTTATCTCTGTTTTCCGTACGCCGGCACTCGAACGGATCTGTGCTTTAAGGAGTGGTTTAGCACCCGTAACAGCAAAAAATGGGATCTTTTCGGCCCTAACTACGGGGTTTGGGGCTTAGCCTGATTCCCCGCCGGTCTGGACTGCAGGATTGTATCAATCTGATAACTGATCGTATCCAGACAAATTGGTTTGGCGATATAGCCATCCATGCCCGCAGCCATGCATTTTTCCCGATCATCTTGTGTCGCATGGGCGGTCATGGCAATAATTGGTAGGTGTGTCCCGGTAGTTTTTTCGCGCCGGCGGATGGCCCTGGTTGTCTCATAACCATCCATCTCGGGCATCTGAATATCCATGAGAATAAGATCAAAGGAGGTTTCTTTCATGACCTCCAGGGCCTGGATACCGTTTTCGGCTACTGTTACACGCCAACCCTCACGTTTCAGCACTGTGACAGCAAGGGTGCGGTTAATATATTCGTCCTCAACGAGGAGGATGTGGAAAGGGTTTTGTCCAGCTTTGACTCTTGTCGAAGGTGCAATGTTGTCTTTCGTTATCTTTTGATAGGGAGCTGCGGTCGGTCCGGGTGTGAATTGGATGGTAAAATAAAAAGTCGTCCCGATCTCCGGCTGACTATCAATACAAATTTTACCCCCCATCATTTCCACGAGTTCGCCGGCGATGACCAGGCCGAGCCCTGTACCACGCTGGTTAGAGTCCTGGCTTGTACTGATTTGACTGAATGCCTTAAAGATATTTTTTATTTTTTCCTGGGGGATACCTATACCGGTATCCCTGATTTGAAAATGAAGATCGATAAAACCTTTCTGTTTCCTGTCTTGACAGCTGTTCCGGTCATCCTGATGGACAGTGAGCCCCACCTTGCCGGTGTTGGTGAATTTTATGCCGTTGCCTACCAGGTTGATCAGAATTTGGCTCAGTTTTCCGGCATCGCCGCACACTATATCCGGAATATCTTCATTACAATCGACAGTGAGAGCAATATTTTTTTTCGAGGCGCTTACCGCCAGAATTTCGAGGGCTCCGGCGATGGTCGCCCGCAGGCTGAACGGCGCGATGTTCAGCTCGAGTTTACCGGCTTCTATTTTTGAAAAATCGAGGATGTCATTGATAAGCTTGAGGAGCCTGTCGGCAGAGGAATGGATCATTTCCAGATAGGTACGCTTCTTGCCGGAAATATCCGAATGCAGGACCAGATCAGTCAAGCCAAGAATACCGTGCATCGGTGTACGTATTTCATGGCTCATATTAGCCAGAAAAATACTCTTGTTTTTCTCTACCCGCTCTGCCCGTTCTTTGGCTTTTTGCAGCTCATCGACAGCACGTTTTCGGTTTAAGGCATCGCCGATATGGTGGGCGACAAAGGCCATGAACTCTTTATCTTTTTCGGTATAGATGACGTCGTTGTAACTCTGAATCGCCACAACCCCGGAGATTTGTCCCGCGAAAAATGGGGCACCCAGCCAGGAAAAAGGCCGTGCTCCAACACATTTAATGCCTTGTTCTTGGCAGATTCGGTCAAAATTTGTTGGGGTGAGTAGCAGCGGTTGCCGGGTTTTAAGTAAATAGCCGGTGATGGAACATTTCTGCTGGTCGAGCTTTCGTTCCGTCCCTTGATAATGCGTATCGATTTCATCGATAAAATAGGGGAATTTTATATACGTGCCATCCGAATGCTCTTCCACCAGAGCGATAAAAAAATTGCGGGCGTATATTAAATGACCTACTTTTTGATGAAGCTTTTCATACAAATCATCGATATTTTTAGAATAATGGGCCTGTTCGCTGATATCGTACAGGGCAGTGTGAAGCCGATCCGAGTGCTCCAAGGCACGCATGGATTCCTGCAGTTGCCGGATGGTTGCCATACTTTTCAGTCGCGAGCCGATTACTGCTGCTAGTGTTTGTAGTGTGTCGAGAAATTCTGCAGTGAAAGTAACAGGAGTGGGACCGCCGATGTAGATCAGGCCGGAGAGTGCATGGCTATCAAGAATGGGAACCAGCAGGTGGCTTGCATTGTTTGTCTTCGTGGCAAAAAGCGGTGACTGCGGCTGATCGCCCAGTTGGGCAGCAGAGCCCAATTTCGTTAATTGCCTGACGAATGGGTGGTCGCCGGCAATCGTTTCAGGAACATTATTTTGCCCTGCTGTTGATTGCTGCTGGAGTGCTGCGGGGAGAAAGTTATTGGCATGATCGTCGGGGAAATATATCTCAACAAAAAAAGGTCCGATTTTCGGGAAAATGTTCGTATGCAGAAAAAACGACAATTGATCGACAGTGTCGCTTGACCGCTGGCCTATTGTGAGTTCTTTGACAAGCTCAACAATAGCGAGCGTTGGAGTGGCGTACAGGCTCTTAATTATATCGTTCATGGAGGCACAGCATCATCAGTTAGTGTTGCCACAAGATCTCCCTTGAGTAAACAGTCAAAACAAGGGATCTTTCTCTTCGTTCTTGTTATAAGAAATAAATCATATCAGAAAATAGTAAAGAGATGAAGGAAGCCGCATCATTTTCTGCAAATCCCAGATAAAAAACAAGCGGTGCCATTAAACAGACTGGAGGTCATTATCTTGTTGGTTCTGCTTTGACCGGATTGCTGAGGATGCCGATCTTTTCTATCTCCACCTCAACTCTGTCCCCGTCTTGTAAGGGGCCCACTCCTTTTGGCGTCCCGGTAATGATGATGTCCCCGGCTTCAAGGGTGAAATTCTTGCTGATAAAGGCCATGATTTCGGGAATCTTAAAGATCATATGCCGGGTATTGGAGTGCTGCGTGATCCGGCCGTTGACGCGACATTCTATCTCAAGATTATGCGGATCGCCGATATCTTCCGGGGTCACAATCATCGGGCCGATAGGGCCAAAGGTGTCCAGTGATTTGCCGCGGTACCAGCCTGATTTATCGCCCTTTTGCAGGTTACGCTGACTTATATCGTTGAAACAGGTAAAGCCGAGGATGTGCTCCATGGCGCTCTCGGGTGGCAGGTTTTTTACCCGGTCTTTTACGATGATCGCCAGCTCTGCCTCATGGTCGGTGCGGCAATTGGTAAAACCGTATTCGGCAATAAATGCCGGCAGGATAATCGGTTCCTCCGGTCCGATCAGCACGTTTGGGGTTTTCGGAAACAGGACCGGCTCGGTTGGGATCTCGCCGGCCAGATTCTCTTTATCAACCGACTGACTTTCTTTAATATGTTCCAGATAGTTTAAGCCAAGCGCGACAATTTTTGTTGGCTTGAGCTCATAGGTGCCACCATTTGACATGGGCAGCGTAATTTTCATCGGAATCTCCTTGCGCGGATAGTATTTTTGGTACCGGATTTTTGCTCTCGTGGCAACGGTCTTCGTAAAATGCTTGCTTCCAGTTTTGGCCATGCATATAAACTCTAGAGATCTATAGTGACTATATCAGATAAATTAAAGGAGAAACATTATGGTACTGACACCTTCCACAATGCAGGAATTGGGGATGAAAGCTCCGGATTTTACCCTTGCTGATCCCGAGGGAAAATCCTACTCACTCTCTGATTTGTCAATCGACAGAGGATTGTTGGTTATTTTTATGTGCAATCACTGCCCCTATGTCATACATATTCGACCCATACTGGTAGAGAAAATTCGTGCCTACCAGGCGCAGGGAATTACCGTTGTGGCCATCAACAGCAACGATTTTAGTGCGTATCCAGATGACAATCCGAAAAATATGTCGTTTGACTCCCAAAAATACGGCTACACTTTTCCCTATCTGGTCGATGAACAGCAAGAGGTGGCGAAAATTTATGGAGCGGCCTGCACGCCGGATTTTTTCCTCTTTGATGCGCAGAAAAAATTGGCGTATCGGGGACAGTTTGACAACGCGAGACCGGGCAATGACCAACCGGTCAACGGGGCAGATCTTTCTTCCGCCATTGACCTGCTGGTTGCCGGAAAACCGCTAACAGTGGAACAGCGACCCAGCATGGGCTGTAACATAAAATGGAAATCGGGCGCAGAGCCTGTTTATTTTAAGCCAAAGTAAGATGGCGTAATAGAAACCACCGGATTAATTGTCATGGATCAGAAAACAGTCGGCAGCCTGCATGTAAAAACCAAGACCTGGATCGAAAATGATCGACAGCAACTTCTCTTTGGTAAAGGGAAAACCGAGATCCTGGAGCTTATCGAGCAGGAAGGATCTATTGCCAAGGCGGCGGAAAAAATGGGCATGAACTATAAAAAAGCCTGGACGCATATAAAAATCCTCCGCGAAAACATTGCCGATGAACTGGTTGTGGCACAAAAGGGAGGCGGGGAAGCAGGCGGCACGGTCCTTACTCCAAAAGCAGGCGAACTGATAAAAAAATATAAGCAATTGCAGGAAGAGATAGAACTTTATGCCAACAAACGATTCAAGGAATTGTTTTTATAGAGACGAACATACAGCGTAAAAGATCTTTTGTGCTGCACGCGTAACTCTTTCTGTCTTCACAAAAAAACAAATATGCAATAATTGCATATTTGTTTTTCTCTTGGTATATTCCCCACCGATATTTCACTCTATACCGAGTTTGCGTGGTCAATTAAAAACGCTGATTTCGGAAATTTGTGCTCAACTACCTTCACTCTACTCTGGAGATCACTCTCATGAAGCAGATGTTGACGATGACGATCAATGGCACGGATGTTGATTTTGTTTCGGGAAGGACCGTCCTTGAGGTTTGTCAGGACCAGGGAATTCCGATTCCAACCATGTGCCATGATGCACGACTAAAACCCTATGGTGGCTGCCGCCTCTGCCTGGTCGAGGTAAAAGGCGCCCCCAAACCTCTCACTTCCTGCACCACCCCGGCTGCAAACGGTATGCAGGTTACCTCCGAGAGCCCGCGTCTTACCCGATTGCGTAAGACGATCATTGAACTGCTTTTATCCAATCATCCCAATGACTGCATGTGTTGTGAGGCGGCGGGAAATTGTACTCTCCAGGAAATGGCCTATCAATACAATGCCGATATGAAAAAATATCCTGGGGAACAATGGGCACTGCCCATCCGGGAAGATAATCCCTTTATCACCTTTGAAGCAAACAAATGTATTGTCTGCGGCCGTTGCACCCGAATCTGTAATGAAGTGGTAATGGCCGGGACCATCGAAATGACCGGGCGCGGTTTCAACGCCATCCCCGATACCGCTTTTGGGAGGCCCCGGAGCCTGCAAAATTGCGAATTCTGTGGTCAGTGTGTCTCCGCCTGTCCAACCGGTGCCTTGACGGATAGAAAGAGCAGGGGCCTGGGCCGGTCCTCGGATGTGACAAAAGTCAAGACCACTTGCTCGTATTGTGGCACTGGCTGCAATTTTTTTCTCAAAGTCCGAGACGAGAAGGTGATCGGCGTTGAGTCGGACTTTGATGCTCCGGTCAATAGGGGCAATCTCTGTATTAAAGGGCGGTATGGCTACGACTTTATTCATCACAAGGACCGGATTACAACCCCGCTGATCAAGGAAGGGGACGGCTATCGGGAAGCTTCCTGGGATGAGGCGCTTGAACTGGTCGCTGGAAAATTCAATCAGATAATCAAGGAATACGGCGCGGATACGGTCGGCGGTTTTTCGTCGTCGAGATGCACCAATGAAGAAAATTATCTCCTGGCCAAATGGGTCCGGACGGCGGTTGGCTCGAATAATGTCGATAACTGCGCACGGGTCTGACACGCTCCTACCGTGGCCGGTCTGGCCACAAGCCTTGGTGCAGGTGCTGCAACCAATTCTCTTAATCAGATGCCTGGGATGGATGTCCTGTTTTTGTTTGGCTCCAATCCGACGGAGGCCCACCCCATTGTCTCGCTGTATCTGAAAGAGGCAATGAGCAATGGGGCCAAGCTGATCGTCAGCGATCCGCGGAAGACGTGGATGGCAGAGAGAGCCGATGTCTGGATGGATTTAAAACCGGGGAGTAATATCGCCCTGTTAAACGGCCTGATCAACGTGATCATCGAAAAAGGCTGGGAAAATAAAGAGTTTATTGTCAAGAGGACCGAAGATTTCGATGAGTTGAAGGCCAAAGTAGCCGAATATGACCTGGACCGGGTGGAAAAATTAACTGGGGTCGCGCGGGAAAAAGTCATCGAGGCCGCCAGGTTATATTCCCAAGCCGATAAGGCGATGATCGTCTATGGTCTGGGGGTAACAGAACATCGGACTGGGACGGAAAACGCCATGGCTATTGCCAATCTGGCCCTGGTCTGCGGCCAGATCGGCCGGCCGTCCACCGGAATTATGGCGCTCAGGGGACAAAACAATGTCCAGGGTGCCTCAGATCTCGGTCCTTTGCCCGCCACCCTGCCGGGATACCAGTCGGTAACTGATGAGAAGATTCGTGATAAGTTTGAAAAAGCCTGGGGTAGAAAGATTAAGAAGGAACCGGGGCTGACGTCGGTTGAGATGCTCGATGAATGCGTGCGGGGTAAATTTAAAGCCATTTTCATCCTCGGTGAAGATCCGGCCCAGACCGATCCGGATTTGACCCATGTTCGAAAAGCCCTTGAATCGGTTGATTTTTTAGTGGTTCAGGATATCTTTCATACCGAGACAACCCGCTTTGCCGATGTTATTTTGCCGGGGGCGAGTTTTGCCGAGAAAGACGGCACCTTCACCAACGGCGAAAGACGGATTCAGCGGGTGCGAAAAGCGGTTCCACCGGTTGCCGGTATGGCCGAATGGGAGGTTCTCTGCAAGCTCTCGACCCTGATGGGCTATCCTCTGTCCTATGCCAATCCTGCGGCAATTATGGACGAGATCGCCTCGCTTGTGCCGATCTACGGTGGTATTAGCTATGATCGGCTTGAAGAGAAAGGCATTCAGTGGCCCTGTCCAACCAAAAACCATCCCGGGACAACCACTCTTTACACCGATCTCTTTGCCCGGGCAAATGGACTTGCTACCTTTATGGCCCTTGACCATATTGGCTCAGGTGAGGTGGCGGATGAGCAATACCCGCTGGTCCTTATAACCGGTCGAATCCGCGAGCATTATAACAACGGTTCGATGACGAGAAGGTCCCATGGCATTGCCCAGATAGTGCCGGCAGAGCGGGTAGAGATAAGTCTTGAGGATGCTGAAGCGCTTGGCATACAAGACAGGAACTGGGTGACGGTATCGTCTCGAAGAGGTGCGGTGAAGGTTCGCGCGAAAGTCACCACGCGTTCCCAGCCGGGAAGCGTCTTTATGACCTTTCATCATCAGGACGCCCTGACCAATGTTCTGACTTCCGAGCACCGGGATCCTATTTCGGGGACACCGGAATACAAATCCTGCGCAGTACGTATCGACAAGGTTGAGGAGGCGGCAACAGTCACAACTTGATATCTTTTACATAGCATGATTTTACGAAAGGCCTTGATGCGTGAGCAGCAGCAAGGCCTTGCTATTTTTCTACCTATAAGAAACATTGCCGGAAGAGGATTATTTTTTATCCCTGCCGGATTTCATGGTGTTCGAACCTCGGGTGACGGTGGCAATGCCCACCCCCAGTTTTTCGGCAATCTGGCGTTGCGGTACACCCTCTTTGAGCATCTCCAGAATCTGCAGACGGTTCGCCACGTCAAGCAATTCACCGGCGGTAAGAAGCTGGCGTAAAGCTTCTTCCATATCTTCCGCAGTCTCCTGGGCAAGCAAATGATTGACTAAATAAGAAATGTATTTTACTGTCGCTTTCATGTACTCGCATACTAGTACGAACTGGTAGAGAGTCAACTTATTTTCCCGTCGTGCCTGGTCTGCAACTGGCTTTATTCACGACGTTAATTTTTGTCGTGGACGTCTGTAATTGTAATGTTCCAGGATTTACTGCAGTATATCTTTTCCGGCATGACGAACGGGGCGATTTATGCCCTCATTGCTCTCGGATTTTGTGTGGTCAACAACACCATGGGCATTGTCAACTTTGTGCAGGTTGACTTTGTCACTCTTGGCGGCATGCTGATGTTCACCTGCCTGTTTGGTGCGGGGCTGCCTGTCGTTCCGGGGCTCCTTCTGGCAGTTGCTGGGGTTGCCGTTGTCGCCATGATCGTGGAACGATTCGGTTTACGCCCGGCCAAATCGGGGAATCATCTGGTGCTGATCTTTCTCACCGTCGGCCTCTCCATCATTCTCCGCGGCATTATCAAGCTGGTCTGGGGGAAAAACCGGATGGCCTTACCGCCGCTTACTCCCGATCAACCAATCAATATCATGGGGGCGAGTGTGCTGCCGCAGGCGTTGTGGATTCTGCTGCTCACCGTTGTCGCCATAACCCTTCTCACCTGGTTTTTCTACCGGACTTCTCTTGGCCTCTCCATGCGGGCAGTCGCCTCCAACCCGACCGCCGCGGCCGTTGTTGGTATTCCGGCCGGGCGGGTACGCTTGACCAGTTATGCTATCGCCGGGGCCCTGGGTGGTCTTGCCGGGGTGCTCGTGACGCCGATTACCACCCTCAACTATGATGTGGGCGTTCTGCTTGGTCTTAAAGGATTTGCCGCCGCAATCCTGGGTGGTTTCGGTTCTTTTCCGGGTGCGATTCTGGGCGGGCTGGGACTGGGACTGCTGGAATCCCTTTCCGCCGGCTATATTTCCAGTGCCTATAAGGATGTGGTTGCTTTTGTTGTTTTATTGCTGGTGCTGTTTGTTAGACCCAAAGGATTACTCGGCAAGTAAGGTTTTTGCGAGTCTACCTGTTCCCATGCAGCGCATGGGAACAAGCTGCACCATAAACTGGTTCCCATGCGCTGCATGGGAACCAACTGCTTGAGATTTAAACATAAATAATTGGAATTATGAATACAAATAAAGAACTCATGATGGGAAACGACGCAATCGGCCGGGGGCTGCTTGAAGCCGGCTGTCAGGTTGCGGCAGCGTATCCGGGGACGCCGTCCACGGAAATTCTCCAAAGTGTCATCAACCGGAAGGACCAGGCGGTAAACCCGCTGCATATTGAATGGTCGGTCAATGAAAAAATCGCCTTTGAAGTTGCCCTCGCCGCCAGTTATACCGGCAAGCGATCGGTTGCGGTGATGAAACAGGTTGGCCTCAATGTTGCCGCCGACCCTTTTATGCGCACCGCGTATCTTGGCGTAAAAGGCGGCATGCTCACTGTCGTTGCCGATGACCCTGGTCCGCATAGTTCGCAAAACGAGCAGGATACCAGGTTATTCTGCCTGCAGGGGCGTGTTCCGGTGCTTGATCCTTCAAGCCCTGCCGAGGCCAAGGCGATGATCGAGCCGGCCTATCTGCTCTCGGAAAAATATGAAATGAACATTGTGCTGCGGCCGACCACCCGTGTCTGCCACTCACGGCAAAGTGTCGCTTTGGTAGAACCGGTCAAACTTGACAGGGCCGCAGCTTTTGTGCCGGACACCGGCCGCTGGTGCGCCACTCCGGCTTTTCTGCCCGCTCTGCACCGGAGTCTCAACGCTAAACTGGAGCAGGTCTCCCAGGAGCCGCACTGGCAGCCAAGAATTATAGTCGGCGATAACAGCCGACCGCGGGTTGCTCTGGTCGCCTCCGGTATCGCTTATGCCAATCTCGTCGACCTGCTGGAGGAATTGGGCTTAAGCGGGACCATTGATTTGTATCAGGTGCTGATGCCGTACCCGCTCAATCAACAGTTCATTACGCATCTCCAAAAAAGCTACGATCGCCTGCTTATTGTCGAAGAGACCTACCCGGTAATTGAAATGCAGCTTGCCCACCCGGGTGCCAGCGGGAAACAGACCGGAGCAGTGCCACGAGAAGGAGAGTTGACCCCCGATGTCATCTACCGTGCCCTGGCCGATTTTCTCGGTCTTGCAACGCCGGAGATTCTTGCCGCACCGGGGAGGGGCCAGCGTCCTTCACTTTGTCCCGGCTGCCCGCATCGCGCCGCCTTCTACTCCATTAAAAAGTCTTTTCCCGACGGGATATTTCCATCCGATATAGGCTGCTACACCCTGGGGATGAACCTTGATGCTGTCCATACCGTCCACTGCATGGGTGCCTGTATCAGTCAGGGTGCCGGTTTTCACCAGGCCTACAAACAGGATGGCGGCAAGGTGCCGACCGTGGTCGTCACCATCGGCGATTCGACATTTTTTCATGCCGGGGTCCCCGCACTCATTAATGCTGTTCTGCAGGATGCCCGTATCATTGTGGTTATTCTCGATAATGCCACAGCGGCCATGACCGGCGGACAACCTGTGCCGCATATGGGTTGTACCGCTGACGGCAGAAAAACAAGGGCAATTGCCATTGAACCGCTGGTCAAGGCAAGCGGCGTTGATTTTATCGAAAGCTGCGATCCGTACCAGCATGAACGCTTCGAAGAGCTTCTTAAAAAAGCCGATGCCCATACCCGCAGCGAGGACGGTGGCGTCGCGGTGCTTATCTCCCGCCATGGCTGTCTGATGGATCCGGTAGTACGAAAAATGCAGGAGGCCCCGGCGGTAGTCATCACCGAAGACTGCATTGGCTGTGGTCAATGCGTTGAGGAGTTTGAATGTCCGGCCCTGTCCATGGACGAGGAAAATGGCATTGCCCAGGTTGATCCTGATCGTTGCCACGGCTGCGGAACCTGCATTCCGGTATGCCCGGCGCAGGCAATTGTCCCCAAGGAGGAGCTATGAAACAGCAGATAGTCGTGAGTGGCATTGGTGGCCAGGGGGTTCTTTTTCTGACCAGGGTTATTGCCCAGGTTGCCGTCGATCGAGGTATTCCTGTGCTCACCTCGGAAAGTCATGGCATGGCCCAGCGCGGCGGCACCGTGCTGTCCACCCTCAAGGTGGGAAATTTTGCCGCTCCTTTGATCCGTACCGGCCAGGCTGATGTGGCATTATTGCTCTTTGCGGCAAATCTGGCTGTTCATCGTCCATTGTTAAAAGATACTGGCGCACTGCTTATCAATTCCGATAAAGAAGGTGAAGGAGACCGGGTCGATGGTACCGGGATAGCCCGAAAAATGGGCAATGCGGTGCTTTCCAATCTGATTCTGCTCGGTCATGCGGTGCGAAAAAAAGCGCTTTTTTGCAGTGAAGAGGAGTGTCTCGCCGCTATTGGCAAACTCGCTCCCGCCAAATTTGTCGAGCAAAATATCCAGGCTTTTCATACCGGGATGAAAATCTGACGAAATCATGATGTCTGCACGCGACAAATTTCTCTATTTCATCACCCTGCACCGGACCGGGCTGCTGGTCACTCTGTTGACGACAGCCCTGTTGCTCTTTCCACTCTTTGAGGACAATCCTTACACTCTGGGGGTGACCAATCTGATTGCCATCAATACCATTGTGGTCCTGGGGCTCAATCTCTTTATCGGCTATACGGGGCAAATATCCCTCGGTCATGCCGCCTTTTTCGGCCTTGGTGCCTACGGCTCGGCAATCACCACGGGAACCTATGGGCTGCCTCCCTGGCCGGCCATGGCCCTTGTTGCCTTGCTGGTTGGCCTGGTCGCCCTGGTGATAGGAGTGCCCATTCTGCGCTTATCCGGGCATTATCTGGCCATGGCCACCCTTGGTTTCAACTTCGTGGTGCATAGCGTACTTCTTGAGTGGGACGAACTGACCGGCGGGCCCAGTGGTTTTTCCGGTATCCCATACCTGGGCTTTGGTGATTTTTCATTTGATGATGAAGTACGCCTCCATTATCTGCTCTGGGGCTTTACCCTGCTGTGCCTGCTGCTCAGCCTCAACCTGGTGCGCAGCGGAGTTGGTCGAGGGCTTGCCGCGCTGGCTGAAGATGAAACCGCCGCTGCCGCGCTCGGTGTCAATACCCGCAATGCCAAGATCAAGGTGTTTGTCCTCTCGGCCATGATGGCATCGCTTGGCGGCAGCCTTTTTGCCCATTGTTACTCGTTTATCAGTCCGGATTCTTTCGGGATATTCACTTCCACGGATATGGTTATCATGGTGGTGGTCGGCGGCATGGGGTCGATATGGGGCTCTCTGTTCGGAGCAGGATTGCTCACCCTGTTGCCGGAAGTAATAGGCGTATTTCAAACCTATAAGGATTTTGTTTATGGAGGAATCCTGGTGCTGGTGCTGATGTTTCTGCCCCAGGGGCTGGTCACTGGTCTTGTTGATATGATCAAGGTACGACTGGCCTTAAGAAAGCGGGAGACGCAATAATGCTGCAGCTTACGGCGGTATGCAAAAACTTTGGCGGCCTGCCTGCCTTAAGTGATGTCACCTTTCAGGTACCGCAAGGCCAGGTGACTGCCTTAATCGGCCCGAATGGCGCGGGAAAATCGACACTTATCAATTGTATTACCGGGGTACTGCCGGCAACCAGCGGCTCGGTGATCTTTAAAGATAAAGAGATTACCGGGCTGCCGGCCCATGCGGTCAGCCAGCTGGGGATCAGCCGCACCTTTCAGAATCTACGGCTTTTTCCACGGCTGAGCGTCTTGGATAATGTGCTGACCGGCCTAACCTGTGCGGGTGGCAAATCCATGATCCTGGCGATGTTGCGGCTGCCGTATCTTCGTCATCGAGAGCGACAGTTAAAGCTGCGCGCACTCGAAGCCCTGGATCGCTTTGAACTGAGTGCTAAGAGCAGCTGGCCCGCCGGGGTTCTCGCCTATGGTGATAAAAAGAGGGTTGAACTGGCCAGGGCCACTGTTGGTAAACCTGACCTGTTGCTGCTGGACGAACCGGTGGCCGGCCTCAATGGAGAGGAAACCGCCGCGGTAGGCGAGCAACTCAAACTCCTGCGCCGTGCGGGGCACACCCTGCTATTGGTCGAGCATGATATGGATCTGGTGATGCATATCGCCGATCAGGTAGTGGTCCTCGACAGCGGCAGGTGTATTGCCACCGGAACCCCGGATGCAGTGCGGCGAAATCCGCTGGTACTGGAAGCGTATCTCGGCCAAATGGAGGCCACCGCCTGATGCTGACCATAAACAATCTCTCTGCCCATTACGGTGCCGCTCAGGCCCTCTACGGGATAGATATGACCATTGCTGCCGGGGAAACCGTTGCTCTGGTCGGCGCTAATGGCGCAGGGAAAAGCACCTTACTTAAATGTCTGCTCGGGCTGCAGAAACCGAGCGCCGGCACCATTTCTTTAGATGGCAAAGATATCACCGGTACCAGCCCTGCCAAAATGGTGCAGCTCGGAGTCGCTCTCTCTCCGGAAGGGCGCGAGGTGTTCAGCGATCTGTCGGTATTTGACAACCTGCAGCTGGGTGCCATCCCGCTCAAGCTGAGCAAGTCCGAAAAATCCCGCCGCATGGCAGAGGTCTATGACCGCTTTCCGAAACTGCAGGCGAGAAGGGAGCAACTTGCCGGGACGCTGTCCGGGGGCGAACAGCAGATGCTCGCC
>CBDTUM010000025.1:0-40874 GCA_965363495.1 uncultured Desulfopila sp.
CCGATCATCATGCTGACCGCCAAAGGTGAAGAGGAGGACGTGGTGGCCGGCCTCGAGTGCGGTGCCGATGATTATATCACCAAGCCTTTTAGTCCCAAGGTGCTTGTTGCCAGAATAAGAGCGGTAATAAAACGATCATTTGCCGATCAGAGTGAAGAAGATGACACAAGGAAATCGGTCATCATTGTCGACGGGCTCGAGATAGACAAAGGCCGGCATGAAGTGAGACTGCATGGAGCTGAGGTTTTACTGACTACAACTGAATTCAGTATTTTGTCACTGCTTGCGGCAAAACCGGGCTGGGTGTTTACCCGGCAGCAGATAATAGATTTTGCCCGCGGCTACGATTTCCTTATTACTCCTCGGGCCATCGATGTGCAGATTTTTGGTCTGCGTAAAAAACTTCGTGATTATAGCAAGATGATCGAAACAGTTAGAGGTATTGGCTATCGTTACAGATCCACGCCTGGGGATGAGGTATAGGTTTATGATGAGACCGAGAAAAATAGTCTGGCAGATTTTTCCAGCCAATGTCTTGACGATCCTTATCGCTATTTTTGCCGTGAGTTGGTACGGCACCACTGTTTTAAGGGAATTTTATCTGCAGGAGACAGAAGCCGATCTCGAAGCTCGTGCCAACCTGATACAGTCCAGAGTGGTGGACTATCTGCAATATGGGCAGTTTGCTGCGCTTCGAGGGTATTGCATCGCAGCCGGTCGAGAATCACGGACCAGGATCACCGTTATCGGCTTTAATGGCAAAGTGCTTGCCGACTCGAATGAAGATCCCACGGTAATGGATAATCATCGACATCGGGTGGAAATTGCCAAAGCTTTTACTGGTGAGGTTGGCGCTGTCCGGCGGTACAGTCAAACGCTTGATCAAAATTTGATCTATGTGGCTGTTCCGTTAAGCATTGCCGGGATGCAACCTTCGGATAATGGCGCCTTTCCAACTGTAAATGCGGTGCTCAGAACTTCTGTTTCGGTCGCCAGCCTGGATGAAACCCTGGCGGATATTAGGCTCAGAATTGGCATGGTGGCGGTAGCGGTGATGGTCCTTGCAGGAGGCATCGCTTTGCTGATTTCCCGTAATATCAGTAAGCCGCTGGAACAGATGACTGCAAGTGCCGTGCAGTTTTCCAGCGGTGATTTCAGTCAGAGAATGTTGCCGCAGGCCAAAAAAACAGCTTCTCTTGAAGTAATTACTCTAGCAGGCTCCATGGATCGCATGGCTGAAATGCTTGATGAAAAAATTCAGGCGATTGTTACCCATAGAAATCAACTGGAAACTGTTTTCTCAAGCATGGTTGAAGCGGTGATTGCCATAGACAAAGACGAAAAGGTCATCAGTATCAACGAAGCTGCTGCGCAACTTTTTGGGGTCGACCGACAGATCGCCACGGGCAGGATCGTGCAGCAGATAGTGCGAAATGTTCAGTTGCAGCAGCAGATCGGTCACACCCTCTATAGCCGGGAAAATATTGAGGATGAAATCGTTCTGCACGATGAGAATGGGGATAGCTTTTTACAGACCAATGTAGTCACTTTAAGTAATGGCGCAGGAGAAAATGTTGGAGTGCTGGTGGTCATGAACGATGTGACGAGACTCCGACGGCTCGAAAATGTCCGAAAGGATTTTGTTGCCAATGTCTCCCATGAGCTGCGCACTCCGATCACCTCGATTCGAGGCTATGTCGAAACCTTGCTGGACGGTGCTCTTGACATTCGCGAGGATGCGGAGCGCTTCCTGCAGATTGTCCTCCGGCAGTCCGAACGGCTCACCACTATTATTGATGATCTTCTGGTTTTGTCCAGAATTGAAGAGGATACCAAGCAGGACCAGATAAAGCTCGAAAATGGGCAGCTGCGTCCGGTAATTGAAGCTGCTCTGCAGACCTGTCAGTTACAAGCCGATGAGGCCGGAATAGAGATGGCTATCGAATGCCCTGCTGCTCTCGTCGTCAAAATGAATGCGACTCTTCTAGAACAGGCGCTGGTTAATCTTCTTGTCAATGGGTTAACCTACAGCAAACGCGGAGATTTAGTGGCGGTGCAGGCCGCGGTTGTTGACAACGATCTGGTAAAAGAGGTACGGATTGTCGTTCGCGACACCGGTTGTGGTATCGCCAGGAAACATCTGCCCCGGCTGTTTGAGCGATTCTATCGAAGCGATAAGGCCAGAAGCCGGAAGCAGGGAGGCACTGGACTGGGCCTGGCGATCGTCAAGCATATCGCCCAGGCCCATAACGGTCGAGTAGAGGTGACGAGCGTTGAGGGAAAGGGATCGGAGTTTAGCTTGACTCTAGGTGGATACCTGCAGGGCTGAGGGGTTCGCTGTTGTTTGGCTGCGATAGTATCCACTGTTCTGCGAGAAATGCGAAAAGGCTTTGACAAAATGGTCACCTGCTTCTATATTAGCGACTTAAAAATATTTTTCACAAGAAAAATATTTTGTGAAGGAGCTTACCCCGCACATCTTTGAGGCGGGGTTTGTCCAGTTTTAGAAAAGCATATCAAGCGGGATTAACTCAGTGGTAGAGTGTTAGCTTCCCAAGCTGAAAGTCGCGCGTTCGAATCGCGTATCCCGCTCCAAGAATTTCTATTGCAGGCACTTATTGTTTTTTTGGTAAGTGCCTTTTTTTGTTTTTGCTTTGTTGGTCTGCGTTTTTCACTCCAGGCACTATAATCCGAACACAACTCCATGGCCTACCGACCTGATTTACCTGCAATTGAGAGATCATACCAGGAAGTGCTGCGCCACTGGCTAGATATCGATAATCAGCTCGATCAGCTGAAGATCGGCAGAAAAGACACGCCTTTTGATCAGGCCTTGATGGATAATATGTTATGTGCCTGGGATTATATCGATTATTTCATTCGGAAAAAGAAATATAGTTTGCTCTCCAAAGAGGGTGGACCTGATATGCTGGAAATTAATCATCGGGTCCACTATGGCCTGGACTATGTGCAAAGAGATGAATACTGCAAAG
The DNA here is from genome assembly GCA_965363495.1 of uncultured Desulfopila sp. Taxonomy (GTDB): domain Bacteria; phylum Desulfobacterota; class Desulfobulbia; order Desulfobulbales; family Desulfocapsaceae; genus Desulforhopalus_A. The sequence goes on from CBDTUM010000025.1 coordinate 2,994, forward strand.
CCCTGAGTGCGACCACAGAGAAATTCTCCAGACACATAGTCCCCATTAGAAAATATTACAAAAGACAGACCGCTCTGCGAACTTCAACACATAAAATTGCCGCGGAGATTTATATTGCCATTTTAGGACAACCTCAGCTCTTCATCGAGGGAAACCATAGAAGCGGTTCCATTATTGCCAGCTGGGTCAATCTGGCCGACAACAAACCGCCTTTTGTGTTGTCCGTCGATAATGCACTCGCATTTTTTAAACCTGCTCAAGAAATAAAGAAATTCAACAAGCGAGCCATGTGGCGAAGTTTGACAAAACTGCCCAAATATAAAAAAGACTTTAAATTGTTCTGGGTAAAATACTGTTCAATGCAGTGTGTTGCCAGATAAAGCCATTTCTCGGAAATACATAAGCAGTACCTTTGTTATTGAATCACTCCTGCTTTCTACGATATAGTGAAACAGTTTGATCAAATGAATGCATACACTACTGCCGGTCTTTCCCCTGTAAAAAAAAAAGCTGTGCAACGCGGAGAGGTTCAAGATGTCGATCATTACCATATCACGAGGCTCCTACAGCAGAGGAAAAGAAGTTGCTGAAAAGCTGGCAAAAGCCCTTGATTATCAGTGTATTTCCCGGGAGATCATTCTCGAGGCTTCAGAACAGTTTAATATTCCAGAACTTAAGCTGGTTCGAGCCATCCATGATGCACCAACCATTCTCGATAGGTTCACCTCCGGCAAAGAGCGATTTATCTCTTTTTTTCGTGCGGCGCTCCTTTCCCATCTTGAGCAGGATAATGTCGTTTTTCATGGCTTGGGCAGCCACTTTTTTCTGCAGCAGTTTCCCCATGTACTCAAGATCAGAATCAGTGCGAATCTCGAGGATCGGGTCCGGGAAGAAATGATTCGTGAAAATATCCCGGCTCATGAGGCCCGGATGATTCTGGTCAACGATGATGCGGAGCGGAGAAGATGGGGGCTGCAGATTTTTGGTCAGGATTCGTGGAATCACCAACTCTATGACATGATCCTGCATATCGGCACTATGAATGTTGACCAGGCGGTCTCCATCATTTTGCACGCTTTGGCCCAACCCTGCTTTAAAAGTACTCCGGAGAGCTGCCGTATGCTTGCCGATGAGGCCCTTTCAGCTCGGATTGAAGCCTGCCTGGTGAAGGCTTTTCCCAAGGTGGTCGTCGATTCGGCCAATGGAGAAGCATTTGTCAATGTTCGCGGCTCCCTCGCCGATGAAAAAAACATCGCCAATAAGGTGCGCCAGTTGGCGGGAAAAGTTGCCGGGGTGCAGAAGATACAGGTGAATGTTATCCCCTTTATGGTTGAAGACTGATGATGGCGTCGTAAAAAAATTTCTTCTGCGTCGTTGTGGCAATTTTGCTATTATTACGACATACTTATCTACGCAGAAATAATGGAAAGATCTTATGCTTCGCATATGAAGCATTTCGGAAATCTGCGCTTATCTACTTACCCATTTACGATTTAAGGTTCTTACCAGGTTATCAAGAGAAACATATGACCAACAGATATAAAGTTAAACCGCAGTCTGATGGAACCAGATCCCGTTGGCGCAGACTTATGCCATTTCTGCGCTGGTGGAATTTTATCGGCTGGGACACCTTAAGAGCTGACTTGCTGGCCGGATTGACCGGGGCGGTCATCGTTCTTCCTCAAGGTGTAGCCTTTGCCATGATTGCCGGGTTGCCCCCGCAATACGGCCTGTATACTGCCATTATTACCCCGGTTGTCGCTGCGCTGTTCGGCTCTTCCCTGCATCTTATTTCCGGGCCGACAACGGCTATTTCCATCGTGGTGTTCAGTTCTATCAGTTCTTTGGCTGAGCCAGGGTCTGCTGAATATATCCGGCTTGTGCTGACCTTGACTTTTATGGCCGGTATCTACCAGCTGGGTTTTGGTTTGGCCCGGCTGGGGACCCTGGTAAATTTTGTCTCCCATTCCGTCGTGGTCGGCTTTACCTCAGGTGCGGCTATCCTTATCGCCACTTCTCAGTTGAAGCATGTTCTTGGCCTGAATCTGCCGGGCGGTCATGCCTTTGTCGAAGTCTGGGTCACTATCCTGGGTATGCTCGATAAGATCAACCTCTATGTCCTGGCGGTGGCTCTGGTCACTCTGGTCTCTGCAGTTTTTTTCCGAGCCAAGATACCTCGCTGGCCGGGCATGCTTTTTGCGATGATCATCGGCAGTGTTCTCTGCCTTCTCATCGACGGTAAGCAACATGGTATCACCCTTGTCGGACAGATGCCAGCCATCTTACCGCCGTTGTCGATGCCGGATTTTTCATTTGAAACCATCCGTGCATTGGCACCCAAAGCTTTGGCTGTGGCGCTTCTTGGCCTTATTGAGGCCCTGTCGATAGGCAGAGCAATTGCTGCTAAATCGCATCAACCCATTGATGGCAATCAGGAATTTATCGGCCAGGGATTGTCCAATATTGTAGGCAGTTTTTTTTCCAGTTATGCCGGTTCCGGATCTTTTACCCGTTCTGGTATCAATTACCAAACAGGCGCTCTTACTCCACTTTCAGCTGTTTTTTCCGCGATAATACTGGCTCTCTTGCTGTTGCTCATCGCCCCGCTTACCGCCTATCTACCTATTGCTGCCATGGGTGGAATCATTCTGATGGTAGCCTATCACCTCATTGATTTCCATCATATCCATACCATAATAAAAACCAGCAAGGAGGAAACGGCGGTGCTGCTGGTTACTTTTCTGGCCACCCTTTTTCTCGATCTGGAGTTTGCCATCTATGCCGGCGTACTGTTGTCCCTGGTGCTGTATCTGAATCGTACCGCCCATCCGCGTATTGCCAACCTCGTTCCGAGTACCGAGGCAGTTGGCCCGCCGCTCATTGAAGCCGAATCCGAATGTGCATATCTCAAAATTATTCGCATCGACGGCCCGCTGTTCTTTGGGGCGGTCAATCATGTCAGCGACTATTTGTATAACATCGATAAGACTCTGATGCGTAAACGCAATGTCCTGATTATTGGCTGCGGCATTAATTTTATCGATGTAGCTGGTGCCGAACTGTTAGCCCAGGAAGCACGCCGTCGTCGTGGCCAGAGGGGAGGGTTGTATCTTTGTGAATTGCAAAAATCGGCGTATAGCGTTTTAGAGCGAGGTGGGTACCTGGACATTATCGGCAAGGAACATATCTTTGCCACCCAGAAAGAGGCTATCGCCAGGATAATTTCCGGGGCTGACGAAATGATCTGTCGAAATTGCAAAAACCATATCTTTAAAGAGTGCCCCGATCTCCCCGTGCTGTAAAGTCTCTATTCCGCGCTGGACCACGAGTTCTGGCGAGCCGCTTCCTTTTTTACTGGTACGCTGTACATCCTGCAACCTATCAGGTTGCAGGATGTACGCATGGTGTCAGCGCAGAATTGCAGCGGGACGTCACACACGTATCTTTCTTGAGCGAAAATGTCCCAGGATCAGCAGTCACGCGATTTACACTTTTAGCAGCCTTCGATCGTACCTTTCTTCTTGGTGGTTTTTACGGCGTCTTTACCCATTTCAACAGCCTTGTCCTTGGCTGTGGTGGCAGCTTCTTTGGTAACGTCGGCAGCTTCTTGTGTAGCGTCGGCAGCTTCTTTCGTAGCGTCGGCAGCATCAGCAGCCATTTCAGAAGCTTTGTCTGCAGATTCGTCGGCAGCTTCCTTGGTGACGGTGACAGTTGTATCTTTAGTTTCAGTAATAACTTCCTTGGTTTTATCCTCGGCCTTTTTCGCATCATCAGTGCTGCAACCAAAAGTAACCAGCAACAGCAATCCTAAAATTGTAATCAAAATTTTCTTCATCGATTGTCCTCCCCCTATGTCATAAATGTGTCAATAGAGCCCACCGTCACTCCAGGTCTTCGTTGCTTTGGCAACAAGGAGACAAAGATTAACATGTGAGCCGGCTTAAAACAGAATCACGCATAAACTGTCATTGCAGTGAATATGTATTCATTTTGTATTGAAAAATATAGGATAATTTACATTAAATAATAAAATTTTGTCTTCGGGGCAACCTCAGGGACAAGGAATATTCTTTTTGACATATGACTATTTTGGGCATATGTTCTAAACTATCACCTCAAATTATTTGTGTTCAGTGAGGCAACAATCTTGCAAAGATGTAACCGGGTACTGGCACAAGCAGGTACTTGTATCGCTTGGTTGATCAGGATAAATCATAACGAGCCAAATATGGAAGCGACATGAAAAAAGGTGAAAACACTGGTTATAGTCGGCTGCAGTGGTGCATGAGGGCCTGCAGCCATAATGGCCAAAAAACTCATGCCGGAAATAGATGTAACTGTTATCCCGATATTTCTTCTGAGCCGAGTGCGGAGCCAATTACTATTGCCGCAGAACAGGTCTTACAGAAGTTGACAATGCAGTAAAAATGGATGGAGCACGTGAACACTTAACCTGGAGGAGGAACCATGGCGGAAGAAGCAGCTGTCGGATGTGCCAGGCCTACGGGCGGCCCGGTAGGGGGAGATGTGGCGGAAAAAAAAGAATCGACGGAAAGAATCAAGGAGGAACGGACCATGATCATGGTTGGACAAAAGGCCCCTGACTTTGCAGCACCGGGCTATCAACAAGGTAAGTTCATTAATATTAAGCTCTCAGATTATTTAGGAAAATGGGTGGTTCTGTGCTTTTATCCCGGGGATTATACTTTTGTTTGAGCAACCGAGATTTCAGCGGTCGCTGAAAAATATCCTGAGTTCCAGAAACTGGGTGTAGAAGTTCTTTCTATGTCGATTGACTCGATGTTTGTCCATAAAATGTGGAATGACGATGAACTGGCCAAAATGGTCGAGGGCGGGGTTCCTTATCCTATGCTGTCGGATGCGGGGGGCAAGGTGGGCAAGGCCTATGGCGTCTTTGATGAGACCGCCGGAGTCGAAGCGCGAGGCCGGTTTCTAATAGACCCCGATGGAGTAATGCAGGGCTTTGAGGTTCTCACCCCTCCTGTGGGCAGAAATGTTAGTGAAACTATTCGACAAATACAGGCATTTCAGTTGGTTCGGACAACAGGAGGCGCCGAGGCAACTCCTTCCGGCTGGCGGCCTGGTAAGAAGACTTTAAAGCCTGGTATCGACCTGGTTGGCAAGGTCTGGCAGGAATGGAAGACCAGTATGGCCTTTGATTGATAGTACTTATCCAGTACCGGCTGGGTGAAATGCTCGGCCAGTACTGCTCATTTCTGTTATTATCCTCTTTTAAATCGAGTAGTAACAGATTGTTATACTCATTTTTTTCGAAATCTTCGTTTGTCAGTCATCATTTCGGGGCGCAGACGCACAATGGGCGCAGCCCTCAGGGTCATGAAGAGTCATGTCTTTTTTGAGAAATGCCATGGCATCATTAAAGCGGCCAATTTTTCCTCCGAACCCTTTCTGAAAGCGCTGCGCCATTTCCTCACTGTCAAAAGTCAGGATTGAAGGTTTGCAGCAGTAGGCAACGACTCCGTCCATAATGAAATAAGAATGTTGTGCCGAATGGAGCCTGCCGGAAAGAAAATCCGCGGTCAGGGCAGTGGCTACCTGGTCTCCCAGCATCAGATGGGCAGAAATACCGCAATGCGGACAGCAGGCAACCTTCTGCGCACCATTTTTTAAGGTAATGATATATAAAAGCTGCTGGCTCGGCGGGCGATTACATATCAGGCATTTTATCTGCGAGAGCCTGTCGAACGAATTCTCCTGTTGCTGGCTCGGTGGTCGTTCAATCCGGGCGGCTCCTCCATGAATCCGCTTTAAGGCCTGGTTTTGCTCCAGCCAGTCAAGATCACGATGAACGGTCATTTTGGATACGCCAAAATATGCAACCATTTCGGAAAGACTGAGGGTACCTGCTTTTTCCAGCCAGCTGACCAGTTCTTTTCTCCGTTCCGTAGCTTTCATCCCGCTTACCTTGTTATTGTAATAACACAAATTTCAGATTTTTATCTATTTTATACTTCTATTTAATGCGCAATGTGTTAGTTATTGTTGATGGTAATGGCACGTTTTTGTATATCAAAGGTCATTGGTACTATGTTAGAAAAATAACAAATTGCCTGTTCTGGTCATGGTTATTCCAGATCAAAAACAGTTTTTTGGGCAACTGCTCATGAATCCAATCCAGCTCCTTTCCTCTCAGAAGCAACGCCTACGGACGGCTCCGGACTGGCTCGGCAGTGTGTTGCTGCACGTATTGATTGTGGTGGTGGTTGTTAAGATCGGCTCTCTACACACCAAGAAGGCAGAGATCGTCTGGGTCAGTCTCAGCGACATTGTCATGGAGGTGCCTCAACCAGTTGTTGCACCACAGCCAAAAACCATTGATCCGGAACCGGCTGTTGCACCACAGTCAAAAATCATTACACCTAAACCAGCTGTTACACCACGACCAAAAATCATTGTACCGGAACCGGCGCAGCCTCAGGCGACAATTCCGGTTGGCCCAGCGGAAAATGTGGACGACCGTGCTGAGCTGGAAGACAAATCGCTGGACCCAGAAGTACAATACGTTGCTCAAAACATTACCATAGAACCGGAGCTGACGCAGCCTAAACGACAAACACCACTCAAAATTAGAAAAGCAGACAGAATAAAACAAAAATTAGCGAAACCGGCTGACAGCAGCAATAGCATCGTGCCGCAGGCCCAAGCGGAAGCGGCCCAACCGGAACAGGTGATGACCAGAAATCCGTTGCCTACAACTGTCAAAACCAAGACTGTACCAGTTGAGACAAAAGAAACTCCTGCAGTCGCAGAAACCAGGTATCTCCAGGCCAATTTCACCGGAATTCGCAGCAAAGTCAGCGATAACATACGGTATCCGACCATGGCTCGTCGTCAGGGATGGCAGGGAAAGGTTCAGGTCCAGTTCAGCATCCTCCTCTCTGGGGAAATTGACAATGTGCAGGTTCTCTCCAGTTCAGGATACTCGTTACTTGATCGTGAGGCGCTCCAGGCAGTTAAGCTTGCCGCACCGTTTCCAGCACCACCGGTTATGGCGAGTATCACCATACCCGTTACGTTTGTACTCAATTAACCATCTACTCGATTGATAACCTGTTGATTTTACCAAAGGAGACAAACCATGGCACATGACCGCTTTTTCCTACTATCCCTTGTCGGAATGATTTTCCTGGCCCCGGTCGATTCGTCTTGGAGCGAATCGTTGATTCTAGATGAAATAACGGTGCGTGGTGAGCAGCAACAGACAATCGAAGAAAAACTTACTATCCGTGAGGTCCGTGAAAGTCCATCCCGTGATATCGGCGAAGCACTGCAAAACGTTCCGGGACTCAGCAGTATACGCAAGGGCGCTATCGCCAACGACGTTGTGTTACGTGGATTTCAGCGGGATAATTTGAACATGTTTCTCGATGGTGTCAGGTTGCATGGCGGTTGCCCGTCGCGCATGGACCCACCTTCTTTTCATTTTGATTTCGCTGAAGTCGAGTCAATCCAAATTATCAAGGGACCCTATGATCTCACCAATCCGGGTGGCCTGGGCGGAATGATCAATGCCATTTCCAAAACTCCGAAAGCGGGGCCTGCTGCAGATCTTAATTTGAGCTACGGCAGTTACAATTATCTGGATGGATCGACAACCCTGTCCTATGGGGCAGACAGACTTGACGGACTGCTCGGCTATGCTCATAAGTCCTCAGATGTGCCGGAGTCAGGTGACGGCAAATTATTGACTGATATCTATCCCGCTACCAGTCCCAACCGCTATCGATTAGACCGTATCGATTCCGAGGCCTATGATACCGACACGTTCTGGCTCAAAGGAGGAACTAAAATAGGCGAGGGGCGCTCTGAGCTGAGCTACAGCTATCAGGATGCCGAAAATGTCCTCTACCCGGCTCTGCTGATGGATGCCGACTATGACCGGACGCATCGCCTTAACTGGATGACGACTCTTGAAGATCCAACCCCGACAATCTCGAAAATATTTTTTCAGGCCTGGTATAACCAGGTGGATCATCTCATGGATGATACGCAGCGGATGTCTTCCATGCCGAATATGATGGTCACCCGGGATTATATGATGCTGACCGATGCCGAGACCTATACTGTCGGCAGCAAGCTCAATGGCGAGATGCCAATGGGTCCGGGGAGCCTGACGACTGGTGTTGATTTTTACCAACGGAACTGGGATGCGACCAATGAGTCGGCGATGTGGATGCAATATGCGGCTCAGCCGATGATCCCTGATGTCGATATGAATAATTTTGGTGTCTTTGCCGAGTATAACTGGCCGCTGGCACTTTCCTTGAACCTAAAAGGAGGTGCGCGGTTTGACTATACCAAGGTCATTGCTAATGCTTTGACTGATGCACGCCTGGCGAGCCTGTATCAACCCTATTTCAGTACAGCGCTTGACGATGAAACTGATTTCAGCGAACCGAGCGCCAACCTGCAGCTGAGTTGGAAAGCAACCGATAGCCTGGAAATTTTCACCGGTGTTGCCTCGGCCAGTCGTCCACCTGACCAGCAGGAGCTTTATATTGGCCTGCAAAGGGGAGGAATGGCAAAAAACTGGTTGGGAAATCCGTCTCTTGATGCTCCCCGTAACAACCAGGTTGACGTAGGTGCCAAATGGACCGGCAGTAAGATATTCGCCAATGCCAGCATTTTCTACAGTTCCGTAAACGATTATATCAATATAGCCGAAGCCGGCGATCCGGATGGCGGGGGAGTGTTGATAAAAGCACGTACCTATGAAAACATAGATGCGGAGATCTGGGGTGCAGAGTTCGGCAGTCAAATTGCTCTACCTTATGACCTGTTTGCCAAAGGTACTCTGTCTTATGTACGTGGTGAAAACAGCGATACCGATCAATCGTTGAGCGAAATGCCACCACTATCTGGGAGCCTGTCTTTGCGTTATGATAACGGCAGCTACTTTATGGAGGTGATGGAACGTTTTGCTTCAAAACAGGATCAGGTCGATGCCAACCTGAACGAAGAAGAAACGGCCGGCTGGGGCGTAACTGATCTCAAGGCCGGAGTGAACTGGAAGAAGTGGGATCTTGTCGGTGGCATCAATAATCTGTTTGACAAATATTACTTCTCACATCTTTCCTATCAGCGCGACCCTTTTCAATCCGGAGTCAAGGTGCCGGAAATGGGTATCTTTTTTTATGTTAATTTGAGCTATCATTTTTAAATACAAGGGGTAGCAGGTAAGAGCTACTCGTCGTGGCGGAGAGAAGACCTCATTTTATCGACAGGAGTGAGGTCTTTATTCTTCGAGAGATAACCCTTCCAGAAGCACTACGCAGGGTTATGAACAAGCGATGCAGACTATTCTTGTAAATAACAGTACCGTTAATCCTTGATTTTCTTGAGCAGCCAGGCCATGTTCTCCCCAAGTCGGCCCATGGTTACCATACCTTCTGCGTCATCGACCACATCACCCATTTCTGGTCCAATACCTATATTCCAGTAATTAGAACCGACAATGATCATTTGGCCGATCAGGAAAAAGTGGTTCATTGTATCAAAAGCATGCATTCCTCCGGCCCTGCGCACTGCCACAACAGATGCGCCGAGTTTACGCCGGAAGAGATCACCATTGGCCTTGCTGACCATACCGCTGCGATCGATGAGTGCCTTCATTTCGCTTGATACATCGGCAAAATAAGTTGGCGAACCGAGAAGTATGGCATCGGCGGCAACCATTTTGCTTATGCAGTCGTTGACCATGTCTTTTTTGAGGACACAGGTACCGTTTTTTTCCATATAACAGACATAGCAGGCCATGCATCCTCTGATTTCATTCCCGGCAAGTTCAATCAGTTCTGTTTCGGCTCCTGCCTCCGCCAGCGGTGCAAGCACCGTCTTGAGAAGCAGTGCTGTGTTTCCTTGTTTACGTGCACTGCCGCAAAATGCCACAACTTTCATCGATTTCTCCTTTGGTCACAATTGTCATGCACATACCCCCCCCATTGCTCAAACAAACAACAGGGTATAAAAAATAAAAAGAGAGAAATTCATCTGCTACCAGGTATTGCCTGGCACTGTACTCAGATCAAGGCAGTTTTTTTCTGCCTCGGATCCATCAATCTTTGGATGGAGTTCTTCATTGTATGTAATGTAACCATATCATTTTGTTAAATTCACTGGATATAACTTCTCCTCGCATACTCATGACATGTTTCTTATTGTATAGGTCTAGGTCTAGGTCTAGGTCTGTCGTATCTTTTCTCTATCGTTTTCCAGCAAACATTGAAAGGATGCATTTTTTTGCATCGTACATTTTTTGCCAATCAATCTGATTTTTAAAGTTGTTCTGGTTTGACATTAAAGAGTGTTGGCACCTATACAATGTAACCGTTCACACATCCGCATTATACAGTCTTTTAAGGTGTTCTTGTGAACACTTACTATACAAGAGGTATATTTAAACAGTAAATTGATCGCAATCACTGTAGATTTGGGTAGGTGATTCTAATTTTGAAAGAGGACGTCTTATGGGCACAATAGCACTTGTCCCCTGCGATTGTAACAGCAGGGCAAAATATCTCGGCAACAGAGAGTTACCAGAGAATTATATGGCCGATTTTACCCTGCTGGGTTTCGTGGTTGGTCAATATCAACAGGCCGTTGCACTCCTGACAGCTGCTGGTTATCGGGTTGAGGTGCAGGAAGGAGGAGCTGATATTAGGATCAATACTCCACGTATGCTGCAGGAAATAAAAACACTCCTGATAGCAAACCACATCAGTTGCGACCTCTCCGATATTGCCGACACTCTGTACCAGGCCTGATGAGAGACTTGCCGCCCGGGGGGCGGCTATTTTTCCAAGGCGGTCACGCCGGTCCGGGCAATTTCGATGATATAGTGTCGACCGACTTCATCGAGAAAAGTGTCGATTTGCCGGGTCGCCCCGGCCAGTTGGAGGATGAGAATATCCTCTCCTTTCTGGTCGAGCACCTCAAAATTATATCGACCGCGAAATGACTCGAGGTGGGAGGCGTCAACTTCCAGCTTAACGATGGCAACTTCTCGCCAGTAACTGTGGTCGGTATCGAGTTCTTTGGCTGAGATCACTTCGGTGAACTTTTCAAGTTGCTTGATTATCTGGTTCACCCTGGCCTGATCGTCTTCTCTTAACGTAATGGTCATCCGGCTGATTCCCTCGACGCGCGAACAACATACGGTGAGGGTGTCGACGTTGTACATCTTTTTACGAATCAGCATGGACACCTTGTTGAGCACTCCCGGGCGATCAAGCATAAAAGCCAAGATAGCACGTCGATTCATGATTTTCCTCCCTTGCTTTTTCTGGGTGCCTGTTTTTTCTGGTCAGGACGGGCAACGATCATATCCTCAAAGCCGCCGTCAGACGGGATCATCGGCAGGATAATCTCACTTGCGTCGCAGATGAATTCAAGTAAAATCGGCCCTTGATGATCAATTGCCTGTTGGAGAGCGGGGGCGACCTCGTCAAGTTTTTCGATCTTGCGATAGGGAATATTGTAGGCCTCGGCGATCAGGCCAAAATTGGGACTCTGCATTGGTGTTCCGGCATACCGGCCGTCAAAGAAAAGTGTCTGCCACTGGCGTACCATACCCAGGTGGCCGTTATTGAGGATAATGATCTTGACGTCGATCTGCTGTTCCATAATCGTGCCAAGTTCTTGAATGTTCATCTGAAAGCCGCCGTCGCCGCTGATCGACCAGACCCTCTCGCCTGGTCGGGCCAGCTTGACGCCGATGGCCATTGGCAGAGATGCACCCATGGTCCCGGCACCACCGGAGGCGAACCAGCTGTTTTCCGTCTGGTAGTTGTAAAAACGGGCGGCCATCATCTGGTGCATGCCGACATCGGGGACGATCAGATCTTTTCCTCCAGTCAATAGAGACAGTTGATGAATTATTGATTTCATCAGCAGCTTGCCATCGTCGCCAAGGCCGCACTCGATTTCCCGGTGCAATTCGTCGGCCATAATCTGACGAAAGCTGGCAATTTTCTCAAGCCAGCGCTTTCGAGGTTTGAACGTCAGCATCGGATCGTTGAGCATCACATGCAGCGTACGATAGACGTCGGCATTGATCGCCACTGAGCAGGCAACGTTTTTTTCTATTTCCGAAGGGTCAATCTCCACATGGATAACATCGGCGTTTTTGGCATATTCACTGAGCCTGCCGGTGACGCGGTCATCAAAGCGCATGCCGAAAGAGATCAATAAATCCGCGTTCATAATCGCCCGGTTGGCTTCGACGGTGCCGTGCATGCCCATCATGCCCAGGCTGAGCGGATGGTCAGCGGGCAAAGCCGATAGTCCATGCAGGGTGAAGGCAATCGGGATATTGACTTTTTCGGCAAATTGCTGCAACAGTTTGCCTGCATTACTGTTAATGACCCCGTGGCCGCAGAACAGAACCGGGCGCACACTGCGATTAATCATCTCGATGGCTCGTTGCAGCGGTTCGCGTTCAGGGGTCGGATGGTAGAAGAAGCCGGGCAGGATTGGCCTGAAGGTTTTTGCATCAAAGTGGTAGTCTTTGGGAACGCTCTGGTTCTGTACATCTTTGGGTATATCAATGACAATTGGGCCGCCGCGGCCGGTAGTGGCCACGTAAAAGGCTTCATGGACTGTCACCTCGACCTCTTCGGCGGCAAGGGGCATGTAGGTTTGCTTGCAAATCGGCATCATGACGCCGATTACATCGCTTTCCTGGAAAGCGTCAGTGGCGATCACCCCGGTGGTAACCTGGCCGGTTATGGCTATTATCGGTACCGAATCCATATGTGCATCGGCGATCCCGGTTGTCAGGTTCATTGCCCCCGGCCCGGAAGTTGCCATGCAGACCCCGATCTGTGGATTGTCAGTTGACAGTGAGGCCCGGGATATACCCTGGGCCATGAACGCTGCCCCCTGTTCATGGCGCGACATAACAAAATTGAAATCTCCCAGTTTGTCCATTTCGTCGAAAATCGGCATAATGGCCCCCCCGGTATAGCCAAAAATATACTTGACTCCTTTTTCTTTCAGAACCTGGAGCATGATTTTTTTCCCAGTCATCATTCCTTTTTCCGTCATGATTTCCTCTTTCTTCGGCATAGGTTACAATTGAAAAGATATTTTTTGTGACAAAATTAGGTCACGCTGTGGGATGTGTCAAGGTTTCTCATAGTATATGCCCGGCAAACGGCCATCTTCAGAAATGTGTCCGTCGGAATGTGCACACTCGGCAGCTTGGCAATACTCTTGTATAGCACAGTACTCTATGGTATTCATAAATGTCATGCATATTCAGTCAGACAGTCAAACCACCGAAGGTCTTTACTATGAGCGCAGCCACCATCCAACCTGTTTCTTTGATTCGTTCGCTGATGCAGGCGAACATCTATGATCCGCCTGTTGAAAAATGCACTCTGATTGAAACCCATATCTCCTGGGTGATTCTGGCTGGCTGCTATGCCTATAAAATCAAAAAATCGTTGAATCTTGGTTTCCTTGATTTTTCCACTCTTGAAAAACGCCATTTTTATTGCCGGGAAGAACTGCGCCTGAATAAACGACTGGCTCCGGCGATTTACCTGTCTGTTATCCCTGTTGTGGGCACCCTTACTCATCCCAGATGGGGAGTTGAGGGGGGAGAGGAGGGTGCTGCAATTGAATACGCCCTCAAAATGGTGGCTTTTCCCCAGCAGGCACAGCTTGATCGCTTACTGGTCCATGGTGCATTGCACTCCTGTCATATTGATACTCTGGCCGGCTACATAGCTGCTTTTCATCAGCATACCGACGTCGCTGGTGTGGACAGTACATACGGAAATCCCGAAGTTATCTATCAACCCGTCGAGGAGAATTTCAGGCAGATACGAGAGCATGTAACAACGTCCCAGGCGGTGAGCTCACTTGCCGAGTTGGAAAGCTGGGGACTTACCGCTTTCAATATGCTGCATAAAATATTCACGCAGCGTAAATCGGCTGGTTTCATCCGAGAATGCCATGGCGATATGCACCTGCGTAATATTGCCTGGGTAGACGATGCTCCGCTGGTGTTTGACTGTATTGAGTTTAGCCCCAACCTGCGGTGGATTGACGTCATGAGTGATATTGCATTTTTGGTCATGGATTTACAGGACAGGAAACACCCCGCACTGGCCCAGCGCTTTCTTGACATGTACCTGCAGCATACCGGCGATTACGCCGGATTGTGCGTGTTGCGGTTCTACCAGGTGTATCGGGCGCTGGTGCGTGCCAAGATCGATGCGATACGTGCCCATCAGGCCGGTATTGATAAGAAAGAGCAAGCTACAGCTGAGATCGATTTTTTCAATTACCTTAATCTGGCCCTTACCTACGTCAGAGTTGCCAGGCCGCTCCTTATAATTACCCGCGGGGTGTCGGCTTCGGGCAAGAGCACCATAAGTCAGTCATTGTTGGAGCAGCTGGGTGCAATTCGGGTTCGTTCGGATGTTGAACGAAAACGGCTGTTTGGCTTGCAGCCGAAAGACGATGGCCAGGCCGCGGTGGGCAAAGGTATCTATTGCCTTGATGCCACCCGAAAAACCTACAATAAACTCAAGGAGCTGGCTGCATATATTATCGATGCTGGATATTCAGTTATTATCGATGCGGCATTTCTCCAGTACGAAGAACGACTGCAATTCAGAAAACTGGCCGATAACAAAAAAGCGCCTTTTATAATTTTACAATGCGAAGTGGATGCAGCGACATTGCGCAGGCGCATCATGCAGCGCAAAAACGATGTTTCCGATGCCGATCTACGGGTTTTGGAGATGCAACTGTCTACATGGCAGTCGCTGCGCGAAGATGAGCAACGCTTTGCTGTACGCATAGATACTGGAGCAGCGGTTGATATTGAATCGCTTGCGCTGCAGATAAATACAAATTTTTAGCGCTCAGCCGGTGAGAGCACTTGACTACACTGGGACAACTGAGTACTTTATTAACTTTTTTTAGCAAACCTCACTTACCCTCTTTCACCATGCAGACACAGAACAAGAATTGTAAGCCTCTCAAAAAGACCGGTATTGAAAGAATCCTGGCAGCCTTCTCCTATTCGCGGGATGGCTTACGTTCGACTCTAGCTACCGAAGCAGCTTTTCGTCAAGAAGGATTCCTGGTTGCTGTTTGTCTGCTTGTGCTGATTTTTCTGCCTCTCTCCCATGAATGGAAAGGTTTGCTTTTTTTCGCAACGACAACTGTTCTTGTTGTCGAGTTAATGAATTCGGCAATTGAGTCTGTTGTCGATCTCGCTTCTCCTGATTATCATCTTCTTGCCAAGCGGGCAAAAGACATTGGCAGTGCCGCAGTATTCGTTAGCATCGCACTTACGGTATTTTTATGGATTGGTGCGTTTTTCTCCATATTATTATGTAAGCCTTAGTATTTAAGGGGGTTGAAAGTGCAGTCAACTGCGAAATTATCTCTGCTCAAACATTCACTTCTGCAATGGTTTTCCTCGGCAAAAAGAGGCAGTCTTTTCCTCAGGTTTGTGATTGAGACGGTTTCTTCGTCGGTAATCCTGGGACTGATTCTCTGGGCCATTTCCTGGTCGTTTGGCTTGGTCGGCGGGATAAGAGAATTCAGCAGTGCCATTCGTTTTGAATTGCCCTATCTGCTTGTAGCCTATGCGGCCCTGCTGTACCTCATGCGTCCAACTCCCTGGCGCGTAATAATTGCGGCACTGCCTATAATCGTGCTTTACCTGGCCATTGATCTGCACTATGTCCTTATGCACAGTGTTTTTAAATTGGATGAACTCCTCCTCTTGCCGGAAGGCCTCAATGTCTCACCGGCTTGGCTTCGGGTGGGGGCTTATGCCGCCTCGACTGTCTGGTTGTTCTTTTTTATTAAAAATTTTAAGCGGCGGCCTCGGGATCTGGCAATGCCTTTGCTTCTTCTCGCTTTTGCCTCAGTACCGCCGGTTACAGCCTATACTCTGCCACAACAGTTCCTCAAGGCAGCAGATGCGTCAGGATTCGAAACAGTCTCCTGGTCCGATCGTTTTACCTCTGCTGTCATAGGCAGAACGACTGCTCTTTTTCTCTTTGCTGCAACCAAGAATAAGGCTCTGGATGATCTTTCCCATCACCCAAGAACCGACGATCCGAATCGAAATCCAGCCTTGCTGAAAAACACGCTGCGGAAGACCCCCAACATCCATATCCTGGTCCTTGAATCTTTTCTCGATCCGCAGCGTTTTGCAGCCCTGGAATTCCAAACCCCGCCCGCCCCACCTCGATTCGATGCTCTCCGAAAAAATATGCATATTTCCCGGTCACCGGTTTTTGGCGGTGGCACGGCCCAGGTTGAATTTGAGATCCTTTGCGGCGTTCCCGCTCTTGAGCTCTACAGTCCGGCGGAATTCAACATGTTTAAGGGCATGCCGACTCCATGTCTGCCCAATCTTCTTGGCGCTAATGGCTACCGGACTATCGCTACGCAATCGTACAAACCGGAGTTTTTTAATTCGGAACAGGCGTATCGTTCAATGGGATTCCTGGAAACAAACTTTCCCTCGGTATATGCCGAGCAACGCGAGACCTACTTACAGTACAGCATTGCCAATAGCTATATTTTTGATGGTGATCTTCTGGCTCAGAATCTGCTCTATGTTGAAAAACTGCTGGCCGATGGCAAACCTTTTCTCAACTACGTACTGGGGACCTATGGCCATCTGCCCCATATAACTGATATTGAGCGTTTTCCACCCAAGGTTAATGTCGTCGGGGTCAAACCAGGTTCGCAGGCCTACCTGGCCATTCAGCAATTTTATTATCGGGCCGGTGCGGTTGCCGACTATGTGCAGCGACTTCGAAAAATGGATCCGGAGGGCTTGATCATCGTGACCAGCGATCATCTGCCACCGCTTGATGCCGGTCCTTTAACTTACGAAACTTTAGGCTACTCATTAAAAGATGGTGGGGAATTCAGACAGAATATCTGGTTCTATTATGGCCCAAATCATAAAAGTATTGCCTGGCCGGATCATGACTATGAATTTATGGACTTTATCCTCGATGTTCTCACTGAAGAGCGTATTTGCAAAAAGATGCTGTGCAAAAACCGTGAGACTTGGACGCCAGAAAAGCTGACTGATGGCTATAATAATATTATATCCCTGGGAGCGGGTATTGCTGTGGATTCTTCTCTTCGTTAGACAAACCGCAGACGGAAAGAAAACTGGGATAATCTGTAAAGAACTGATTTTTATCTGTACATATCCTCTACATTATATTGTGTCCTGGACTCTTGTTGGCCTGCTATGGCCGCAACACTTGACTTTCAAATGGCGGGTTTGTAATAGTTGCTATGGAGATTGAGGTCGCAATAATAACTCGGTTTAAGGAGCATAAAACAATGATCATGAGACGAATCATAGTACCATCGGCAACCATCTGCTTTTTGCTGGGGAGTCTTTTCCTTTCGTTCAGCACCGTGATATTCTCGGCAACTGAGGTTGCTGCCGATAGTCGTTACGTGATTCCCAGTGCGGAAGTAGTTTTAAAATCTGGTGCAGGAAGGGAATATAGGGTTATCAGCGTGGTCAAAGATGGGGATCTCGTTGAATTCCTAGAACAAGATGGCTCATATGCAATGGTACGCCTGGCTAACGGTAAAGAAGGCTGGATGTTGAAAAGATACCTGAGCACCGAGCCACCACCTGCCACCATTGTTGCGTCTCTTCGTGCTGAAAATGAAAAGTTGAAGCAGAAAGAACTTGAGCTCAGCCAGCAATTCAGCGAACTTTCAGCAAACCTCAGCAAAGCTAAAACCGATCTCAACTCAACCCTGGACGAAAAAAAACAGGTTGCCACAGATTACCAGAATCTGCAGCATGATACCGCAGATGTTATCAAGATAAAAGAGGATATGCTGAAAGCAACCCAGCAAAATGAAGTGCTTACCCAGGAAATAACTGCAATAAAAGTAGAAAACGACAAGCTGAGAAAAGATACATCCATCTATTGGTTTATGACCGGCGGCGGCGTATTGCTGGTTGGCATGTTTCTCGGCGGTTTGTCCAGTAAGTCGCGAAAAAGGAAATCGTCTCTTATGTGAGGTCAACAATGAGGAAAAACCTCATGAAAATCATTCATACCAGAATGTATCTGTATGAATGATTTTTTTCCTCTACCACTGCGCTCGCTGAATGAGCTAACCGGGAGTTCAATTCCGATTGGTGAGCCATTTTTCCAAAACACGAAAGACAATCTCCCTCTTGATCGGCTTGGTAATATAGTCATTCATTCCTGCCTCAAGGCAGAGCTCCCTATCGCCTTTCATGGCATTGGCTGTCATGGCAATGATGGGAGTGTCCTGGAAGCCTTTTTGGCGGATACAGCGGCATGCCTCGTAACCGTCCATGACCGGCATCTGAATATCCATCAATATAATGTCAAAGGTATCGGGAGAGTTGATGAAGGTTTCCAGCGCCTGTCTGCCGTTCGATGCTGCTGTTACCTGATAGCCAGCTTTTTTGAGGATAATGGTTGCCAGTTTCTGGTTCACCGGGTTGTCTTCGGCAAGAAGAATTCGTGTTGACTGTTTCAGCTCTTCGCGGATCGAATATTGGGTAACGAGTTTTTTTTCTGCCGGTTGCAGTGCATCGTTCTTGTTGCTGAGAATTTTGGCTATGGTGCGAATGAGGATCGTCCGCCGAGCTGGCTTGGTTAAAAAGGCGGTGAAACCGGCATCCTTACATTTTTGTGCTACTCTTTCCGTCGATGAGGTATATGCAAGAAGTGGTATATCACAATTTGCAAGTTTTGCGTTTCGAATCCGACGTGCCTGTTCGTATCCTGAAATCAGGGCCATTTGCAGGTCAAGGATTGCCACCTGGAATGGTTTCTGTTCCTTTTCGGCATCAAGGAGAGTGGCGACGGTAAGGGTTTCGTCAAGTAATGTTACCACTTCCATTCCCGCCCTGCCGAGGACCGTTCTGAGGATTTCGTTGTTGACCTTATTGTCATCGACGACCAGGATCTTGACATCTCTCAGGTCCTGGTCGAGGCTTACTGGGCCCAGTGGCTGACTCGCCGTTGTTTTTCTCATTACCGCCACAAAATAAAAGGTAGTACCTTCTCCTTCTCTGGACTCCGCCCAGACATGCCCGCCCATAAGGCCGGCAATCTTTCGGCATATGGACAAGCCGAGACCGGTTCCGCCGTATTTCCTGGTGGTAGTGCCATCTGCCTGCTTGAAGGCTTCGAAGATTGTTTCGCATTTATCCTGGGCGATGCCTATTCCTGTGTCTCTAATTTTGCTGAGAAGAGTGATGGTTTGTTCTGATTCTTCTTGAACCTCAAGACTGAGTTCCAACTCTCCCTGTTCGGTAAATTTAGCGGCGTTGCCTAGAAGATTGATGAGTACCTGCCGAAATTTTCCCGGATCGCCCTGAATGCTGGTCGGTAGCCTGTCATCGATGCGACAGAGTACTTCAACAGGTTTTCCGGCTAGCCGCGGGCGGACAAGGTCGCAGACATCATGAGCGGTGATTTCAGGATCGAAGTCGATACATTCAAGCGTCATTTGGCCTGCTTCTACCTTGGAAAAATCCAGGATATCGTTGATCAGGCAAAGCAGGGATTCGGCGCTGTTTTTAATGGCCAGGGTGCTGTCTCGCTGTTCCGCATCCAACTCTGTTGTCAGAAGGATATCGGTGAAGCCAATGACTCCATTCATTGGAGTGCGGATTTCATGGCTCATTGAGGCGAGGAACTCGCTTTTGGCGCTGTTTGCCGTCTCGGCCGCCATTTTGGCTTGGAGCAGTTCTTGCGTCTGGGTTTTGATTTCTGATTGCAGGGTTTTGGAATAGTTTTCCTGATGTTCCCGAATGGCCTGGTAGCTCCGTTCTATTTCTTCGAGCATCTCGTGATGCTTAAGATCCATGACCTGAAATTTTCGAGTGAACTGCTTTTTTTGGATAGTAATTTTTTGAGTGAGCTCTTCAACTTGCTTTTGCGCAAAATGTTCCTGCAGCGCAAGTCTGATAAGGCAGGCTATATCTTCCTGCCTGGAATTCTCGTTAAGAGTGAAGAATATCAGGGTCGCTCGCAATGCGGTAACATACAGAGCAGAATACCTTGCGTTTAAAGAGGATGGTAAGGCTGTTTCCTTGGTCTGGCAGACAACGGCAGCGATCAGGTCTGCAACGATGATTTCAGGGAATTTGGTGTTGTCGCTTGTGGAGAATTGCTTTCCCTGCTCTGTGCAGGCAATAACTGAAACAGATGGGATTCTCTTCTGAAGAGAACGCAGCAGATTTTCAATCTGATCGTCATATGTGATCGTTTTATCAAATAAATTGACCATGCAGGTTTGCCTCATTACTCCGGCTTATAGTGCTTGCTACCTAACAAAAAGGGTACTCTGCCAAGTGCCAGCTTTATTTCAGTTGACTGAGGTTAAGCGTAAAGAGCTTGTGCCCGGTCCATCTCCTCCTGAAAGTCTTCAAGCAGAACGGTGTATTCATCGAGGTTGTCCTGCAGGTGTTTGATGAGCAGTGGCGATATTTCAATTTCTATACCCGGAAGAGTCGGCAGGTTCAGTTGGCTCGCAATATATTCGGCAATCTGGACTATTCCCGTCAGGCTTGACGGTTCGATGTCGTCAGAGATCAGATGATGGTCTCGGATGGCATCCTGGATGTTTAACGGCATATTCCAGTCCAAGGCCATGTGGTGGCATATTTGGCAGTGATCTGTGGCAAAGGCGAGTTGCTCAAGCTTAAGCAGGACGCTGGTCGATGTGCACGAGGAACACATCTTGTAAAAATCTTCTCGGTTGACTTGTTCTTCAACTAACAAGCCAAAATCATGAAGGATTCCACACAAAAAAGCATCGTCGCCGTTAATACCGAAAATCCTTTCGGCAACCATCTTGCTCAAAATGGAAACCGCAGCACTGTGCACCCACAATTTTTTTTTGGAGAAGTTAGAATCAATTTCAGGTCCGACAAAGATGTTTTTCAGAGCATCTGTTACCACGAGATTATGCAGATTTTTCATACCCAGAAAGGCCACGGCACGACCAATTGTATCGACTTTCTGCACCAGTCCGTAATAAGGGCTGTTGACGAGTCGAAGAAGACGGCTCACCAGAATAGCGTCCATCTTGATAACCTCTTCCATATCCTTCATTGTCGATTCGGGATTATTGATCATGCGGGTGACAGTGCTCACGATAAGGGGCAGAGGGTGTATGTCAGTAAATTTTTCTATATATCTTTGGGCTGTGGACACGAAAAATCTCCCATTTCAGAATGGCAACAAAAATACTTCAATGAGCATAGTCTCGTAATAGACTCATATTACGAGATATCTGGGCAGAAAAGTATTGGATCTTCTACAACAACGAAGCAGATGAAGAATGCTCTGCACTCTGAAAGAGTCTTTGGATCATTTCACTGAGAAAAGATCTCTTTTTTGGTTACTGCCTCGGCTTTAATACGATCAAGGAGTTCAGCCAAAACCGGTTTGATGTTTTCTCTGATATCTCCTGCAACGATAATGTAGAGGAGATCGTCGCCCGGCTGAAAAGTTCCTGTGTATGCCTTGACAATTATCTCAAAAATACCCTGCCGTTGAAGATATTCCTGTCTGAGAACTTCAATCTTTTCGAGATCAGGGGTGACCTGCAGCGCGGTTACGGCAGTTCGATCTTTTCTTGACCAATTACGCACAACTCCGTTATGGATGAGGATCATCCCCACATTGTCGGCAAATTCCGGCATTTTTTTCAGTTCTTTAATCGTTTTGTTAAGATCCATTGCAATCCTTTAGGTTGATGTCATCATCATTTAAATTTGTTGAGCATTTGGACGGAGAGGTTGCTTTTCTTTGCTCAGTTTTGTCGGACTTATGTTTTTGTGTGTAGCACATCAGGAGCCAGTGCCGAATATAAAGCAGACTTTAATAAATATCTTCCAATGTGCCACCTGAAATTGGCTGTTAAAATTTCTGGTCGATTACTGAAACGGCTGAAAAAGTCAGGCGCTTTTCTGGAAAGAGAGTCGGGCCGAATCGATGCACCGGTCTTCTCGAACCCGTTCTCAAAGAGCTCAAATGATTCTAGCGGCTGAACAACTGTATGACCGTATGCTTTGTCATTTATAATGAATATTGGAGGCATTGTATACGGTGGAATGATTTTTTGGCGGAGCATCTTGCCCATTTCTGTAGCTTGCTATTTTTTGTCGGCCACAAGAATAAGTGCTCTCTTATTATTATTAGTTAATGAAATTTTTTTGCCATCGATACGTGGAGATATTTTAATAATGCTTTGTTCGGTTTGAGTGACTGTTGTGCCAGATTTTGGGATCAGCAACCTCTGTTGGAGTTTTATTGTCGCATATTCGTCAAGATCGTTTGCTTTTATCAGATTTTTAAGAGGAATACCGTGGTGCCGCGCGATACTCAGGGCAGTGTCACCCTTTTTCACCCGGTGAAAAAGGTTTGGCCTCTGCTGTTGTTTATAAAAAGTTGAGGGAACTGAGGCGACCAGTTGGTTGGTTCTTTTCCCTGCTGGAAGTCTCAATACGTATCCTCTCGGGAGGCGTTTTTCGCCCTTAATTACAGGTGACAGGAGAGCCGGATTAAGCGATCGTATCGTCTCAGCGGAAACGCCGAGATGACTGCTCGCATCCGATATGTGGACATATCCCGGAAGATTGAGATACCGAGTAGACTGGGCAAGGTCGATCTTTACATTTGGGTGTTTTTCAAGTTGTTTTGCCACTTTGAGTGCTGCCAGAAACTCGGGATAAAAATTTCTCGAAGCAAATTTAAAATAACCCTTGTTGTAATTTTTGAACACCTTTTCATAGTCGCCCTCGTCGTTCACGGCTCTCAGCATACCTGATAAGCCATAGTTATACGAGGTGAGAGCCAGGGGCCAGCTATTGAGTATATCGTAGCTTTTTTTTAAATATTTTGCCGCAGCATGAGCAGCAAGTATCGGATCAAGGCGTTCGTCTACGGTGTGATCTATAGTCAGGTATCCTTTACCTGTTTCCCGGGTGAACTGCCAGATACCAGCGGCACCATATTTGGAATAGGCATTGAAATTGAAAGATGATTCTACATGGGGGAGATAAGCAAGTTCTTCCGGGAGGTTATACGTATGGAAAAGCTTTTTTATTTCTTTTATATACCTGCCGGAATGAATTACTCCTGCAAGAAATCGTTCTTTCTGACCTCTCTGGCTGCGGACATTTTCTGCGGCCTGAGCCAATTGCTGAGACTTGTTTTTCCCGGGAAAAAGTGAGGCGACTCGTCTTTCCTCGTGGGTCGTTGGCTTTTGGACGGCAATTTTTTTCAGAATTGTGCGGTATTTCTCTTTGGCATATTGTTGGAAAGTTTCGTTGTAGCGAGATGCTCCCGGGATATTTTCCCCGAGCAGAGGGATGACTTCGTATATCCTTGCCAAATCTGTCGAGTCATGGATAACGGCCTCGGTAAGGGTGTAATGCGAATATATCTTCTCCCAAAAGGCAACGTTTGTACTGATAGCTTTGAAGTGTGGAAAATTCTTGTTATCTGGGGTAGTTGCCTGGCAAATAAGGGTTGTGAAAAAAAACAATAAAAATACACTCAGGCAGGTGAGCATTTTGTACACTGGGCAAAAACGATTAGGTATTAAAACTCTCATAGGGCAGTAGTCGGGTCTTTTTTTAAACTGTTGTAGAATGTTATTAATAGCTTAGCATTCTGAAAGCGTAACCATCTTCTGCGGCGTTACCATGGTTACAGAATAAGCAGATGGTCGGTAAAAAGAGCTAGTATTCCAAACATCAATTGTAATGTTTTTTTCTGTTGTATTGTCTCACTTCTTATCCGCAATCATTTATCATGGCAGGGTTTTCTGTAAAACAGGGAAATAACTGTCGCTGTAATCTGATCATGAGCTATGATACCTTCTCCCTGAAATTCAGAACTGTTTTCCTGTTGTGTTTTGTCTGCAAAAAATGTGACGAATATGGTTATACAATTCAATTATGCATATATGTACATCTGTTTTTAGCAGCCGGGTTGAATTAAAAAATTAGAGTGAGACTTTGTGAGAAACCCAACCCTATGATAAATACTATCACAAGACAAGGAGCAGCGGAATATGTATCTACATTTAACAGTAAGAAAATGGAATTGAGATGTACACACCAATAGTCGCAACGCTGGGGTACATCATGTCGGCCGACCGTAAAAAAACTTTACTGGTGCATCGAAATAAGCGGCCGGAAGATCAACATTTGGGTAAATATAATGGTTTGGGAGGAAAAATGCTGCCGGAGGAGGATATCTATCATTGCCTTATTCGGGAGATACAGGAAGAGGCCAATATCCTCTGTGAGGAAGTTGTTTTGCGAGGGACGATAAACTGGACGGGTTTCGGGCCAGAGGGAGAAAACTGGTTTGGTTTCATCTTTCGAATTGATCGTTTCAGCGGAAGTCCGATGAGTTCCAACGAAGAGGGTGATCTGCTCTGGGTTGACGTTGAAAATATTCTCCAATTACCTATGTGGGAAGGAGACAGGTTTTTTTTGCCAATGGTATTTGACAATGATCCCAGAGTCTTCCATGGGTTCATGCCATACAACAACGCCAGACCGATCGATTGGAATTATTGCCGAATCTGATTGAGGTTGCAGTGTGCTGGTTGCATGGTATATTGCCATATGCAAGAGAAAAAACAAAACAGACTTTGAAGATGTGTCTCATTATCTTGCAGTCACAGTCAATCAAAAATCAATGAGAAAATAATACTTTCAGAAAATAAAGAGAAGAGGGGAAAAAGATATGGATCAAGAAAGTGAGCTTCAGCGGCTTGAAAAATTTGTTGAAAAAATACTGACACGATTTACTGCGTTAAAAGCGGATAAAGCCCAACTCGAGCAGGATGTCTTTGACCGTGATCTGCTCATAGAGGAATTGAGGGAAACCATCGCCTCCAAAGTGACAGAGCGAAACGAGATAAGTGATAGAGTTAATAAAATTGTTGATCAGATAGAAGATTGGGAACTCAATCTGGATGAGAGTGAAGGCGTGATTGTAGGTGCCTCTGTAGACGACGAAAATTCCAGTGAAGAGTCAAATATGGAAGAACAAGAGTCTGGCAATGGATGAACAAGACAAACGTGTGCAGCACGACCTCTTTGCAATGACCGATACCAAGAAATAGCAATATGGACACGGGTATAGAACAAGGTACGTTGTACAGTAGAAAATGACGGTAGATCTGGGTTGATATGTCTGAAACGGAAAGGTTGGTAAGATTCGAACTACTCGGTCAGGAGTATAAGTTTTATACTGCTTCCTCAGAAGAAGAACTGAGAACCATTTTTAACATGGTTCGCCAACTCGTTGAGACGAGTTCACCGCAAACGACTGGAACCCTGCCTGTCGGAAAGGTGGCTATTTTGGCCTGTTTGAATATTGCCTCCCGCCATGTGCAACTTTTGAATGACTTCGAGGGGTACAAAAGGGATTCTGAGGAAAGAATTGTTCGACTGAACGAAGAAATCAGATCGAAACTGCTTTCTGATTGATGCCTTGAGGGATAAATTGTTTTCGTTTGCCATAAAGTCTGTTATAATTTCGTTAACAGTGAAATTGCTTGTATATGGAACATAAAATACTAATATTAATATAACTGAATATTTTATAACAAAATAAAAATTTTCCCTGCACTGTTGGTGATCTTTAGTGTGTGTTGAGCCAACTCTCAAAAAAAGGGTAACTCCACTGGTAGCGGAAGGAAGATCGCTCTGCGAATTTCCCGAAAGTATTATGAGTCTGCCCACCTATTATATAGGTTTAACTTTCCTGGAGACACGGCAGTGTGGGGAAGATGATCATTTCGTATGAATGACACGAGGTATTTGCTATTTTTTCTATCCGGCCTGATGATTTCTAAAAAACTGTTTTTGGAAAAAATGAAGCCGGTTCAACATATAAAAGAAGATTGACCTGAGCAGAAAAGTGCTGCTGGAAGACAATATTAAACAAGGGAAGCAGAAATGCTTTTTTTAGATATTTCTCTGGAGAAATCGTCGTCAACGATTTTTCTGGATTGACTTATTCTTGCATAACATTTTGGAATAACTCCGAAAGAAGGAGCGGTGCATAAAAAAATGTGTGCTGGTATTGCAATTATCTGAACGTAAAACGGATTGTTCAGTTTCAACCTGACAGAGATGGTTGTGCGGTGGTGCATAACGTGGTGTTGTCAGGGAAAGAAAAAATGGTCAATGACCGTAGAACTGTCTGCGAATTTGAGGAGAGGTCATCAACTAGTTGAATGTGTTTGTTTGAAAGGTTGTTGATTTCAGGTAAGTAATAGCAAACGGCTGGGTAGTACCTCTGCTGTTATTTATTTTGCTTGTTCTGGTCTGATCGAAAAGGACTCGTTGCGAGCTGTCTCAAAACTCCCTCCATTTATTTTGTATTCCTCTGTTTTCCTCTTCTGTCCTGTCATTCGTCACCAGATAGGAATGTCCAATGGATCTATTAAGTCATCCATATTTACTCGTCTTTATCGGTCTCTTTGTCGGTGTATTCCTGGGTGTTTACTTCCGGAAACTGGTCATTGAGGGGCACCAAAATAACATAAAAAATCAAAGTAATCAGATCATTGAAAACGCAATAGTTGAAGCCGAACAGCTCAAAAAAGAAGCACTTCTGCAGAGTAAGGAAGCAGCATATCAAATTAAACAGGCCTTGGAAGCAGAGCTTAAGACCGAAAAGTTTGAGTTCAAAGAGGAACAGCAACAGCTCAAGCGCAAAAGAGATAGCCTGAAACGAGAATGGGACAGTTTTGATCGGAAACAGACGGAACTTTACAATAACGAACGGCTGTTAAAACAGCAGGAAACTGAGTTGCAGGAGAAGCATAAAGAAATAGATACCCTGGTGAGTGAAAAACGCTACGAGCTTGCCCAGCTTGCGGGAATTAGTCAAGAAGAAGCCAAGAAGTTGCTTGTTGATTCAATGGAAAGCGAAGCAAAAATGGAAGCGGCGAAAAAGCTTGTCAGGATTGAAAACGAGATGAAGATGGAGGCTGATCGAAAAGGTAAAAATATTCTGGCTTTGGCCATTTCCCGCTATGCAGGTGATTATGTTGCCGACAGGACGGTGTCCATGGTCCCATTGCCAAACGACGAAATGAAAGGTCGGATCATCGGCCGGGAAGGTCGGAATATACGAGCAATTGAAGCCGCTACAGGGATTGATATTATTATAGATGATACTCCTGAAGCAGTCATTCTGTCAGGTTTTAATCCAGTGCGACGGGAAGTTGCCCGATTGTCTCTTCTGCAACTTATCAGCGATGGTAGGATTCATCCTGGCCGCATAGAAGAAGTTGTCGAAAAAATGACTAAGGAGCTGGAGGTCACCATGCGCGAAGCTGGAGAACAGGCCACTTTTGATGTTGGGGCCCATGGCGTGCATGTCGAACTTATCAATCTGCTTGGGCGGTTAAAATACCGTACCAGTTATGGCCAGAATGTCCTGCAGCATTCGCTGGAAGTGGCTTTTCTTTGTGGTATCATGGCCTCCGAACTTGGAGTCGATGTGAAAATGGCTAAACGGGCAGGATTGTTGCACGATATAGGCAAGGCCGTTGATCATGAGGTGGAGGGCTCTCATGCCATTATCGGTCGTGATCTGGCCAAAAAATACGGGGAACCTGAGCAGGTAGTGTATGCTATTGGTTCGCACCATGAGGAACTGCCACCTCTCAGTGTGATCGACATTCTGGTGCAGTCGGCTGATGCCCTTTCCGGTGCGCGACCTGGGGCGAGAAAGGAAATGCTGCAAAGCTATGTCAAGCGCCTTGAGGATCTTGAGGCCATTGCCAACGGATTCGCTGGGGTTGAAAAATCCTATGCTATCCAGGCAGGACGGGATTTGCGGATAATTGTTGATTCCGGCAAGGTAAAAGATGAAGACGCAACGCTGTTGAGCCAGGAGATTGCCAGATCGATAGAGAGTAAATTAACCTACCCAGGGCAGATCAGGGTGACTGTTATACGTGAAACCAGGGCTGTAGAATACGCTAAGTAGTTTGTCCTTAATTAATAAATACATAGAAAGGGTTCAGGAAAAGATGGCGTCGATTGAAGAACAACTGGAGTTGATAGAACGGGGGGTCGTGGAATGTATTTCCCGCGAGGAATTGATCAAAAAATTGAAAAAGTCTGAGGAAACAGGAATCCCTCTCAAGATAAAAGCCGGTTTCGATCCTACTGCTCCAGATCTGCATCTCGGTCATACTGTTTTGCTGCAGAAAATGAAACATTTCCAGGAACTGGGCCATCAAATTTATTTTCTTATTGGTGATTTTACCGGCATGATCGGTGATCCTACCGGTAAATCCGAAACTAGAAAAGCGTTGACTGTGGAACAGGTCGCTGAAAATGCCGAGTCCTACAAAGAGCAAGTATTTAAAATTCTTGACCCGGAAAAAACCAAGGTTGCTTTTAACAGTACATGGCTTGGCAAGCTCACCTCTATTGATATGATCAAGCTGGCATCTCAATTGACAGTTGCCCGTATGCTTGAGCGAGAAGATTTTCATAACAGGTTTCAGTCAGGTAAGCCTATTTCAATTCACGAATTTATGTATCCCCTTATTCAGGGGTACGATTCCGTCGCTATGGAGGCGGACGTGGAACTGGGTGGAACCGACCAGTTGTTTAACCTGCTGATGGGCAGGGACCTGCAGAGATCCCATGGTCAGGAACCACAGGTTGTTATCACGATGCCGCTCCTAGAAGGGTTGGATGGTATCAATAAGATGAGTAAGTCTCTTGGCAATTATATCGGTATTACCGAATCTGCCGATAATATTTACGGTAAAGTACTTTCCGTCTCCGATGATTTGATGTTCAGGTACTTCGCCTTGCTCAGTGATTTAAGTAGTAGAGAAATTGACGAGCTTAAGAATAAGGTTGAGGCCAATGTCTTGCACCCCAAAAACGTGAAAAAACAGTTGGCTCGAGAGCTCACTGCGCGTTTTCACGGTGCCGAAGCTGCCCAGGCGGCAGAAGAAAATTTCGAGAAAGTTTTTAAAAAAGGTGGGGTGCCGGACGACGTACCTGAGATGAGACATGTTGCAACGGAGCCGGTATCTTTGCCCCAGTTACTGGTTGATGCTGGTCTTGTAACCTCAACATCCGACGGAAGAAGAATGATTAAACAGAGTGCCGTGTCAATTGATGGAGAAAAGGTTACCGATATCGATTCGGTTATTGAGCCGAAAGGTGAAGTGCTTATTAAGGTGGGGAAACGCAGATTCAGTAAAGTTATTTTTGCCTGAAATAGTGTCGACCGCAATTGGAGTCGCATAAAAAAGAAGGGCAACAGCGTATTGTCGCTGTTGCCCTTCTTTTGGTACTTATGTAACAGTATACGGCCCTAGTGCCGTTCTGTAGCAGATCTTTAATTGATATTCCTCTCCTGGCTTTTTTCAAGGCAACTTGTGCATATTCCGGTAAACTCGATGTGATGCCCAAGGATTTTGTAGTTACTGGCTTTTTCGGCCACTTGGTTGATCTGCTCCTGAACAGCAATATCAATATCATCAACCTTACCGCATGCAGAGCAGCGAACATGATAGTGGGGTTCTACCGTTGCGTCGAAGCGTTTTTGGGTGCCGCCCACTTCCAGCTTGAGGATAACGCCGACATCAGCCATGAGTTCAAGGTTTCTATATACAGTTCCAAGGCCTATACGAGGCAGACGCCTGCGCACCATGTCATATACCTCGTTAGCGGTTGGATGGGAGGTAACCTTGGCCAATTCTTCTAAGATGATTTGTCGTTGAGTGGTTAACCGCATGTTTGGCAACTGTTCCATAATTTGTTCCTTAAGATAAATATTGATAAAGGTTATTAAACAGAACTGTATCCCATCACAAAAAGAAAACCAAGAAAAATCAGCTATAACATTATCTTTGGGTGGCAGTGCAGAGTTACGAACAGATTGTAAGATTATGGAATGCAATCAATTGGAGTCAGAAGGCGTGCTTATCTCTGGATGAATTTGCGGATTGAAATAACCAAATTGGAGTGTTGGAAACTCTTTTCGCAGGCGATCAAACCAATGGCGAATGCCCAAAGAGTTCGTGTTTTTTGGTAGAGCAAGGCTTTTAAGGTACCATTCAGGATCCATATTCAGGTTGCGAAGCTGGATGTAATCAGGATGATGGATTCGAATGAGTGTGCACAGAGCGTCAAACTCGTGCGATGAGTCGGTAAAACCGGGTAGAATGAAATAATTAAGGGACACAAAACGACCACTTTCCTTCATAACATCGATTGATTGAGTGACGTCGGACAAACAATAATTCTTGGGGCGGTAATATCGATTGTAGTAGACTTCCTGCGCCGAATTGAGACTTACTCGCAGGCTGTCCAGTCCGGCTTGGGCGAGTCGTTTGACAGCCACAGGCAGGCTGGAGTTGGAGTTGAGATTAATTGTGCCTCTGGACGTCTTGCTGCGGATACGGCTGATCGCCTGTTCAATAACGCCGGCCTGCAGTAGCGGTTCTCCTTCGCAGCCCTGGCCAAAACTGACAATTGGGTTTTCTGCTGATTCGAGGTGCGAGATAGCAATTTGACTTATTTCACCTACGCTTGGTACAAAAGTGATGCGATCCTGCGTTGAAGGGCAACAACCGGAAGCCTGCAGTGAAATACAGCCGAGGCAGCGGGCATTGCAGTCCGGCGAGGTAGGTAAGGGTGCTTCCCAACGACCGAGGAAAAAATTTCGGGCAGCAGGGCAGCCATAAGTAAGACAGCACTTACCCAGGTGTTGTATAAGCCTGTTGTCCTTATATAAGCGAAGTTTTTTCTTGGTAAGCTTTATGACATCGGCCTGCCGGTATTGATCCGCATCCTGACGTTTATCGGGGTCACTGCGAAATCCGGTTACCCAAAATCTTCCCTTATGCCAGCCTACGGCGGTATAGGCAAAAAGAGGCAGTGTCGGGGCTCCGGGCTGCGTCTGATAACCTCCGGAGTAAATCGCGGTATGGGCCGGTGCCATGAAAGCAGCGACCGCCCGGACTGGTTGACCGTCGGCATAAGGATTTTCAGCAAGGAGAACAGGTTCTTCCAGGTTTGCATCCCAGCCAACAGGTAGGCGGCCGGGCAGAGTGAAAATGTCACTGCCTTCAGGCAAAGGGATCAAATCCTCGAGAACCGGACGGAGGAAATTTCCATTACTCATGCCGACCATCCCAAGCTCATTGAATTCCCTTATATTGTCATCTCCATCAGCAAAAAGAAGAGCGGGAAAGTCAGACGGATGTTCCATTTATTGCCTGAGAACTCTGAAGACTGAATCCACCGCACGGTAGATATCAAGGTCATCGCCAAAGATATCCTGAATAGCCGGGTGTTCGATGAGGTCCTCAACTATATATTGGGTGAAATACAGGCTCACAATGTTCGGATCCTGGGCGATGGTCCGAACAGGGGCAATCTTCATCTGCAGTTCGAATTCTTCTAGATAGCCAAGTTTATTGAGCTGATTTTCAAAAGCCTCGCGCATTGCCGAGACAGATGTCGTCTCAAGAATTTCTCTGTCGATAAGACGCTGAACGAGTTTTGCAGCGAATTCCGGAGCGTGATCCTTGGCTTTTAAAAACATTTTCCGCCGCTCCTGCTCCCGTTTTCGATCAATGGTGCGGATAGTTTTGTCTGTTGTTCTGTTTGGGCTGATATTAACCTTGGCCATTTAATTCTCCATATAGTTATCATCTCCTGCGAGGAGATGGGACCGTTATTTTCCTGCTATGAATGCTTTGGCCAATTTTCCCCAGCAAGGGGCACTGGAAAGAGTAGCTCTTAGGAAGTAGTGTGAGGTTACCCTACGAAGTAAGCATGCCTTCTTTATAATCTGAATAGTTAATAATCACTAGCGTAAATTTACCTTTGGTAAGCTAAAAATTTCAGTCGATAGCTAATCGTGTTTCGAAAAACGTCCATTGTCACTGGTGCTGGTTAGTCAATATTATTTCGGCAAGAGAGCCGGCCGCG
The DNA here is from genome assembly GCA_965363495.1 of uncultured Desulfopila sp. Lineage (GTDB taxonomy): Bacteria > Desulfobacterota > Desulfobulbia > Desulfobulbales > Desulfocapsaceae > Desulforhopalus_A. The sequence goes on from CBDTUM010000025.1 coordinate 35,059, forward strand.
CATTTTTTTTGTTAGACTCCACCTGCATTAATAAAAAAAGTTGATTTATTTTTCGTAATCTTGTAAGATTATATGCTTGTCTTAAGGATTGGGAGTGAGAGCGGTTGCTCACTACGATCGGTGTTTTAATTCTAGAGTATTAGAGTATTTAAATTATTTAAGGATCTTTTGGAGGTTCTTGCCATGGTTAGTAAAGTAAGAGTTATGTTGCCTTTGTTGTTGTGTGTGTCTGTTCTGACCTTGTCTGGTTGCGGTTCGAAAAAACAAAGCGATGAAGCGCTGCAGACAGAGAAGAAAAGCGAAGCAATTGGGGTCGAAGAGTCGCTGGATTCAAAACCTCTCGGGATCAATGAAGGTCGTACGACTGAAGGTATGCTGCCTCTTTATTTTGACTTTGACTCTTCGGATGTTCGCCAAGATCAGGTCGCACGTATGCAGGTCAATGCTGAATTTGTCAATACTAATCAGCAGGGTTACGAAGTACGAATCGAGGGGAATACTGATCCTCGTGGCACCAATGAATACAATATGGCTCTTGGCGAAAGACGTGCCTTGAACGCTAAAAAATACCTGGTGAATTTAGGCGTGGACGAGTCAAAGCTTTCCACCGTAAGCTATGGTGAAGAAAGATTGATGCTGCAGGGTAATGATGAACTTTCCTGGGCACAGAACAGACGTGACGATTTCGTTGTAGTTCAGTAAGTTTTTATTGACGTTTTAGCCAATCTTTTGGAGACAATAATGGCATCTCAAAGAAACCTGTTAGCAGGTTTGATTTTAATGTTGGTCTGTTTTACTGCAAATAATAGCTTTTCTGCTAATTTAAAGCTAGGCATAATGAACGTGCAGAAAATCATAGTTGAATGTGATGCGGGAAAAGCGGCAAAAGGCCGGTTCGACATCAAAATGAAGGAATTGCAGTCCACCTTTAAGGGCGAAGAAGAAGCGCTCAAAGCATTACAGGCCGAGATAAAGAAGAAAAGCTCTGCCTGGAGTGAAGAGAAAAAAGGTGAAAAGGTTCGTCAGTTTCAGAAAAATGGTCGAGAACTTCAAGCCAAAACTGAAGATGCCCGTCTTGAGTTGAAAAAATTGCAGGACCAAGAGCTTGAGCCGATTCTTAAAGCACTTGAAGATATTGTTAACCAGTATGGTAAGGACAACAGTTATACGGCAATAATGGATGGTAGAAACGGGGTTGTTTATTTTGACCCGTCGATTGATATTAGTGATATTATTGTTAAGAAATTGAACGGAGCTTTAGCGAAAAAATAGTTTCCGGGAGTGTGTTCTTGTAGTGATCGTTGACAAAACGGTGTAGAGGGGATTCCTTCTACATCGTTTTGTTGTTTATAGAGTTTGCAAAGAGGATCGAGCGTATGGCTATAAAAAGTATGACCGGGTTTGGCCGGGGAGAATTAGAAAAGGGTGGCAGAGTCTGGACTGCCGAGATCCGCTGTGTCAATAACAGGTATCTCGATCTGAAAATAAAACTGCCGCGAGGATATGCTCCTCTGGAAGAAAAAATCCGTAAAATGGTTGCAGAAACGCACCTGCGTGGCAGGGTGGACTTGATGCTCTCGGTAAGCGGAGATTTTACCGACATGCAGGAGGTGAAAGTGAATATGGCCTTAGCTGGGGGATACAGGGATGCTTTACTGGCCCTTTCAGAAGAATTTGGTATGGCCTGTGAAATCAGCCCTCAGATATTGGCTGCTTACCCTGATGTATTGACACGAGAGCAAAAAGACGAGGATTTAGCTATCGTCTCGGAGATGGTCGAAAAAGTCGTTGCGACAGCTTTGGAAAGTTGTGATACAATGAGGAGCCAGGAGGGGAATGCACTGGCTGACGATCTCATGAGCCGGTTACAATTCTTCGAAAAAACGATTGAGAGTATTGAAAAAAACATCCCTGAATTACTGGAACAGCGACAGAAAAATTTGCAGGAAAGACTTGATAAATTATTAACCAATGTCCAGCTTGATCCGGCTCGTCTGGCCCAAGAAGTTGCTGTCATGGCTGATAAAACAGACGTTACCGAAGAGATTGTGCGGTTGCGCTGCCATATCAGTCAGTTTACTCTTTTTCTAACTGAAGAAAGTGGTGTCGGCAGAAAACTCGATTTTCTAATTCAGGAGTTCCTGCGGGAGGTGAATACTCTTGCCTCGAAGATAAATGACGCTGCTGTGGCCCATCTCACTGTTGATTTGAAAAGTGAATTAGAAAAAATGCGTGAGCAGGTACAAAATATTGAATAAGCTGGTGATCTTGTTGGCGGTAAAGGGGTAGATGCAAAATTATCAATGCAACATTTGACTATATGGTGTGTTATGCAGTTGCTCAACGTCGGTTTCGGCAATACAGTGATAGTGGAAAAAATTGTCGCAGTAATTAATACCGGATCTTCTCCCGCCCGCAAACTGAAAGAGGCGGCTAAAGCTGATGGCAGGCTCATTGATGTCACAGAGGGACGACGAACGAGATCGATTCTGATCATGGAGTCAAACCATATTATTCTTTCTTCGGTACAACCTGACACCATCGGCCAGAGGATGCAGGCCCTTCAGCCTGTTCAGAATCTGACTGAATATTTTGAACAGCACAAAACATCAGCAGTACTGGAGCAGATATGACCGCTGGAAGACTGTTTGTAATTTCCGCGCCATCCGGTGCGGGGAAGACTACTTTGCTAAAACGAGTAATGGCCGAGATTCCCGGCCTGGTTTTTTCCATCTCCCACACTACCCGCTCTCCCCGACCCGGGGAGCAGGATGGAATTGATTATCACTTTATAGATCGGGCCGAATTCCTGAAAATGATCGATCAGGGACAGTTCCTTGAATATGCCGACGTACATGATAATCTCTACGGCACAAGTGTAGGAGCCATCGGTGCTCAGCTTGAAGAAGGGTTGGATGTAAGCCTTGATGTCGATGTGCAGGGGGCGGCTATTCTCCGCTGGAAAAAACAACTTGAGGCAACCCATATTTTTATCTCGCCGCCGAGTCTCACCGAACTTGAAAGAAGACTACGCGGTCGTGGGACAGAGAGTGAGGACGTAATCCAACTGCGACTGAGAAATGCAGCCGTCGAGATGCGTGCTGCTGCGGAGTACGAATATCTGATCATCAATGAAAATATTGATGAGGCAGCGCGTCTTCTGGGGTCAATTATTATCGCGGAGAGGGCTAGAGCGCACAGACTGCCATCCGGTAAACCCATTAGCAAGAGAGTGTTTCAATGAACAGACAGGGTGGTGGACAAAAGCAGGGTGCAGAAAAAAGTATTCGATTAAGTGAGGATCTTCTCTGGGGGGTCCATCCTGTTTTTGAAGGATTGGTCAAAGAACCGGACCGTTTCACGGAAATTATCTTACAAAAAGATAAGCGAGGTTCGAAAATTGAAGAGATTATTGATCTTGCTCGGCAGCACAATATTAAGCTTACCTTTGTCGACTCGTTACGTTTGACCGGCGAAGAGAGTGCACAAGTCCGTCATCAGGGGATAGTTGCCCGAATGAGTCAGACCCCTCTTATCGCTTTAGATGATCTGGTAGCAAAATTGAAGATCCGTATCGACGCGGGAGAAAACGTTCGTCTGATGGTCTGTGATTCTCTTCAGGATCCGCACAACCTCGGGGCAATAATCCGTTCCACTCTGGCTTCCGGTGCTGCCGGTGTTATAGTAACCCGGGAACGTTCTGCCCCACTTGGAGGAACTGCGGCGAAATCTTCTGCCGGGGCTATGTCGCACATAGATATCTGCCAGGTCACCAATCTGGTGAATGCGTTAAAGGTGTTGAAAAAGGCTGGGTTCTGGATATTTGGGGCAGTCAAGGATGCGGATGCTCACTCTCTTTATCAAACGGACCTGTCCATGCCCGCCTGTCTGGTAATAGGCAGCGAAGGCAAAGGTATCCGGCCGCTGGTGAAAAAAGAGTGTGATGTACTTCTCTCAATTCCGATGGTGGGCTCTCTTGACTCGCTCAACAGTTCTGCTGCTGCCGCCGTGATTCTTTTTGAGGCTCGACGACAAAATTTACTGCTTGAAGCCAAGTGAAGGTGACATCCGATCGAGCGGATATCTTGACTTAACGGAGTTAGCCTGAGCCGGCAACTTGGTTTATGACTTCAGACCCGGAATTTTCTGCCTGTAAGTCTCTGGCGATCCTATATGCTGTCCATGTGCTGTTCCCGATACTCCCTGACTGTTTCCTGGTTGACAAAGTTCCTGATCTGGCTGAGACATTCTTCATCCCTACAGACTTTGGGCATTATTTCCGTCAGAACCTCCATGATCAGTCGTTTCTGGTCTTGCTCTTCTAGACTCAGTACAGCCAATTTCACTTGTTCAAATGTTGTCATAGTCTTTCTCCCTTTCAGTTCCTTACAGATTATTTGCCTGTTTTCACAAGAAAATATCTTTTTCAAAGGTACATATACCCCTCGGAGTGGTAGTCATAAGTAATCCGGTTCTTTGCTCCTTGCTGTGGTTCGAACCATGTTGGGGGTGCACTAACTAAACACTATGTATTGTGATTGGCCAGATCAATACCCTGGGGAAAGTTGCGATGCGCTGAGTGTCTGGATTCCTGCCGCCACGATGCGCTGCACTTTCAGTGGCGGCAGAGTGGTTACACAACCTCCGTAACTGACCAGCGCAACTGACGTCCGGCCCCGAAAGGCTTGACTGTGCCGCAGAGCTCAGGGACGGTCCATGATTTTTTCTCCAGGGTCACGGTTTTGTCTGGTGGCTGTAAACCGTAGCGCCTGCAGGCGATGTCGCTGGTGAACTGTTGCAGCAGGTCCAGTCGGCCTGCCTCTTCGAAGAGTTCTGCCAACATGGGCAGGGCAACTGGTGCTGAAAAGATACCTGCAGCACAGCCGCAACATTCTTTTTTATGCCGGGGGTGGGGAGCGGAATCCGAGCCGAACATGATTCGATCGTGACCCGAAAACACCGCTTCACGCAGGCGCTGACGATCCTCAGGTCTTTTGGCGATCGGCTTGCAGAAGAGGTCGGGTTCCAAAAGGCCACCGATCACATCGTCTAAGGTAATCAGCAGGTGGTGCAGGGTAACCGTGGCCGAGACGTTTGGATACCGGTCAATAAAATCGACTGCTGCGGCGGTGGTAATATGTTCCATGACAATATGCAGTTTGGGAAAGGATTCTGCCAGACGCTGGTAAATGGTGAGAAATTCCGTTTCTCTATCGAGCACAAATCCATTTGATTCGCCATGCACCAGGAGCGGAATCTGCATTTCCTCCATCAAGCTGAGGGTCTCGTCGATATCGTCGAAGTCGGCAACACCACTTTCGCTGCGAGTGGTAATGCCCGCCGGGTAGAGTTTGATGCCGATAATCTCATTTTTAGCTTGAGCGAGCTCAGCTCTTGTGTATTTTCTGAAAAAGAGCGTCATATAGGCGGCAAAGGTATCTGACTTACCCGCTGTTACAATCTCTTCCTTATATCGTCGGACCTTTTCCAGCGAATCGACGGGGGAGACGAGATTGGGCATTATCACCGCTCCAGCAAAAGAGCTGCAGGTGTAGGGTGCAACAGTCTGCAGCATTGTGTTTTCCCGGAGATGCAGGTGCATATCAAGAGGAGATTGCAAAACAATTTTCATGCAAGGTAACCTTAATGAGTTGAAATCTAGCAGGGTTGCTTAACTAACCCCGCCAAAAAGTTTTGCGGGATTCTGATTAATACTCGCTTGACGGGTACTCCTTTTAGTACCCCCTTGAGGGGTGTTCCTTTTAATACTCGCTTGACGGGTACTCTGTTTAGTGCCCCCTTGAGGGGTATAAGTT